>NZ_JAPVZT010000009.1:0-90157 GCF_041432495.1 Streptococcus sp. 27098_8_73
AATCCAAAGACAATTGAGAGGCTAGGACTTTTGTCCCAGCCTCTTTTATGCTCAAACAACATTTTTGGCATTCTTTTAAATCTGATAAAGTTGATGTTAAAAAATTTATGTCCAAAAGTAAAATGTTCATGGCTATCGCCTTGTTTCTTGTCCCCATGTTGTGCTAAAATGTTGCTATAAGATGTTTTGGAGAGAGATTATGATCAAACAAAAAGAACAAATTTCTGATACGAAAAAAGAATTTAATTTTATATCCAGCTCTATTATTTCCCAAGTATTCAGGGGGATTCTGGTGGGCATTTTTGCTGGAGTAGTAGTGGGAGCATTTCGTTTTTTGATTGAAAAAAGTTTTCACTTGGTTCGGGCGGCTTATGTGAGGGGTAGAAGTGAGTGGTTTTGGCTAGTAGCCTTGCTTTTCTTCTATGCTTTCATTGTCTTTATCAATGCTAGATTGGTAGCTACAGAAAAGGATATAAAGGGTTCAGGGATTCCACAGGTTGAGGCTGAGTTGAAAGGCTTGATGTCACTTTCTTGGTGGAGCATTCTCTGGAAAAAATTCTTAGTTGGTATTTTAGCAATTTCCAGTGGCTTGATGCTGGGACGTGAGGGACCGAGTATTCAGCTAGGAGCGATGAGTGGAAAAGGCATATCTAAATGGCTAAATTTGAGTCCGGTAGAGGAGCGGACCTTGATTGCTAGTGGTGCAGCTGCGGGCTTGGCCGCGGCTTTTAATGCGCCAATTGCAGGTTTGCTCTTTGTTGTTGAGGAAGTGTACCATCATTTTTCCCGCTTCTTTTGGGTTTCAACCTTGGCTGCAAGTTTGGTGGCAAATTTTATTTCACTGTCTATATTTGGCCTGACTCCTGTTTTGGATATGCCGGATAATATTCCTTTCATGGGGCTGAATCAGTACTGGATCTATATCTTGATGGGCCTGTTTTTAGGATTGGCAGGTTTTCTCTATGAAAAAGCAGTCCTTAATATTCATCTGGTTTATGAAGCCCTAGGCAAATTTTTTAGAATACCCAAAGCCTACTATCCGATTTTTGCCTTTGTTTTAATCATTCCGATTGGCTATTTGCTGCCTCACTTGCTGGGCGGCGGGAATCAGCTGATTTTGTCTTTGACGAGTGCTCATTACACAGTTGAAACCTTGATTCTCTTTTTCTTACTCCGTTTTGTATGGAGCATGATTAGTTATGGCAGCGGACTTCCTGGTGGTATTTTTCTGCCCATTCTGGCTTTGGGTTCTTTACTAGGCGCAGTAATTGGAGCTCTTTGTGTAGAAGCTGGGTTCATCACGCAGGAACAATTTCCAATTTTTATCATCTTGGGAATGAGCGGGTATTTTGGTGCTATTTCCAAAGCTCCGCTGACAGCTATGATTCTCGTGACGGAGATGGTTGGAGATATTCGTAACCTCATGCCACTGGGCTTGGTCACTCTGATGGCCTATATTGCTATGGATCTGCTAAAGGGAGCGCCTGTTTATGAAGCCATGCTTGAAAAAATGCTGCCTCATCGGATTGAAGATGACGGTGAGACAACCTTAATTGAAATTCCTGTATCAGAAAAAATCGCAGGGCGACAAGTTCATGAATTGGAGCTGCCACACGGCGTTTTAATTACCATGAATATCCATAAGGGCAAGACCCAGACAGTCAATGGAGCCAGTCGTCTCTACCTAGGAGATACGATTTATGTAGTCGTTAAGAAAACGGAAATTGGCAAAGTTAAAGATATCTTGCTTTGAAATGCTCATTTTTTACTCAGAAAGGAAAGTTTTATTATAATTATCTGACAATTTATTGAAATATGAGAAATAAATTGTTATAATTTATATGAATTCGCCCCTTTTAGGGAAAATAAAGGAGTCAAGATGAAAAAACTTGGAATTGTCTTATTGTCAACAGCTATTTTACTGACTGGCTGTGCTGCTAATCAAAAATCGAATACAAGTGCCAGCAGTTCGGAAGCTAAAACAAGTCTATCGGCCTCTGACCAGAAAGCTTTGGATAAGGCAACAGCAGAGTATAAAGCCTTTGTACAGAAAGAAATTGATCAATTATTGACGGATACGGAGAAATTCAGAGATACGCTCAAAGAAGGCAAGCTTGATGAAGCTAAGAAAATGTATCCGCTAATTCGCATGAGCTACGAGCGTTCAGAGCCGATTGCCGAAAGCTTCGGAGAGTCTGATGTGAAAATTGACTTCCGCTTAGCTGACTATGTGGATGAAAACAAGACCGAAGAAGGCTGGTCAGGCTTCCACCGGATTGAAAAAATTCTGTGGGAAACTAATACAACGACTGGTACAGAGAAATATGCAGACCAGTTGGTCAATGACATCAAAGAATTAAAGGCTAAAATCGCGACTGTTGAGGTTACGCCAGATATCATGCTGACTGGTGCAGTCGATCTCCTTAACGAAGTGGCGACCAGCAAGATTACTGGTGAGGAAGAAATCTTTTCACATACGGATTTGTATGATTTCCGTGCCAATATTCAAGGGGCAGAAAAGATTTTCGAACTCTTTAAACCTTTGATTGAGAAGAAAGATGAAAAACTGGTAAAAAGTATAGAAACTGAGTTCAAGAATGTTAATAGTTTGCTAGACAAGCACATGACTGATTCTAAGAATTATAAACTTTATACCGAATTGAGCAAGGAAGATACTAAAGAGTTAGGAGAAGCTGTCACAAAACTAGGCGAGCCTCTCTCGCAAATGGGTATCATCCTAGATGGGAAGTAAGAAGATGACCAAGGACGAAAAATGGTTTAATAAAAAAATGGATCGTCGGGAATTTCTTAAAAAAGCAGGGATTGGAGGCGCAGGCTTAGCACTTGGTGTCTCCAGTGCATCTGCTTTTTTCGCTAATCAAGCGAAAGAAGACAAAAAATTAGCTGACGGTGATGAAGAAATCAGTTTTTACGGTGAGCATCAAGCTGGCATCACAACAGCCATGCAAAAGAATATCTATTTTGTCATCCTGGACTTGCATACGACGGATAGAGAGACCATTATCCAGATGTTCAAGGACTGGACAGCTTACAGTGAAAAGTTGGTTAATGGAGAGCTAGTCAAAAAAGATGGCTCTAATACCCTCTTGCCACCTACGGATACTGGAGAAACAGTCGGACTCAATCCTTATCGACTGACCTTGACCTTTGGTATCTCCAGCTCTTTTCTGAAAAAAATGGGCTTGGAGGATAAAAAGCCTAAGGAATTTCGCGATATGCCTCCTTTTCCCAAGGAACAACTAAAAGAGAAATATACTGGCGGTGATATTGTCATTCAAGCTTGCGCAGATGACGAGCAGGTGGCTTTTCATGCTGTTCGCAATCTGGTTCGTAAAGCGCGAAATGCTGTCACCATGAAATGGAGTCAGGCTGGTTTTGCTGCTATAGGCGATCGTATGTCTACTCCCCGCAATCTATTTGGTTTTAAAGACGGCACGGCCAATGTCACCAAGGAGAAAGATTTTGACAAGGTGGTTTGGTGTGACAGCAAGGACTGGATGAAGGGTGGCTCTTATATGGCTGTCCGCCGGATCCAGATGTTTCTTGAGACTTGGGATCGGACCAATTTGCAAGAGCAGGAAAACACCTTTGGTCGTTATAAGGAGAGCGGAGCGCCCTTTGGCAAGAAGAATGAATTTGACGAGGTAGACTTGGATTTGCTTCCAGTTGATGCACATGTGCGACTAGCCAAGGAAGTCGACAAGCCTCTCTATCGCCGTTCCTATTCTTATTCGGATGGGATTGATGAAACAACGGGTCAATTTGATACAGGCCTCCTTTTTATCTCTTTCCAAAAGGATCCCGACAGTTTTATCAAAGTCCAGACCAATCTTGGAGCACAGGATAAGATGAATGAATATATCACCCATGTGGGCAGTGGCTTGTTTGCTTGCTTCGGCGGTGTCAAAGAAGGAGAATATCTTGGTCAGAAATTATTTGAATAAGATCTTGTTTTTACTTTTGGCGCTCGTACTCCTAGCTCAGCCTGTATCGGCTGAGGATTCTTATAGTAGTCTCTTTATCAAGATTACGGATGCCAGTACCGCTGTTCAAAAGGGTGATCAAGCCAGTGCCAAACAATTGCTGGAGGAAATCCAGACTGACTTTGCGGCTTTAAGCAACCATGACTCAGCTGCAGGGAAAGAAGTCAGCAAGGCATTGACTATCTCGGGCGATGTGACAGAGGACAAGCTGACCAAGGTTTCAGCTGCTCTTTTAGCTTTTGAAAAGGAGCAGAATCCCGTTGATCTCGAGGCGGAAAAAAACAAGCTGGTCAATAAACTAGAATCAAAATTTCAAGCTCTTCAGGCAGCGATTAAGAGCAAGGATCTTGAAAAAATTCGTGAAGCCTATAAAAAAATGAATTCGACTTGGACAGCCAATGAAGGCGTGGTGCGGGATCATAGCACGGCTCATTATGGCAAGGTGGAAACGGCCATTTCATTTTTACGGAGTGCCATTGAAACAGAGCCAACGGATTTTGAAGCTATTCAAACTTCCTATGATGACCTGAGAGCAGCGATTGATAGCTTTGTCAAGGGAGAAGAGGCGTCTGCTAGCAGTGAAAATCTTACACTGGCGGATGGTATTAGCCTTCTGAAAAAGGCTCTGCTTGCTTTCCAAAAAGGAGACGAGAAGCAGGGCAAGGCTGCGATGAAGAAATTTATCACGATTTGGCCAAGCGTTGAAGGAGATGTCAGCACTAAAAATCCTTCCCTCTATACCAAAGTAGAAAGCCAGTCGCCTGTCATCATGGTGAAGGGCAAGGATAAGGACTATCAAGACCAGCTAGAGTCCTTGATTAGTGAGCTAGAGCAGATTGATACTAGCGGGTCTTATACTTTCTTTGATGCCATGCTGATTTTGCTGCGTGAGGGCGTCGAGGCTCTCTTGATTGTGATGGCACTTGTCACGACGCTCAAGGCCTCCAAGATGAAAAAAGGCCTTAAATGGGTCTATACTGGTGCTGGCTTGGGCGTACTAGCCAGTGCGGCCATTGCTATTTTACTGCAAACTCTTTTTCCAGCCGTTGCCTCTGGCTCAAATCGTGAAATCATTGAGGGAGCAGTGGGGATTTTTGCGGTTGTCATGATGATTTTGGTCGGCATTTGGCTCCACAGCAAGTCCTCTGTCAAGAAGTGGAATGACTTCATGGAAAGTCAGATGCAGGCAGTGACAGCTAGTGGTAGTTTTATTTCCATGTTTGCCCTGAGCTTTCTCGCTGTCTTCCGTGAAGGAGCAGAAACCATCTTGTTCTACGCAGGAATTTTACCGCGCATTACTGCTCTAGATTTCTTTTTAGGACTGGGACTTGCTATTTTGGTTTTAGTCTTGCTCGCAATTCTAATGACTAAGGCCAGCAGTTTGATTCGGCCTCATCAGATTTTCTTTGGTCTGACCTGGCTGATTTATGCATTGGCCTTTAAGATGTTAGGTGTCAGCATTCATGCCCTGCAGTTAACAGCTATTTTTCCTAGTCACTTGCTGTCTCATCTTCCAACCATTGATTGGCTGGGAATTTATCCGAGCCTAGAAGTAGTTCTAAGTCAAGCCATCTTTCTTGTCGTTGTTCTTTATGTGACATTTAAAAATCGGCAAAAGGAGCGAGCAGATGCCTAATAAGGAACAGACTGTTGTTGAGCATTTGACGGAATTTAGATGGCGCTTCCTTGCTGTCTTAATCTGGTTCGGTTTGGTTTTTTTGCTCAGTCTACTTTTTGCAGCGGATATTTACAAATGGCTGACCGCTTCCTTTGAGCAGAAGCTGATTGTATTGGGACCAGACGACATTCTTTGGATTTATATTAGCTTGGCTAGTCTTGTGGCTTTCTCACTGACCCTGCCTTTTATGGTCTATCAGATTTGGGAATTTATCCGACCTGCTCTTAGAAATAGTGAGGCAAAAGCGATTTTTGCTTATATACCAGCTACATTTTTCAGTTTTGTCTTGGGCTTGGCCTTTGGTTTTTATTTTGTCAGCCCTGCTATTTTACAAGTTTTACTCTCTTTAGGGGATGGTTTATTTGCCGTCCAGATGACAGCGCAGAACTACCTGTCCTTTCTGTTTCACACGACCATTCCGATTGCTTGCTTGTTTGAATTGCCTGTCATTGTGGCCTTTCTAACATCAATCGGTTTGCTCAAACCGCAATTTTTGATAAAATATAGACGCTATGCCTATTTCGTTTTATTAGTATTAGCAGTTGTCTTGACGCCGGCTGATTTCATCAGTGACTTGTCAATGACAATGCCGCTGATTTTGCTGTATGAAGTCAGTATCCTACTGAGTAAAATGATTGAGAAAAGGAGAACATCGTAATGGGAATTTTAAAAGACATCGGACTACCGGGGCTTATCGTTATCGTCCTAGGTGCCTTACTGATTTTTGGACCAAAACGTCTGCCAGAGCTAGGGCAGTCAATTGGAAAAATGTTTTCAGAGTTTAAAAAGGCAGTCGATGGAGGAGCAGAAGACTCTAACTCAGAAAAAGATAAGAAAGAATAAAACACGGGCGACCGTGTTTTTCTTAATTTCCGAACTTTATCAATAATATACTTGAAATATTTTACAAAACCTGTACCTTATGATATACTTTTTCTGGAAACGTCTGGATAGATGTAGCGATGCTGAAGAGCATAGGTAGGTCATTTTTTAGTATTGATAAGGAGTTTTCTATGCTCAATGATTTTCAGGTTTTTGACTATGAAGATATTCAACTAATTCCAGCGAAATGTATTGTGAAAAGTCGTTCAGAGGCTGATATCAGTGTGAAATTCGGTAAACATAGGTTTCGGATGCCGGTCGTACCGTCCAATATGCAGACGATTATTGACGAATCTGTCGCTGAAGAGCTTGCTCGAGGAGGCTATTTCTACATTATGCACCGTTTCGATGAGGAAGGTCGCAAACCATTCGTTAAACGAATGCATGAGCAAGGTCTGATTGCATCGATCTCCGTCGGTGTGAAAGACTATGAGTATGACTTCGTTAGCAGTCTCAAAGATGATGCGCCTGAATACATTACTATTGATATTGCGCATGGACACTCAGACAGTGTGATTCAAATGATTCAGCACATCAAGAAAGAATTGCCCGAGACATTTGTCATTGCAGGCAATGTCGGAACTCCAGAAGCCGTACGGGAGCTGGAAAATGCTGGTGCAGATGCAACTAAAGTCGGTATTGGACCAGGCAAGGTTTGCATTACCAAAGTCAAGACAGGTTTTGGTACAGGCGGCTGGCAGTTGTCTGCTCTTCGTTGGTGCTCAAAGGTTGCTCGCAAGCCTATTATTGCGGACGGAGGGATTCGGACGCATGGTGATATTGCCAAATCAATCCGTTTCGGAGCTAGCATGGTCATGATTGGTTCGCTCTTTGCCGGCCACATTGAAAGCCCAGGGGAAACCATTGAAGTAGACGGCGATAAGTTTAAAGAATACTATGGTTCTGCATCCGAGTATCAAAAAGGTGCTTATAAAAATGTCGAAGGTAAGAAGATTTTGCTGCCAGCTAAGGGCCACTTGCAAGATACATTAACTGAAATGGAGCAGGATTTGCAGAGCTCGATTTCCTATGCGGGCGGTCGTGATTTGCATAGCCTGACTCGCGTGGACTATGTCATCGTAAAAAACTCCATCTGGAATGGCGATGCTCATTAATTAAATAGAATAACTTATTTATCTTGCTAATGATTGGGGCAAGGTCTCTACAAGATGCCAAACATCTAACAATAAGTGAGTCTAATGACTTTCTGGTACTTTTAGTGTCAGGCTATTTGTCATTAAAAGAAAGGACTTGCTTATCGTGGCAGGTCCTTTCATCATTGAACCAAGATATGTTAAGACAAGATATGTTAAGACAAGATATGTTAAGACAAGATATGTTAAGAGGAGATACATGAAAAAATTAGAAGAGAGAATTCTGCAAGACGGCAACGTTTTGGGAGAAAATATTCTCAAAGTTGACTCTTTCCTGACTCATCAGGTTGATTTTTCGCTTATGAAAGAAATCGGGCAGGTTTTTGCTGAGCATTTCAGGGATGCAGGCATTACAAAAGTTGTGACGATTGAGGCTTCAGGGATTGTACCGGCTGTCTATGCGGCGGAAGCCTTGGGTGTTCCAATGATTTTTGCTAAAAAGTCTAAGAACATCACCATGACTGAAGGGATTTTAACGGCGGAAGTGTATTCATTTACCAAGCAGGTTACTTCGACGGTCTCCATCGCTAGTAAGTTTTTGGAGTCAAGTGACAAGGTCCTGGTCGTTGATGATTTCTTGGCAAATGGTCAGGCAGCCAAGGGCTTGATTAAAATCATTGAAGAAGCAGGCGCTGAAGTGGCAGCCGTTGGAATTGTGATTGAGAAATCCTTCCAAGATGGTCGAAGCTTGCTAGAGGCTCAAGGACAAACAGTTCTTTCTTTGGCTCGAATTGACCGATTTGAAAATGGAAAAGTTGTATTTAGAGAGGCAGATCTATAAGATGAATTATAATGAAGAAAAACATTCACAGGCAGCCATTTTAGGTTTGCAGCATTTGTTGGCTATGTATTCGGGCTCTATCTTGGTGCCGATTATGATTGCTGGGGCTTTGGGCTATTCGGCTGAGCAGTTGACTTATCTGATTTCGACTGATATTTTTATGTGTGGTGTTGCCACACTCTTGCAACTTCAATTAAATAAATTTTTTGGTATCGGTCTGCCAGTCGTGTTGGGCGTGGCTTTCCAATCCGTTGCTCCTCTGATTATCATTGGGCAGAGCCATGGTAGTGGCGCTATGTTTGGCGCCTTGATTGCATCAGGGATTTATGTGGTTCTGATTGCTGGGATTTTCTCAAAAATCGCTAATCTGTTTCCATCAGTTGTGACTGGTTCGGTCATTACGACCATTGGCTTGACCTTGATTCCAGTTGCCATTGGTAATATGGGAAATAATGTAGACAAGCCAACCGCTCAAAGTCTGATTCTAGCAGCTGTGACGGTTCTGATTATTCTTTTGATTAACATTTTTACCAAAGGTTTTATCAAATCCATCTCTATTTTGATTGGTTTGATTGTCGGAACGGGCATTGCTGGAGCCATGGGCTTGGTAGATTTAACGCCAGTCGCACAGGCTCCGCTGGTCCATGTGCCAACCCCTTTCTATTTCGGAGCACCAAAGTTTGAATTTTCTTCTATCGTGATGATGTGTATCATTGCAACGGTTTCTCTAGTGGAGTCAACGGGTGTATACTTAGCTCTTTCTGACATTACCAAAGATAAAATTGATAGCACCCGCTTACGAAATGGTTACCGAGCAGAAGGACTTGCGGTGCTGCTGGGTGGTGTCTTCAATACCTTCCCTTATACGGGGTTTTCTCAAAATGTGGGCTTGGTCAAATTATCTGGTATCAAGACGCGGTTGCCGATTTACTATGCGGCTGGTTTCCTGATTCTCCTCGGCCTTTTGCCAAAATTCGGAGCCTTGGCGCAGATTATCCCAAGTCCAGTTCTTGGTGGTGCTATGCTGGTTATGTTTGGTTTTGTGTCCGTTCAAGGGATGCAAATCTTAGCGCGTGTTGACTTTGAGCACAGTGAGCATAATTTCCTCATTGCAGCAATTTCTATCTCAGCAGGTGTCGGACTCAATGGTAGCAGTCTTTTCAACAGCCTACCGACCAGCCTTCAGATGTTCTTCTCAAATGGAATTGTCATGGCCAGTCTGATTGCCATTGTCCTAAACGCGATCTTAAATCGCAAAAATAAATAAGAAAGAGAGTGGGACAGAAATCGGTAATTCGTTAAAATTCGATTTCGTCGTCCCACCTCCGCACAGTTGAGTAGGGCTGTAAAAGCTGATGAAATCAGCGTAGTAGAGCCCACTCAACCACTGCGTCTTGCGCGACAATCCAAAGACAATTGAGAGGCTAGGACTTTTGTCCTAGCCTATTTTGACTATTCAGTTGGCTTGTAGTATAGTTAAAGAAGATTAAAAAAAGGACTTCAACATGTATCAGACTTATCATTTGAAACAACGCCTAAGCCTGTTTGTCTCAATTTTTCTTCCTATCTTGATTTATCAGCTGGCAAATTTCTCGGCTTCCTTTGTTGACACGACCATGACGGGTCAATACGATACCTTGCATCTGGCAGGCGTCTCTATGGCAACCAGTCTATGGGGTTCATTTTTCTCCTTTCTGACGGGGATTGTGTCTGCCTTGGTTCCGATCATTGGTCATCATTTGGGACAGGGGAAAGATGAAAAAATAGCCTCTGATTTTTATCAGTTCATCTATCTTTCTTTGGCTCTATCTCTGATTTTATTTGCGCTGGTATTTTTAGGTGCCCCTTTGGTTTTGCAGCGTCTAGGCTTAGACCCTTTAGTAAAAGATGTGGCCCAGCATTATCTTTGGTACTTGTCCATCGGTATTATTCCCTTCTTGCTCTTTAGCGTTATTCGCTCTCTCTTGGATGCTTTGGGGTTAACTCGGCTTTCTATGTATTTGATGCTCTTGCTCCTACCTTTGAATGCTAGCTTTAATTATGTATTGATTTATGGAGCTTTTGGCTTTCCCGAAATGGGCGGAGCTGGTGCGGGACTAGGCACTTCTTTAGCTTATTGGGTTTTATTAGTCATATCACTATTATTGGCCATCAAACATCCTAAAGTCCGCCAATACCAACTCTGGAAAATTCGTCCCTTGAACAAAACTGGTTTGGCTGAAGGTTTTCGCTTAGGTTTGCCAATAGGAGGGACAGTCTTTGCCGAAGTTGTCATCTTTTCAATCGTCGGACTAGTGATGTCAAAATTTTCTTCTTTGATTATTGCTAGCCATCAGGCTGCCATGAATTTTTCAAACCTAATGTATGCTTTTCCTATGAGTATTTCCACAGCTATGGCCATCATTATCTCTTATGAGCTGGGGGCTGAAAGACTTGACGATGTGAAAAAGTATTGCACTTTGGGTAGAATTGTAGCATCTGGTTTCGCGGTCTTTACCTTGATTTTTCTCTATATTTTCCGAGATAAGGTTGCCAGCCTTTATGGCTCAGATCCAGATTTTATACGTCTGACCTCAATCTTTCTGACTTTTAGCCTCTTTTTCCAATTGGCTGATACGATTGCCGCTCCTTTGCAGGGAATTTTGCGAGGTTACAAAGATACTCAAGCTCCATTTTACTTAGGCTTGCTAGCTTACTGGGGCGTTTCCTTGCCTCTGGGCTTGTTTTTAGATCAGGCTACGGACTTGGGACCTTATGGGTATTGGATTGGACTGCTTGCGAGTTTGGTTGTTAGTGCAATCCTTTACCAACTGCGATTGAATTATATTCAAAAGAAGCAACGCTGAGTGTTTTCACATAAAATCAAAAGAGGCTGGGACAAAAATCCTAGCCTCTCAATTGTCTTTGGATTGTCGAGCAAGACGCAGTGGTTGAGTGGGCTCTACTACGTCGATTTCATCCGCTTTTACAGCCCTACTCAACTGTGCGGAGGTGGGACGACGAAATCGAATTCTAACGAATTACCGATTTCTGTCCCACTCTCCTTTTGGTTTTATTTTGTTCGCATTTCACCTTGGGGGAAGTAAGTGCCTTCTGGCATGTCGTTGATGATGACATGGACAGCAGATTGAGGCGCGCCAGTATTTCTGACAACGGCTTCAGTGACTTCCCTAGCCAAAGCTTTCTTTTGTTCCAAGCTGCGGCCTTCAAATAAATCAATTCTGACAAATGGCATATGATTTCTCCTTTTCTTTTGCTAATCTTATTTTATCACAAATTAGGTTTTAAAGAATAGTGAATTGTGGTAAAATAATAGGAAGTACGGTCGGTCTTTCCAGCGGAGTTTATGGACAGTGCTGAAAGTCCTAGAAAGACAATACTTAGAGAGAATGTAAGAATAAAATGGCTCAGTTATATTATAAATATGGCACAATGAATTCGGGCAAGACCATTGAAATTTTGAAAGTGGCCCACAACTATGAAGAGCAGGGGAAAAGCGTGGTCATCATGACCTCAGCTGTCGATACACGTGATGGCTTTGGTGTTGTTTCCAGTCGTATCGGCATGAAGCGGTCTGCTATGGCAATCGAGGACCAAACAGATATTTTTGGCTATATTCAAAGTTTGCCTGAAAAGCCTTACTGCGTTTTGATTGATGAGGCTCAGTTTCTGAAACGCCATCATGTCTATGATTTGGCAAGAGTGGTGGATGAGCTGGATGTTCCGGTCATGGCTTTTGGTTTGAAAAATGACTTTCGCAATGAACTCTTTGAAGGTTCCAAGCACCTCTTGCTCTTGGCTGATAAGATTGACGAAATCAAGACCATTTGCCAATATTGCTCTAAAAAGGCAACCATGGTTTTGCGGACGGATAACGGGAAACCTGTCTATGATGGCGAACAGATCAAAATCGGTGGCCATGAGACCTATATTTCTGTTTGCCGCAAGCATTATTTCAATCCGCCCATTAAGTAGAATGAATTAGAAAATCAAGGAGATAGATTACAAAGATGAATATTTATGACCAGTTACAGGCAGTGGAAGACCGCTATGAAGAGCTCGGAGAATTACTCAGTGACCCAGATGTGGTCTCAGATACCAAGCGTTTCATGGAGCTTTCAAAAGAAGAGGCTTCAACTCGTGATACGGTAACAGCCTACCGTGAGTACAAGCAAGTCCTTCAAAACATCGTTGATGCCGAAGAAATGATTAAGGAATCTGGCGGAGATGCAGACTTGGAAGAAATGGCAAAGCAAGAACTCAAGGATGCCAAGGCTGATAAAGAAGAATACGAAGAAAAACTGAAAATTTTGCTCCTTCCAAAAGATCCAAACGATGACAAGAACATCATCCTTGAAATTCGTGGGGCAGCTGGTGGAGACGAAGCAGCACTTTTCGCTGGAGATTTGCTGACTATGTATCAGAAATATGCAGAAGCCCAAGGTTGGCGTTTTGAAGTGATGGAAGCTTCAATGAACGGTGTCGGTGGTTTCAAAGAAGTAGTGGCTATGGTTTCAGGGCAATCCGTTTACTCTAAACTCAAGTATGAATCAGGTGCCCACCGTGTGCAACGGGTTCCTGTGACAGAAAGCCAAGGCCGTGTTCATACTTCGACAGCGACAGTTCTCGTCATGCCAGAAGTCGAAGAAGTAGAATACGATATTGATCCAAAAGACCTTCGTGTCGATATCTACCACGCATCGGGTGCTGGTGGACAGAACGTCAACAAGGTTGCGACTGCCGTTCGTATCGTTCACTTGCCAACCAATATCAAGGTGGAGATGCAGGAAGAACGTACCCAGCAGAAGAACCGTGAGAAGGCCATGAAAATTATCCGTGCGCGTGTGGCTGACCACTTTGCGCAAATTGCCCAAGATGAGCAAGACGCGGAGCGTAAGTCAACCATCGGTACTGGTGACCGTTCAGAGCGTATCCGTACTTATAACTTCCCACAAAATCGTGTCACAGACCACCGTATCGGCTTGACCCTGCAAAAGCTAGATACCATCCTGTCTGGTAAATTGGATGAAGTTGTAGATGCCTTGGTGCTCTATGACCAAACGCAAAAACTAGAAGAACTGAATAAATAATGACATTAGCTCAATATTTGGCTGAGTTAGAGCAGGAGCTAGTAGCAGCGGGAGAAGAAGCAGAAAGCTTATCTTTCGTTTATCGGGCACTCAATGAGCTCTCTTTTACCGACTTTGTTCTCAAGCTTCGGACAGAAGTCAGCCAAGAAGATCGTGACCAGATAAAAGCAATTCATGAGCATCTACTTGCTCATAAGCCAGCCCAGTATATTATTGGCAGCAGTGATTTTCACGGCTTGACTCTCAAGGTTGATGAGCGAGTCTTGATTCCAAGGCCTGAGACGGAGGAGCTGGTGGAGCTGATTTTGTCGGAGAATCCCGAAAAATCCTTGTCAGTCTTGGATATCGGCACGGGCAGCGGGGCCATCGCTCTGGCACTGGCAAATAGCCGTCCAGACTGGCAGATTACTGCTTCTGATCTTTCGGAAGATGCTCTTGCCTTGGCTGCGGAAAACACCCAGTCCTGTGCCCTCAATCTTGCTTTTGTCCAATCCGATTGTTTTGAAACAATCAGTGGCAAATTTGACATTATTGTCTCCAACCCGCCCTATATTTCAGAAGCGGATAATGATGAAGTTGGACTTAATGTTTTGACCTCAGAGCCTCACCTTGCCCTCTTCGCAGAGGAGGATGGTTATGCCGTCTATCGGAAAATAGCCGAGCAAGCAGGGGGCCATCTGACAGAAAAAGGAAAAATCTATCTGGAAATTGGTTACAAGCAAGGAGTCGGCGTCAGGGAGTTATTCAAAAAATCCTTCCCGCAAAAACGAATCCGAGTCTTGCAGGATCAATTTGGTAAAGATAGAATGGTGGCGGTTGACAATGGATAAGATAGAAAAGACTCTTGCAGCAGGCGGAGCAGTTGTCCTGCCCACCGAAACTGTTTATGGCCTCTTTGCCCAAGCCTTGAACGAAGAGGCGGTTGAGCGAGTCTATGAATTAAAAAGAAGACCACGTGACAAAGCTCTCAATCTCAATGTGGCTAGCTTGGAAGAAGTTTACCGTTTCTCTAAGAACCAGCCCAGTTATCTAGAAAAACTCTATCAAGCCTTTCTACCTGGGCCACTGACTATTATCCTCCAGGCCAATGACCGTGTGCCATCTTGGATTAACTCTGGTATGGCAACCGTGGGCTTTCGGGTTCCTAAGCATCCAGTTACGCTGGACTTGATTCGCAAGTATGGACCCTTGATCGGTCCATCTGCCAATCTTTCTGGAAAAGCCAGTGGAACTTCTTTCCAGCAGATTATGATGGATTTCCGAAAGCAAGTCTCGGGAGTAGAAGATGATGCTTCCTTGACAGGTCAGGATTCAACCATTCTGGACTTGTCTGGAAAAAAGGCACGTATTTTGCGCCAAGGAGCCATTACCCGCGAGGACATTCTCGCCCAAGTAAGTGATATAACATTTTAACTATTAGGAGCCTAGCGCCCTATTTTCTCAAAAGAAGGAGACACCTTATGATTTTTGACCAAGAAGACTATAAAGCATTTGACAAAGAACTCTGGGATGCCATTGCCAATGAGGAAGAGCGTCAGCAACATAATATCGAGCTGATCGCTTCAGAAAACGTCGTTTCTAAAGCTGTTATGGCCGCTCAAGGTTCTATTTTGACCAATAAATACGCTGAGGGCTACCCAGGTCGCCGTTATTATGGTGGAACAGACGTAGTGGATGTAGTGGAGAGCTTGGCCATTGAGCGCGCCAAGGAAATCTTTGGTGCCAAATTTGCCAATGTACAACCTCACTCAGGCAGTCAGGCCAATTGCGCGGCATATATGGCTTTGATTGAGCCAGGCGACACAGTGATGGGCATGGATTTGTCTGCTGGTGGTCACTTGACCCATGGTGCTCCAGTAAGCTTCTCTGGTCAAACCTACAATTTTGTATCCTATAGCGTTGACCCAGAAACAGAATTACTGGACTTTGATGCCATCCTCAAGCAAGCCAAGGAAGTTCAGCCTAAGTTGATTGTGGCAGGTGCTTCAGCTTACTCTCATATCATTGATTTTTCAAAATTCCGTGAAATCGCTGATGCAGTCGGTGCTAAGCTGATGGTCGATATGGCTCACATCGCTGGCTTGGTCGCTGCAGGTTTCCATCCAAGTCCCGTGCCTTATGCGGACATCACAACAACAACAACTCATAAAACCTTGCGTGGACCTCGCGGTGGCTTGATTTTGACAAATGATGAAGACTTAGCTAAGAAAATTAACTCAGCTATCTTCCCAGGCATTCAAGGTGGACCATTGGAGCATGTCATCGCAGCCAAAGCAGTGGCCTTTAAAGAAGTGCTGGATCCAGCTTTCAAGGTTTATGCTCAGCAGATTTTGGACAATGCCCAAGCTATGGCCCAAGTCTTCCGTCAGCATGACAAGTTCCGTGTAATTTCTGACGGTACTGAAAATCATCTTTTCTTGGTTGATGTCACTAAGGTTGTAGAAAATGGGAAAGTGGCACAAAATCTCTTAGATGAGGTCAATATCACGCTTAATAAAAACTCCATTCCTTACGAAACTTTGTCACCATTTAAGACTAGCGGCATTCGTATTGGTACAGCAGCTATTGCAGCTCGAGGCTTTGGTGTCACAGAAAGTATCAAGGTAGCTGAGCTCATTATCAAGGCTCTGGAAAACGCTGAAAACGAAGCGGTGCTCAATCAAGTTCGGGCGGAAGTTCGTGAATTGACAGACGCTTTTCCGCTCTATGAAGGTTTGAACTAAGATGGACATTTATGTAAAGAAGGCCATCATTCATCAATTCAGCCCAGCCGATACTGAACTACTGCTGGCGGATAAGTTTCTCAACATTACTCCCAAGATTGAGGAATACTTGCGTAAGAAAATCGAGCGAGTCTATTCTGATGAGGCTAAAACAGGCATTTTCGAACCTGATAATGTCTTTTTAGCCCAGCTTTCGGACAACTTATTGGAAACCTCCGTGACGGTGGCCAAGCTTTGGCAGGAAGAGTTTTCGGTCAGTGAGAACCAGAAAACCAATGATCTGATTTTTGTCCAGTTTGACAAAGAAGGGGTGGAGCACTTTGCTTTTCTTCGGATTGCTCTGCGGGAAACCCTAACCCACTTGGGTGGCGAGGCGGACAACCCTATCAAGCTGACACAGAACAATCTGCCTGGCTTTGGTACGGGTGCGGACGAGGCTTTGGTTATCAATCTCCAGTCTAGCAAGTACCATCTGATTGAAAAGCGCATCAAGTACAATGGTGCCTTTCTCAACTATTTTTCGGATAATCTCTTGCAGGTCAGTCCCAAGATTTCGCCAAAAAAATCTATCAAAACTCTGGAAAAAATGGCTCAAAAGATTGCTGAAAGTTTTAATACAGACGATTTTCAGTTCCAGTCCAAGGTCAAATCCAGCATTTTCAAAAATCTGGAAGAAAATGATGAATTATCTCCTGAAAAGCTGGCAGACGAGCTGTTTGACAGCAATCTGACAGCCAGACTTACCTTTATTGACCAGGTCAAGGAAACCGTACCAGAGCCAATCAAGTTTGATGAGATTGACAGCAGTCGCCAGAAAAAGAAGTTTGAAAATCAAAAATTATCCCTCTCTAATGGAATAGAGCTGATCGTTCCCAATAATGTCTATCAGGATGCTGAATCTGTGGAATTTATCCAGAACGACAACGGGACCTACTCTATTCTCATCAAAAATATCGAGGCTATACAAAGTAAATAATGTTTAAATTTATCAGAAGATTGATTTTGCTCATCATTCTGGCTGCCATCGCGATGAAAGGCTACCAAGTCCATCGTGATGTTAAGCAGGTTATGACCTATCAAAGTTTGGTTAGAGAAGTGCTGGACGAGCAGGACACGGCGGCCAATGAAGAGCTAGTCCTAGCCATGATCTACACGGAAACCAAGGGAAGAAATAACGACCTCATGCAGTCTAGTGAGAGTGCAACAGGCGAAATCAATTCGATTACAGACAATAAAGAAAGTGTTCGGCAAGGTATTCAGACTTTATCGGACAATCTAGAGTTGGCCAGCGAGAAAAAGGTAGATGTTTGGACAGCGGTTCAGGCCTACAATTTTGGTCAGGCCTATATCGACTATGTGGCGCAAAATGGCGGCGAGAATACGCTCGAGCTTGCAAAAAAATACTCAAAAGAAGTGGTTGCACCGAGTCTTGGCAATGTGACTGGAAAAACCTATTCATACTATAATCTACTTTCCATTTTTTACGGGCCCGAGCTTTATATCAATGGTGGAAATTACTACTATTCACGGCAGGTGCGACTAAATATGTACCTTATCCGCTTTATGGGATGGCTGTAAAAAGATGAGTTGAGCATGTTTTGTGTTTCTATAGTATCAGGGGCTGGGATGAATAATCTCAGCCTCTTATTTTTTGAGCAGGAAAGATGAAGCTTAGGACTATCCTTTGTGGTGGTCAGAATAAGAAAATGTTTTCCAACTTGAAGCTCGGACTAGAAAAGAAGCTAAAAAAATTTTATTTTTTCTTCTGTAGGACGGGCTTTTTGATATAATAGAGAGTATGAATAAAAGGGAAAAAATTTCAAATTATAAACTGTTACTGGCTCAGCTAGAAGCCTTATTGGAGGGTGAGACCAATGCTTTGGCTAATCTGTCGAATGCTAGCGCCCTGCTCAATCAAGCCCTGCCCAATTCGGTTTTTACTGGTTTCTATCTTTTTGATGGGAAGGAGCTGATTTTGGGGCCCTTTCAAGGGGGCGTTTCTTGTGTCCACATTGCGCTAGGCAAGGGAGTCTGTGGGGAATCTGCTGAGAAAGAGCAGACGATTATCGTAGATGATGTGACCCAGCATGCCAACTATATCTCCTGTGATAGCCGGGCTAAGAGCGAAATTGTGGTACCCATGGTAAAAGACGGCCGCCTTCTTGGTGTGCTGGATTTGGACTCAGCATTGACAGGTGATTATGATAAGCTAGACCAGGAATATCTGGAAAAGTTCGTCCAGATTTTGCTTGAAAAAACGACTTGGAATTTTGAAATGTTTGGAGAAAAAGCCTAATGTATCAAGCTTTATATAGAAAGTACCGCAGTCAGACCTTTGGTCAGCTGGTTGGTCAGCAGGTAGTGGCCACCACTCTGCGGCAGGCTGTGGAGCAAGGGAAAATCAGTCATGCCTATCTCTTTTCTGGTCCTCGTGGAACAGGAAAAACCAGTGTTGCTAAGATTTTTGCCAAGGCAATGAACTGTCCGAATCAAAAGGACGGCGAGCCCTGCAATGACTGCTATATCTGTCAGGCTATCACGGAGGGGAGCCTTGAAGACGTCATCGAAATTGATGCGGCTTCTAATAATGGGGTTGATGAGATTCGTGATATTCGGGACAAGTCTACCTATGCGCCTAGTCTTGCCAAGCACAAGGTCTATATCATCGACGAGGTGCATATGCTCTCGACTGGAGCCTTTAACGCCTTACTCAAGACCTTAGAAGAACCGACCGAAAATGTGGTCTTTATCCTAGCGACGACAGAGCTGCATAAGATTCCGGCGACCATTCTTTCTCGTGTTCAGCGATTTGAGTTTAAGTCTATCAAGACGCAGGACATCATTGGTCATATTGAGTGGATTCTGGAGCAGGAAGGCATTGACTTTGAGCAAGAAGGTGTGCAGATTATTGCCCGTCGAGCTGAGGGCGGTATGCGGGATGCTTTGTCTATCCTTGATCAGGCTCTTAGCTTGACTCAGGAAAATCGTTTGACTACGGACATTGCTGAGGAAATCACTGGCTCGATCAGCTTGGGAGCCTTGGATGCTTATGTAGCAGCCTTGATTGCGCATGATGCAGTTGCGGCATTGGATAATCTCAATCTGATTTTTGACAGTGGAAAAAATATGGCCCGTTTTGTGACGGACCTCCTGCAATACCTGCGTGACCTAATCATTGTCAAAACTGGCGGGGAAAATCATCATGCCAGTGAGCTCTTTCTGGAAAATCTTAAGACACCGCAGGAGACTCTCTTTGCCATGATCGAAATGGCGACCAAGAGTTTGGCAGACATCAAGAACAGCCTGCAGCCTAAGATTTATACAGAAATGATGACTATTCGACTGGCTGAGGAAAAAGCAGGCTTGGACCAGATTCCTGACAACTTGGCAGAAGAACTGTCTAATCTCAAGCAGGAAATCCAAGAGCTCAAGCAGCAATTGGCCAATGTCGGCAGTCAGCCAGTTCCAGCAGCTAAGAAATCAGAGGCACGACCTCAGAAGGCTAAGACCTATCGAGTAGACCGCAATAAGGTCAATGCTATCTTGGAAGAAGCGGTGGAAAATCCTGACTTGGCTCGCAGCAATTTGACTAAGCTGCAAAATGCTTGGGGTGAAATCATCGAGAGTCTGGCAGGAGCTGACAAAGCACTGCTCATTGGTTCGCAGCCAGTCGCAGCCAATGAAAACCATGCTATTTTGGCTTTTGAGTCTCATTTCAACGCTGAGCAGACTATGAAAAGAGAAAATCTCAATACCATGTTTGGAAATCTGCTGAGTAATGCTGCTGGCTTTTCACCAGATATTCTGGCTATTTCCCTAGAGGACTGGACTCAAATTCGAGCAGAATTTTCAGCTAGAAGTCGTAGCAATAAAGCAGAAGTAGCTGAAAAGCAGGAAGAAAGTTTGATACCGGAAGGCTTTGATTTTTTAGCGGAAAAAATCACTGTTCAAGATGATTGAATTTAGATTTTTATGATTTTTCATGCTATAATGTAAGAATGAATAGACGACAATTTATAGTAATGGCGGCTTTTACAGCTTTAGAAACATATTTTTTTAATGAAGCAATCATGTCTGAGAACTATCTGATGGCTATTTTCTGGGCCATTCTGATTGGTCGCAATCTGCAGATTAGCTATGTGATGGGGCGGATTATGGATGAGATTGATAAGCATCTAGGACACAAATAATGGCTAAATCAGAGAATGACTAGAGCAAGAATCTAGCACTCTCGTGGTTTTGATAAGGAATAAAGGGAGGCTGAGAGACGATTGTCGCAGCCTCTTTTATGATGTATAAAAGTAGAAAGAAGGAAGAAGTCGGAATGAATACAAGAATTTTTTAGAAAATTGCTATTTTTATGATAAAATAGAAGTTAGTAGCAATTGAAAGGGGCATCTATGAAGTTAAGAACAAAGGCCAAAGGCCTGAATGGTCGCATCCGTGTACCAGGCGACAAATCAATCAGTCACCGTTCGATTATGTTTGGGAGCTTGGCCAAGGGCCTTACAGTGGTTCACGATATTTTGAGAGGTGAGGATGTCCTTTCTACGATGCAGGTCTTTCGTGATTTAGGCGTCAAGATAGAAGATGATGGAAAGACTGTTAAGATCCACGGTGTTGGGTTTGATGGTCTCAAGGCGCCGCACAATAAATTAGACATGGGAAATTCAGGAACCTCTATCCGCTTGATTTCGGGTGTCTTGGCAGGTCAGGATTTTACAGCAGAGATGTTTGGGGATGATAGTTTGTCCAAGCGTCCGATGGATCGGGTAACCCTGCCTCTTAGTCAAATGGGTGTGGATATTTGGGGTCAGACAGAACGAGATTTACCGCCACTTCACATTCATGGCAGAAAAGATTTAAAACCGATTTATTACAAGCTGCCAGTAGCTTCTGCTCAGGTCAAATCAGCCTTGATTTTTGCAGCTTTACAGGCTCAAGGCGAGTCAGTCATTATTGAAAAGGAAATTACCCGTAACCATACAGAGGATATGATTGTCCAATTTGGTGGTCAAATTGAGGTCAAGGATAAAGAAATCCGTGTGCAGGGTGGTCAGACCTTTACTGGGCAAGAAGTGAGAGTTCCTGGTGATATTTCCAGTGCAGCCTTCTGGCTGGTTGCAGGCTTGATTCTGCCCCATTCTAAAATCGTCCTTGAAAATGTGGGAATCAATGAAACTCGGACAGGGATTCTTGATATTATCAAGGCTATGGGCGGTAAGATGAGCCTTTCTAATATAGATGAGGTGGCCAAATCTGCTATGATTACCGTTGAGACTTCTGAGCTGAAAGGAACGGAGATTGGCGGAGAAATTATTCCGCGCTTGATAGACGAGCTTCCGATTATTGCCCTTTTAGCTACCCAAGCTGAGGGCAGAACGGTGATCCGAGATGCCGAGGAGTTAAAGGTCAAAGAAACCGATCGGATTCAGGTTGTCGCAGATGCTTTAAATAGCATGGGAGCAACCATCACTCCCACAGCAGATGGCATGATTATCGATGGAAAAACGCCTCTTCATGGTGCAACCATCAATACATTCGGCGATCATCGTATTGGAATGATGGCAGCCATTGCGGCCCTGTTAGTTTCGGATGGTCAGGTAGAGCTGGAGCGGGCAGAGGCTATCAATACCAGCTATCCAAGCTTCTTCTCAGACTTGGAGGGCTTGGTGAATGGCTAAGATTTTACTTGGCTTTATGGGAGCGGGAAAATCAACGATTGCGAGAGCATTGACAGCAGATTTTCTGGATATGGACGAGCTGATTGTCCAAAAAATCGGCATGTCCATCCAAGAGTATTTTGCTCAATATGGCGAGCCAGCCTTTCGAAAAATTGAAGCTGAAGTCTTGGCTGAGTGTATCAAGCAGGATGTCGTGCTTTCTACGGGAGGCGGCGTTGTCTTGAATCCCCAAAACCGTGAATTATTGGCTCAAAATCCCCAAAATATTTATCTGAAAGCTGACTTTGAGACCCTCTTTCGTCGGATTGAGGGAGATCAGGAAAATCAGCGCCCCTTGTATCTGACCAAGAGCAAGACAGATTTGCAGGAGATTTTTGAACAACGGCAGGCTCTCTATGAGGCGGTCGCGACACAAACAATTGACGTGGTAGGAAAAACGCCACAAGAAATTATTGAGGAAATCCAATGAAAGTAGCTTTTTTAGGACCCAAGGGATCTTTTTCCCACCATGTTGCCCAAGAAGCCTTTCCCCAAGCAGACTTGGTGCCTTATCAAAACATCACAGAAGTGATGAAGGCTTATGAAGGGAAAGAGGTGGATTATTCAGTTGTTCCCGTGGAAAATTCGATTGAAGGAAGTGTCCATGAGACCTTGGATTATCTTTTCCATCAAGCTGAGATTCAAGCGGTAGCAGAGATTGTTCAGCCCATTAAGCAGCAGTTGTTGGCGACCAGTTTGGACAAGCCTATTGAGAAAGTCTTTTCCCATCCTCAGGCGCTTGCTCAGGGGAAGGGCTATATTCGCCAGCATTATCCAGAAGCAGCAATAGAAATTACAGCTAGTACAGCTTATGCGGCTCGCTTTGTGGCAGAGCATCCTGACCAACCTTTCGCCGCTATTGCGCCGCGGACTGCGGCAGATGAGTATGGTTTGCAAGTGGTGGCTCAGGATATTCAGGAAATGGAGGAAAATTTCACTCGTTTCTGGATTTTGGGACAAACCACTCCTGCTCTTAAGCTTGTAAAGCAAGAGGAAAAGCAAAGTTTGGCTCTGACCTTACCGGATAATCTGCCCGGTGCATTGTATAAGGCTCTATCAACTTTTGCTTGGCGGGGTATTGACCTGACAAAGATTGAAAGCCGCCCTCTTAAAACAGCACTAGGGGAATATTTCTTTATTATTGATATTGATAATGAACGGAAAGAATTAGTGGATTTTGCTTACCAAGAGCTTGCTACACTTGGTATCACCTTTAAAATTCTAGGCAGTTATCCCGTTTTTCAAATTCAGGATTATAGATTGGAGCAGAGATGAGAGAAACAGAAAATCTGAGTCGACACGAGCAGTTAAGGCTGGATTATCTCCATACAAACTATTACTATCTTAACGAACATGAAAAAGAGGAGTATCAATACCTCCGTCAAAAGTCGAAAGGACGGCCAGATGCTGCGCAAAAGGCGTCTACCAAGCAGACCGTGCAGTCTTTATCAGAGGATCCGAAGACGGATTCATCCGGTTTGCTACCTAAATACCCAGGCAAGGGTTCTCTCAGCAGAAGCCAAAAGAATTCCCGCACTTCTTTAAAGCAAGAAACGAAAAAATCAACTCAGAAAACTCCGAGAACCTACAAAAAAATTCGTCCTAAGCGCGTGCTGATGTGGCTCCTGATTTTTGTGCTTTTGGTTGTTTCTGGCATGCTCTTTATGTTTTTCAAAGGCTTAAATACAGCGAGACCAGGAAATCTTAAAGCGGCTGATGTTGAGTACTTTGATGGGCATGATGCTCGAGATGGGATCAATATTCTTGTTTTAGGGACGGATGGCCGAATTGGAGAAAATTCAACGGAGACTCGGACCGATTCAATTATGGTCTTGAACGTTGGCAATAAAGACCATAAGATGAAGTTAGTCAGCTTTATGCGTGATACCTTGATTCATATTGATGGTGTCAGCAATTCCTACACGGAGCCGACGGATGATGATTATTATGATCAAAAATTGAACTCCGCCTATACTTTTGGTGAACAAGACAATCATCGTGGAGCTGAGGCAGTGCGCCAAGCATTGAAAGATAACTTCGATATTGACATTAAATACTATGCTCTAGTGGACTTTAACACCTTTGCGACTGCAATTGACACCCTCTTTCCAAATGGTGTATTTATGGATGCTAAATTTTCGACTATTGATGGGGAAAAAGTCACAGAAGTGGAAGTTCCAGATGATTTGAACATGAAGGATGGAGTGGTTCCTACTCAAACCATCAAGGTTGGTCGTCAGCACATGGATGGTCGAACGCTCTTAAACTATGCCCGCTTCCGTAAGGACGATGAGGGTGACTTTGGACGGACACGCCGCCAGCAAGAAGTATTGACTGCTATCATGCAGCAGATAAAAGACCCTACGAAGCTTTTTACAGGATCTGAGGCATTAGGAAAAGTCTTTGCCTTGACCTCAACCAATGTACCTCAGAGTTTTATTTGGTCACAAGGCTTATCCTTAGTGCTTGATTCACGCAATGGGATAGAGCGCCTCACTATACCAGAACTAGGCGACTGGACGGATACCTATGATATGTATGGTGGACAAGGACTCTTGATTGATTTTGAAGCCTATAGAGAAAGATTGAAACAAATGGGATTAAGATAAGGCTCTTATGATATAATGGGAAGTGACAGATTTTGTCTCTTCCCTTTCTTTTTGGAAAATAGCAGAGCAGAAATGTGAACATATTTTCCAATAGGAAGAAAGAAATAAACAGTAGAAAATCCTGTGATTCCCTGCTTTAGTATAATTGTAGTTGAGTGCAGGATTGATTAGAAAGTAAAGAAATGTTAAAAAAGAACGATATTATTGAAGTAGAAATTGTAGATCTCAGTCATGAGGGAGCGGGTGTAGCCAAGGTAGACGGCCGCGTCTTTTTCATTGAAAATGCCCTGCCGAGTGAAGTGATTCGCATGCGGGTCCTCAAGGTCAATAAAAAAATCGGCTTTGGCCGTGTTGAGGAATTTGTGAAGAAGTCTGACCAGCGCAATGAGCATGTCGATTTGGCCTATCTGCGGACTGGAATTGCTGATTTAGGACACTTGGCTTACCCAGCCCAGCTAGCTTTTAAAGGCAAGCAAGTGCAGGACTGTCTCTATAAAATTGCTGGCATTTCAGACGTGGAAGTGCTGGAGACACTGGGCATGGATCATCCACTGGCCTACCGTAATAAAGCTCAGGTGCCAGTCCGTCGTGTCAATGGCCAGCTGGAAACGGGCTTTTTCCGGAAAAATTCCCATGATCTCCTGCCGATTGAGGATTTTTACATTCAGGATCCAGTTATCGACCAAGTCATCGTTTTTGTACGCGACTTGCTGCGCCGATTTGACCTCAAGCCTTACGATGAGAAGGAGGGCACTGGCCTGATTCGGAACCTCGTTGTTCGCCGTGGCCATTATTCGGGTGAAATTATGGTGATTTTGGTGACCAGCCGGCCTAAGATTTTTCGAGTGGAGCAGTTAATTGAGCGCTTGACAGAAGCTTTCCCAGCAATTAAGTCTATCATGCAAAATATCAACGACCAGCCGGGCAATGCTATTTTCGGTCGGGAATTTCGGACACTCTACGGCCAAGACTTCATTACTGACAGCATGCTAGGCAAGCAGTTCCAGATTGCTGCGCCAGCCTTTTACCAAGTCAATACTGAGATGGCAGAAAAGCTGTATCAGACGGCCTTTGACTTTGCTGATTTTAAAAAAGAGGATATTGTGCTGGATGCCTACTCGGGCATTGGCACCATTGGCCTGTCGCTGGCTGACCGAGTCCAGCAGGTCTATGGAGTCGAGGTCATTCCTGAGGCCGTGGAAAATAGTCAGCGAAACGCAGAGCTCAACGGTATCACCAATGCCAGCTATGTTTGCGCCCCTGCAGAAAAAGCCATCCAAACTTGGCTGGATCAGGGAATCAAGGCAGATGTCATCCTAGTCGATCCGCCGCGCAAGGGCTTGACAGAAAGCTTTATCACTTCCAGTGTCAGCATGGAGCCCCAGCGGATCGTCTACATTTCCTGCAATCCTGCTACCATGTCGCGTGATATCAAACTCTATCAAGAGCTAGGCTACGAACTGAAGAAAGTCCAGCCAGTTGACTTATTTCCGCAGACGCATCATGTTGAGGCGGTATCACTGCTTGTACGAGCTGATTAAACAAGGGTGTAGCTGGTGAAAGTTCAACAGTAAGGAGTTTAAACATGAAATTCCATGAATTTGGTGATAAGAATTTGCCTCCTATTTTACTGATACATGGTGGTGGCAGTTCTTGGTGGAATTATCTTCGTCAAGCACGAATCTTGTCAAAAGAATACCGTATTATTCTACCCACTTTGAATGGCCACGGCGAGGAATATCAACTTGATTATGTTTCTACTGAAGATTCTGCTTTGGAGATTCTAGACTATATCAAAGCAAACTGTGGTGGGAAATTGTTTGCAATCGGTGGTGTTTCACTTGGTGGTCAAATTGCCATGGAGCTTTTGTCTTTAGACAGTGAAATTGCTGAGAAGGCCATCATAGATGGAAGCCTCTGTATTCCTCAACCAAGATTAGCTAAAATCAGTATCTTTCTAGTGTCTCTATTTGGTAAACTGATGTTCAATAAATTCTCTTGCAAACTTCAGTTAAGCATGATGAACAAACTCTATCCTAAACTGGCTTTTCCAGAGGAAATAAAAGCTTATTATTTGGAGGATTTGCCAAGGACCCCTGTCAAAACATTGGTGACCATTTACAAAAACTATATGGGATGTTACAAGCTGAAAGATATGATTTCTGCTAGCAAGGCTCAGGTTCTGTATATCTATGGTGAAAAAGAATTGAACGGTGTGAAAGAATCAGCGAAATTATTTCATCAGCTACATTCAAATACAATTTTGTATGAAGCAAAGGGCTATAACCACGGCTATTTATCAGCTTACCTGCCTTATGAGTGGATTGATTTGGTGGTGCCATTTTTAAAGAGTGACTCATTAGAAATGTGTAACGAATCTGATATGCCATAAGGAGGAAACGTATGCTAGGAGCAATAGTTGGAGACATTGTAGGTTCAGTATACGAATGGAACAATATCAAAACGAAGGATTTTCCTTTATTTCGGAAAGACTGCTTTTTTACAGATGATACGGTAATTTCGAACCGCTGAGTGTGTGAGTTTGTTGGTGAAACGTAGTTAATCCTCAAAATAAAGAAACTAAAACTCCATTATTTTGAGATGTAAAAGTAAATTGGTTTTGAGGAGGTAAAATATTGATAGAGATTAGACCTGAGTTTGATAAAATCGCATCCTTTGATGAGTTTAATAAATACTATTGGTATCGTGATGAACTTTCGCAGATATGCAAGTCATTAGGGCTTGAAAATAGAGGTACAAAACAAGAACTCAATGATATTATTGAGCAGTACTTTAAGGGGAATTTGATTAAAAATCATCAATAAAAAGCAAGAAGAAACAAGTAGAAGTCGTTACCTTAGACACGCCCTTACTTGAATGCGGATTCTCCTTTAACGCACACTTTAGAGAATATTTCTCAACTTTAACAGATGTTTCGCCCTTTAAATTTACTGCCGATATGGCGACTGCTTGGAGAAAAGTAAAAAGAGAAAATGATTTGAGTTTTACAATCCAAGATATGCTAAAAGTTTATTATGGAAATCAGGACTCTGTAAAGAGATTCAAAAGCAGACTAAAAGAGCTGACCTGCAGGAAAATGCCCAAAACAGTCACTGGTAAGATTGCCAAAATTAACTAGGCGACTAGAGGATGGATTAACTATTATGCACTTGGCTCGATGAAAACAGCAATGGCAGAAACTGATGCTCACTTGCGGACACGACTACGAATCATCATATGGAAGCAGTGGAAAGTCCCGAAGAAGGGTAATGGGGTCTGCAGAAACTCGGTATAGGAAAAGATTTGGCGAGATTGACATCGTATTGTGGGAAGCGCTACCACTTGGTTGCCGTGAAAACGTGTGTCAGCAGAACCATTTCAAAGCCAATACTAGCAAAAGCAGGTCTCGTCAGCTGTCTTGATTACTACAAGGAGCGTCACTCGCTAAAGTTGCTTTGAACCGCTGTATGCCGAACGGCACGTACGGTGGTGTGAGAGGGGAGAGAAAATCTCCCCTACTCGATTTGTAGATTGATTTTATTCGTAGTTTGGAATATACTGTAATGTATGAAAGTATAGACTGTAAAGTTATTTTACGGAGAGACTGAAATGGAATACTTATCAATACAGCAGACATCAGAAAAATGGGTATTACGGTTAGGAGAATACAACTACTTTGTGTTGAAGGTCGTATCCCTGGAGCCACTAAGATTGGATCATACGGGGCTATCCCTGCGGATGCTGAAAAGTCAGATGATCAGAGGATTAAGAGTGGAAAGTATGTAAAAAATAAGATGTCAGAAATGTAATATCACATACTGAAGGAGGCGAGTTTCACATGGCCAATAAAAATGCAGAGGCGGGCACATCGTTAACAGAAGCAGAGGAACTGGATTCGTTTGACTTGGATGATCTAGAGGCTGCTTTGCAAAGAGGAGTAGATGAACAACTCGATGAACTTAAATTTATGGAAGAGGAGAAGAAACAGATAGGTAGTCCAGATAATTTGGGTAAAGTTATACAGGGAGTTATTTGGGACCAGTTTATTAATCAAGTGGCAGTAACTGCAGGAGAGGACTTTATTAAGGAAAATAGAGGACTTACTCTTGATTTACGTAGCAAGGCGCATATCATAGATCCGGATAGATTTGAGAAGGGAGAACTGCCGGAGCATAATTTTGAAAATATAGAAAAATATAAAAAACGTTTTGATGAGACGAGAGCTGACTTTCAAACTGATCCAAATATGGAAGTTAAAATGTCTAGTAATATGAGGTATGACGAGAATACCAAAACATATGAGCGGTATGACAAAAAATCCGGTAAATGGGTCGGAAAAACGAGATATAACGAGGAAACAAAGATCTGGGAGGATTATAACCTTAGAAACGGTAAGTGGCAAAAGAAGCTTGCAAAAGATGCACGAAAGAATTTTGACACCAGAACAAAAAATGAAAAAGGTACCAAAACAGTAAATAAAGATCATGTAATATCAGCAGCTGAGCAAATGAGGGACAATGAAGCAGCGGCTTATATGGACAGGGATGAACGACAAAAGTTTGCCAAGAATGATGTAAATATTCAGGATTTAGACAGCGCAGCAAATCAATCTAAAAGCGATTTATCAACAGAAGAGTGGTTGAACGAACCTAGAGAAGATGGACAAAAACAAGCAGATTATTTTGGTTTGGACGAAGATGAACTAAGAGAAAATGATAAAAATGCACGAAAAGCATATGATGAAGAAAAAGGAAAAGCTAAAGAGAGAGTAATAAATGAGGGGAGAAAATCTCAGAAGGCTGAAGCTTTCCGCATAGGTGGAAAGGCATTACGTGCAGCTGTTATGACATTGCTGGCAGATTTGATGAAATCAATTATTGCAAAACTTGTGAGTTGGTTTAGATCTGCGGAAAGAACTCTTAAATCATTGGGAAACAGTATCAAAGACGCCATACATTCGTTTATTGTGAATTTAAAGGAGCGAGTACTTAATGTAGCAAACGTTGTGGTTAGTACTATTGTTACCGCAATTGTCGGACCAGTATTTGCAACTATTAAGAAGGCTTGGATAATAATCAAACAGGGTGGGAAGTCCTTAAAAAATGCGATTGATTATTTACGTAACCCAGTAAATAAAGGAAAACCTATTGGTAGATTACTGATGGAGACTGGAAAAATCATCATTGCTGGATTATCCGGTGTGGGTGCCATTGTTCTCGGTGATGTAATAGAAAAAGCTCTTCTGGTTATTCCTGGGTTTGGCATCGAAATACCGCTTATTGGTAGCTTGGCTAACATTTTAGGCATTTTCTTATCTGCTGTAATATCTGGAATTATAGGCGCAATTTCTATAAATGCAATTGAAAAAAAGATAGAAGAAGATTTAAAAAGAGAAAATGGTGCTCAACACTTTGAAAAGGCAAATGATGTTATTGTAAAGCAACATGAGCTGCTTGAAGTAAGTAAAGAAAAACTCAGAAGAACAGTTAAAGAAAATACGGAAATTATAAAGCAGAGGCATTATGAAGCTGGGGAGATTGTAAGTACCTCGGTGGAAAATATCCTAAGCAATAGTACTGTAGATGAAGAAACGAACGAAAAATTAGATAAGGTTGACGATCTTTTAAATGAATTGGAGGAAGATTTATGAGAAAAACATGGATTGTAATCGGCATTGCTGCTGTGGCATCAGTTATATCAGCAATAGTATGTATTAATAAAAGAAAAAATATAGAAAACCAAGATATTAGTAATTGTGAAAAATCAGAGACTCATAATAATTCGATAAATAGCTCTGAAGAAATCAAAGCTAGACACGAGGATGCAGCTGAAATTATACGAGAAGCAACTGAAAATATTATTGCAAACGTACAATATGACCAAGATGATCAAGAAAGAATGGAACAGGTTTCAAAAGAACTAGATGACCTGTTAAGCGAGGATTAAATTATGAGCAGTAGTACAAGGCAAGAAAGTGAAGGAAACAGTACTCTTGATACAATAAAAACCCATGAATTTGAGAGTGATAAAAAAGCTTTACAGATTTTCTCTGAACAAGCGACGCAAGATTATAAGCTTCCAATGGTAGACGAGAAAAAAGGATTCTTTGGTGGTGTTGGTGACTTTTTCCTTGGTAAAGGAATTGATACAGAACATAGAGTGACAGGAGAAGAGCTTAATACTCTTGCAAGTCATGTACAAGATAATCTGATCGATATTAATAAGATGCACAAAGCTTTTATATCACAGATAGGTCACGTATATAAAGCATTGGAAGCTCTTGATAAAGATTATATATCTGCAATATTGATTTCGATCAAGGCTACGGAGAAAAATAGTGAAGCTACTGCGGATGCGCAGAAAAAGATAAGCAAGATCGTTGATGATCAAGTAAAGACACTTGAAGTATTAAAAAGCTTCAAGAAGAAAATGGAAGGTTATGCACATCTACAGGATGTGGATCAGATGTGGGATGAATGGGGAGAAAAAATATGTAGCTTATCCGATTCGCTAAACCATGTGTCGAAAGAAAACAAAGAAGCAAGGGCAAAGATATATGAGGAAATCAAATCACTTTCAGGGAAAATTGATAAAGTCAAAGAATCATATATTAGCGAGAAAGCTCGTTTGGATGAAGTAGCCACTGCAGTAAACGATTTGACAGAAAAGCTTACTAATTATGAAAATCAGCTAGAAGGTATTGTTGAAAAGCAAAGCTCTGTGGTTGCTGAGATTGATGTACAGAATTTCAGAATCAATAAGGAAATTGAAAATAGAAAAACACTCAGTAATACCGTTAATACTTTATCATTAAATTATAATTCTATTGAAGAAAGGTATAATGCATTACAGCTTGAAGTATCGAAACTGGATGAGTTACATCATCTTTTTGATATAGATGAAATGTACAATAAAGTGTATGAATTATTTAGTCATGAGCATGTGATGGATATAGATGTAATTTGGAATGATCTATCGTCAGTGACTGTAAGATTGGACAAGATACAAAATGGTATTAAAGCAAATAGCAACTCTATTGAGGAATTACTACAAAAGAATCAGGAATTAACAAAGCAGTTATCGAAAAGCGAAGATGAAATAGCTTTATTAAAGAAAAGAGTTCAATATTCATATATTGGTGTGGGTGTATCTTTGGTATTGATATTATGTGAACTCGCTGCTGTTCTGTTTGGGATAATATGATGGGAAATAAATATGAAAAAACATTAATTAACAATGCCTCAAAACTTGATGCACTAACGGACAGCTGTGGTGAGATTACGCAGCTCGTAAGTAAAGTGTGTGAGCAAAGAGATAAAAAGTGCACCATTCAATTATTGGAGAAGTTTTCGGAAACTATCAATGAGCCAGAATGCAGACCAGAACAACATAAGTTGGTTGATGTGGTTCACAGAAATTTAATTGAATTTTACGGATACACAACTTTGCATGATATCTGTAAAAAGGACGACGAATCATATGATGATACTAGAACATTGGATGAGTTGCTACGAGATTTAAATGTTTTAGTTGGACTTGAATCTGTTAAAGAGCAGGTACAGAATCTTATTTCATATCAGAGAGTGCAGAAAATACGTAGAGAATACGGACTTTACTCAGAAAAAAGTACGATGCATATTGCGTTCATGGGAAATCCAGGAACAGGTAAAACTACCGTAGCTCGTATAGTAGGCAGAATATATAAGCAGCTCGGCCTTCTATCAAAGGGGCATTTTGTTGAAGTTTCAAGAACTGATCTAATTGCCGGATATCAAGGTCAGACGGCATTAAAGGTTAAAGAGGTTATTGATCGCTCTTTGGGTGGCGTTTTGTTTATAGATGAGGCATATAGCATCACTGAAAATGATCATAGCGATTCTTATGGCAGAGAATGCCTGACGGAGTTGACGAAAGCGTTAGAGGACCATAGAGATGACTTGGTTGTGATTGTAGCTGGTTATACTGAACCAATGGAGAAGTTTTTTGAGTCGAATCCTGGATTACGATCACGGTTTAATACTTTTATTCAATTTCCGGATTATGGTATTGATGAGTTAATTAAGATACTTGAGTACGAATGCGAAAAGAACGCATATGTCATAGAAGAAGAAATAAAAGAAAAAGTTCTTAATTACCTGACCCACGAATTGGAACGCAAAGACGAGTATTTTGGAAATGCAAGACTGATTCGAAATATCTTTGATGGTATGATTATGAATCATGCAAAGCGCGTGGTGAATATTGAGAATCCCTCAAGGGAAGATTTGACGCAAATACTTCCGGACGACTTTAAGATAGACTAGGGTTCACCTTTTAACGATAACTTTTTGAACTATCGTTAAATTGTATCGTGGATAAGTTTCCGTAAACGACCGACTTGATATGACGTACTTCCTGTCATGTCGAGCCATGTGGAGGCAGTATCACTGCTTGTACGGGCTCATTCATCGACGAAGTAGAAGCAGATGTTCCGCCCATGCGATAGCTGTCGTAGAGTGGGGATAATCTCCACGACGGACTAAAATCATGTGTTCCAGTGGTGAGATGCGAGGAGCAGTTAAATTTGGACGATCGTGGGCTATTCACGAATATATTAATAGATTAATTGATGGAAGAATAACTACAGGTGAGTTTAAGAACTGGAGAAAATAAGATTGAGTCCATAAGAATGGTCAAATAATAGAATAGAGAAATAATTGACAAGGATTGATATTATTGAGAAGGATAGACTTCTTAAATATATCGCAAACAATATACAAGGTAAAAAAGCATTATGGGATAATAAGGCACAATTAGGAAGAGAGTTTTCGGCATTGGATGATGTTTTTGAAGCTAGTGATAAGGAAGCTGCTCTTCTGGAATATTTGAATAGTTGGTACAAGAATCATTCTGAATATGCTTGGTATGATTCACATAAGGGTAGCTCAGACACATATTGTGGATATTGGAGCTTTGAAGCCGCAGCTATAGCGACTGTTCTGAAACTTAAAGAAAGTAAGTTGAAGGAGTCAATATATTATCCAAGTTTTTAAATAATAGAAATGTATTATGGAGTCTAGGACAAAAAGTTTTCTCGGCTAAGAAAAACAGAGATTCACATTTGTTGTGAGTCTCTGTTTTAGTTTCGAGGCATAATCTTGTTATACATGAGTAGATCATTGGCCGTGAGTATCAATTCCATGTCAAGTTTGACTTGCTACCTTACTCTCAGATTACAACGTTTGTAACCCAACACCTTGCATTCGTTTTTTTAAAGTGATATACTAGGGCTATGTTTTGAAATCGTTTGCATAAAATTGCAATGAGTCCATAAAGAGAAATCTAGGAGAGAAAATATGGAATTGTCAGCTATTTACCACAGTCCAGAGTCGGAGTATGCTTATCTTTATAAAGATAAGACAATGCACATTCGCATTCGGACGAAAAGGGGAGATATTGAAAGTATAACCTTGCACTATGGAGATCCTTTTATCTTTATGGAGGATTATTATGAGGACAGCAAGGAAATGGTCAAAGTCACCTCCGATGCTTTGTTTGATTATTGGCAGGTGGAGGTTTCAGTCGGCTATGCGCGACTTCAGTATCTCTTTGAGATTAAGGATAAGCAAGGCCAGACTATCTTGTATGGAGATAAGGGATGTGTTGAAAATACGCTTGAAAATCTTCATTACGAGGGGAATGGCTTTAAGCTTCCTTATATTCATGAAATTGATGCTTGTCATGTTCCTGACTGGGTTTCAAAGACGGTATGGTATCAGATTTTCCCAGAACGCTTTGCAAATGGGAACCCTGAGATTTCTCCGGAAGGTGCGCTAGCTTGGGATTCCTCTATCAAACCAAAAATTAGCGATTTCTTTGGTGGTGATTTACAGGGTATTATTGACCATCTGGATTACTTGCAAGACTTGGGCATTACAGGACTTTATCTCTGTCCTATCTTTGAATCTCCAAGCAATCATAAGTACAATACGACGGATTATTTCGAAATTGACCGTCATTTTGGAGACAAGGAGACTTTCCGTCAACTGGTGGAGCAAGCCCATCAGCGTGGTATGAAGATCATGCTGGATGCTGTTTTCAACCATATCGGAGACCAATCTCCACAGTGGCAGGATGTCCTCAAAAACGGTGAAAATTCTGTTTATAAAGACTGGTTCCATGTTCAAGAGTTCCCAGTGACAAAGGATAAGCTTGCAAATCCAAGAAAGCTCCCTTATCATACCTTTGCCTTTGAGAGCTATATGCCCAAGCTAAATACAGCAAATCCTCAAGTGAGGGACTATTTGTTGAGCGTTGCGACCTACTGGATTGAAGAGTTTGATATCGATGCTTGGCGCTTGGATGTGGCAAATGAAGTGGACCACCAATTTTGGAGAGATTTCCGAAAGACTGTCTTGGCTAAGAAGCCTGACCTTTATATTCTTGGAGAAGTCTGGCACACTTCTCAGCCTTGGCTAAATGGTGATGAGTTCCACGCAGTTATGAACTATCCTCTCTCTGATAGTATCAAAGATTATTTCTTACGTGGGGTCAAGAAGACCAGTCAATTTATCGATGAGATTAATGGTCAGTCTATGTATTATAGACAGCAGATTTCAGAAGTGATGTTCAATCTTCTGGATTCGCACGATACGGAGCGCATTTTGGCAACGGCCAAAAGAGATACCCAACTGGTTAAATCTGCTGTAGCCAGCCTCTTTTTACAAAGAGGGACACCGTGTTTCTACTATGGAACCGAGCTAGAATTAGACGGAGGACCAGACCCAGATTGTCGTCGTGTCATGCCTTGGGAACGTGTTTCCGATAGCAATGAGATGCTCGATTTCATGAAGAAATTGATTCAGCTTCGCAAGAGTGTCTCAGATATTATCCAGCATGGGAAATATAGTCTCGAAGAAATCACGCCTGATGTCCTGTCTCTGGAATGGGATTATGATGGTCAAAAGGTCCAAGCCATTTTTAACCAATCAGCAGAAAATTATCTTGTAGAGAGTGATTCTGCAACTTTAGCAAGTCATTGCCAAATCTCGGACGGGCAGCTTCATATCTTATCAAAAGGCTTCGTAATCTTTGCGGAAGTTTTGGAAACTGCTGCAAATTAATTTTTGGAAATTTGACTGAAAGACTTGTCAGGGTTACTCAAATTTCAAAAACCCAATCTAAGAGCAGTCTGTTCAAGAAGAGCAAGTAACTTATTAGAAAAGAGGAGTTCAGAATGGAATTAAAAGATTTTACCGAAAAAGAGCAAGAGCAAATCAAAGAAGGGCTTAGTACAGCCGTCATTAGCGATAAGGAAGCGGCTAAAAAGATTTTGGCGCTGGTGCCACAAGAATGGCTTAAGCGAATTCCCTTCCTTGTGAGAGGGCATGCAACGACCAAGACGGTTGAGCGAGTTGCCAAGCAATACCCAGAACTCTACGCTGTGGCTAAGCAAGCAGGAGAGCTTCCTGAAAAGGAGAGTGAGGAATTGCGCGCTATCATGACAGCTATTTTTGAAGAAAAGATGAACAAGCACAAGATTAAGTAGACTTACCAGTGTATAGTGATTCATTTTCTTTAAGTTGGCATTTGGAGTTAGCTATTCTATCTTGTTCATTAATTCATAAATCAAAGTGACTGCACTTTTATCAACTGCAGTCATTTTTTTGCTTAGAGGAAATAGCTCCATTGACTCTTGTGTTTGTTTTATAATGTTGCTCTTTCAGTTCAAAAGTGATTTCAAGAACAAGGAAGTTTCTAATCAAATTAGATCTTTCCTTTCTGTTTTTCAATATTTCTTGATATAATAACAAGAGGAATTATTTGAAGATGAATATTGGAAAAATATAAAAAGGACGAAAGAATGAAGAAAGTAAAAAAGATTATGTTGATGAGTGCCTGCACCTTGGCTATTCTTGGCTTAGCCGCATGTGGGAAGGCGCAAAAGCAATCAAACGGCAGTCAAGAAAATCCAACAGTTGGTCAGACTAGCTCGGAAAAATATCCATGGAAGGCGACTTATTCAAATTTAAACAGTAAAAAGAGTGTCGAAGAAGTCAAGAGTTTGTTGGCAGCCGACTTGGATAAAGACAGTGTCGATAACTTTGTCAATCTAGTCAATGACTACAATGGACTTGTTGGCTCGACTGGTTTAACAGGCGATTTCACTAAATTTAGCAAAACAGAATATGACGTAGAAAAAATCAATCCTCTCTGGCAGGCCAAGAAGGGTGATTTTATCGGGACAAATTGCCGGATCAATACTTATACTTTGCTGAAAAATAGCATCGAGATTCCTCAAATTGCAAAGGACGACGAACTCTTGTTCATCGATAATGACTCGATTGACAAGGGCAAGCTCTTTGATGCCAAGGATAAGGAAGAATTTAATATCCTATTTTCAAGAGTCAAGACTGAAGCGACTCAAGATGTCAAAGTCCATGCTAAGAAGATGGAGGAATACTTCAAACAGTTCAAGTTTAACGAAAAGGCTCGGATGCTCTCCGTCATCGTCCACGACAATCTTGACGGTGATTCTCTCTTTGTAGGGCATGTCGGCGTCTTGGTTCCAGATAAAGACGGATATTTATTTATCGAAAAGCTGACCTTTGAAGAGCCTTACCAGGCTATCAAGTTTGCGACCAAGGAAGATGTGTACAAATACTTGCAGACCAAATATAAAGACTATACAGGGGAAGGTTTGGCCAAACCTTTTATCATGGACAACGATAAGTGGGTAGAGGGGAAATAGAATTTTTAGCCAGTTAAGTTTTATGTAAACTCTAGTTAAGGGAAGGCCATAAAAATGGATAAAAAACAGACATATTTTTCGATTGCCCTTGTTCTTATCGGTTTTCTACTTGTGGAATCAAGCATCTATATCATACCCTATATTGAAGGATTAAAAGAATTAGAAATAGTTGTTTTTGTAATTGGAATTCTTATTTTACTAGGTGTCATTATCTTATTAACAAAGACTAAGAGGCATAATGATTAAAGAGCAGTACTTACGAATAAAAGATTTAGAAATTATTTTATGGGAATTTATTGGTCATAAAGTAGAGGAATTGTCCGTATTCAAAGCCTTATCTGAGAATTTGCCCTATCTTAATAGAGAAAAGCTAGATATGGTTGATTCATCCGAAATCCATGATAGCGAAGGCCTTACTATTGTAGACTTGCAGCAGAATGGTAGGGAATTGTTCATTCGCTTTGAAATGGACTTTCAACTAATGGGCTGGGCGTCTGCTAGAAATGACTATACAGCCTATATCCAAGCGAGTCTTATTGGAAGTTGTCGAGTTGACTTGAAGGCAAAGCTTGCTTTTTCTGGCAAGAATGTAAATGCTCTCACTAAAGCTCAATTATTGGAATATGGCGAAAAATTAATTTTGGATTTAGAATTCCAATACAGAGATATTGAAGGTTCTGAACACTATGGATGAATGAAACCTTCTTAAACGAACAAGTGATAATTGCCTAAATCATCAGTCCTATGACTAGGATTAGTCGAGATTATAGATAAAATTTTTTTCAATAACGTTAAAAATATGTCCTTATGGACAAGAAAGGAGTCAGTTATGACAAATGAACTGAACAAAGAAATGTTTACCAGCATAGTTGAACTACTTACAGAGGACAGCTCTGTCCGTTCTGCTATAGAAGCTTGTCTTGCCTCACCGTGGGACTACTTTGATGAAAATATCGATCGCTATAACGATCGTGGGATAGAGGACGATGAATCAGAAGATACCATTGTTTGGCTAGGAATTGTGGATGAGTTAATTGAGAGTGGTGAGGCTATTGAACTGGATTGGAATTCAATATTAGAAGACTTCACCTATTTCATGAAAGAATTGGCAGAGCAAAAGAATCTCCCACTGCAAGATGACTGGCTAGATGAAGATGGAGACATTCCATCATGGTGCAAGGTTTTGGATGAAAAATGGGAGGAAGCAGGCTACTGCCTCGGAGCAATGGACATCGATAGCGACAGTTATGTCATCTTTGTCTGCCGCAGAGAGGCTTTGACTGAACTGACTCAATTAGGTCAAAAGGTTGGGTTCCGTTTTGATTTTGCAAAGAATATGTAAATATCATGCTTAAAAAGGTGAACCAAGCCTGATGATATAAAGGAAGCCTGAGACGGCTGGGGAAATCATCCCGCTGGTCGGGTTTCCTTTTTGTTTAGTCATAGATGGATGTAGCAGAGGAAGCAGATTGCTTCGTCTTTTTTTCTTTTTGTGTTAAGCTAAGATTAGCAAACTGAAAGGTTTTTCCGATGTATCTAGCAGACTTAATGGAAAAGAGTGAAGCGGGGCAGTTTATTGTCCTGTCTTATTTACAGCAGCATTCTACATCCAGTTTGAAGGACGTCATGTCTGAAACAGGCTTCTCGAAAGCAACCTTGACCAAGTACATTAGCCTGATCAACGACAAGGCTATGGAACATCAGACAGCCTTATCCATCCAGCTCCAGGACGAAACGCTCAGTCTGTCTATCGGACCGGATACCAAGGGACGGGACATTCGCAGACTTTTTTTGGACAATGCCGTCAAATACCAGATTTTAAACTACCTGCTCTATCATCAGCAGTTTTTGGCTCACCAGTTAGCTCAGGAGTTGATGATTAGCGAAGCGACCCTCGGCCGTCATATAGCTGGTCTAAATCAGATTTTATCAGAGTTTGAGCTATCTATCCAAAATGGTCGCTTGAAAGGGCCTGAGCACCAGATCCGCTATTTTTATTTTTGCCTCCTTCGCAAGGTCTGGTCCAGCCAAGATTGGGAAAAAGAACTTCAAAAATCAGAAAGAAGGCAGGAAGTTGCCGTCTTAGAAGAACTCTGCGGAGCCCAGCTCTCGCAAGGACAGCGATTGGATTTAGCTCTTTGGGCTCATATTACCCAACAGCGCCTAAGAGTCAATGCCTGCCAATTTCAAAACATTGAGCAGAAAATGCAGGGCTATTTTGAAAATATCTTTTATCAGCGTCTACATCGCCGGACAAATGATTTCTTTTCCGGACAGCACATCACCCTGAGTCTCGAAGACGGGGAAATGATGATTTTCTTTTCATTTCTGCTCTCCCATCGGATTTTACCCCTGCACACCATGGAGTATATACTGGGCTTTGGCGGTGAAATTGCCAGTCTGATTACGCAACTGATTCAAGAAATGAAGAGTCAGGACTTGCTTGGTGACTACATCGAAGACCAAGTGACCTATGAACTAAGCCAGCTCTGCGCCCGCGTCTTTCTTTTCCGAGGCTACCTATTGCAAGACAAATACAAGCATGATCTGGAACTTCGCCATCCTTACTTATGGAGCGAAGACGATTATCGACAAGTGGCAGACATTATTTTTAGCAAACTGCCTATTTTCCAGCAGGGAACATCTTTGGATAAAAAGGTTTTGTGGGAATGGCTCCAGCTGATGGAGTACATTGCTGAAAACGACGGTCAAGTCATCAAGATAGGCATGGACTTGATAGATAGCTTTATCGTTGTTTCCAGGATGACGGCCATTTTAAGACGATATTTAGAGTACAATCGCTTTATTAGCATTGAAGCCTACGATCCAGCTAAAAATTATGACCTCATCATCACCAATAATCCTATACATCAGACCCCGCAGATTCCCGTTTATTATTTAAAAAATGACTTGGATTTGGAAGATTTGGCTCAAATCCGTCACATGATATTTCATTAAGAAACTTGGAGAAATCTAGGTTTCTTTGTGATTTTCACACAATCTCCTCAATTTTTTTTAAAATTTTAAAAAAGTTGATAAAGAAGAAAGCGCTTTATTTTGTATACTAGTTACTGTAGAGGAAACATCCACAAGATTTTTACCAGGAGGACAGTTCATGTCACAAGAAAAATACATCATGGCTATTGACCAAGGAACTACTAGTTCCCGCGCCATCATCTTTAATAAAAAAGGAGAAAAAGTTAGCTCCAGTCAAAAAGAATTTACTCAGATTTTCCCTCAAGCTGGATGGGTTGAGCATAATGCTAATGAAATTTGGAATTCTGTTCAGTCTGTAATTGCTGGAGCCTTTATCGAAAGCGGTGTGAAACCAAGTCAAATCGAAGCCATCGGGATCACCAACCAGCGTGAAACAACTGTCGTCTGGGATAAGAATACAGGTCTTCCTATCTACAATGCTATCGTTTGGCAATCACGCCAGACAGCACCTTTGGCTGAACAACTAAAAAGCCAAGGTTATGTGGAAAAATTCCACGAAAAGACTGGTTTGATCATTGACGCTTACTTCTCTGCTACCAAGGTTCGCTGGATTTTGGACCATGTTGAGGGAGCGCAAGAAAGAGCTGAAAAGGGTGAATTGCTCTTTGGTACTATCGATACCTGGCTGGTTTGGAAATTGACTGACGGGGCTTCTCACGTGACCGACTACTCAAATGCAGCCCGTACCATGCTCTATAACATCAAGGACCTCAAATGGGACGATGAGATTTTGGAAATCCTCAACATTCCAAAGGCTATGCTTCCTGAAGTTCGCTCTAACTCAGAAATCTATGGTAAGACTGCTGCCTTCCATTTCTACGGCGGAGAAGTTCCAATCTCTGGTATGGCTGGTGACCAGCAGGCAGCTCTCTTTGGACAGTTAGCTTTTGAGCCTGGCATGGTCAAGAATACTTATGGAACTGGTTCTTTCATCATCATGAACACTGGTGAAGAGATGCAGCTGTCTGAAAACAACCTCTTGACAACCATCGGCTACGGTATCAACGGCAAGGTTTACTATGCTTTAGAAGGTTCTATCTTCATTGCCGGAAGTGCTATTCAATGGCTGCGCGACGGTCTTCGGATGGTGGAGAGCTCACCAGAATCTGAAAAATATGCCCTTGCTTCTCACAACAACGATGAAGTTTATGTAGTGCCTGCCTTTACAGGACTGGGAGCTCCATATTGGGATCAAAATGCCCGTGGTTCTGTCTTTGGCTTGACCCGCGGAACCAGCAAGGAAGACTTTATCAAGGCTACTCTGCAATCCATCGCTTACCAAGTACGTGACATTATCGATACTATGCAGGTGGATGCTAATACTGCCATTCAAGTGCTTAAAGTCGACGGCGGTGCTGCTATGAATAACTTCCTTATGCAGTTCCAGGCTGACATCTTGGGAATCGATATAGCCCGTGCTAAGAACTTAGAAACAACGGCTCTAGGTGCAGCCTTCTTGGCAGGACTGTCAGTAGGCTACTGGAAAGACTTAGATGAACTCCGCACCCTCAATGAAACTGGAGAACTCTTTGAGCCGTCTATGAACGAATCTCGCAAGGAACAACTCTACAAAGGGTGGAAAAAAGCCGTTAAGGCAACCCGAGTCTTTGCAGAAATCGACGACTAATACTGATTCTTATTTTGATAATCAAGTCAGTAGAAGCATGAAACGACGAAGTTAGAAAGTGTGTAATTATGGAATTCTCAAAGAAAACACGTGAATTATCGATTAAAAAAATGCAGGAACGCACCTTGGATCTCCTGATTATTGGTGGTGGGATTACCGGTGCTGGGGTAGCCTTGCAAGCTGCAGCTAGTGGCCTGGAGACCGGTCTGATTGAAATGCAGGACTTTGCAGAAGGAACTTCTAGCCGTTCTACCAAACTGGTCCATGGTGGCCTTCGTTACCTTAAGCAATTCGACGTAGAGGTGGTCTCAGATACAGTTTCTGAGCGTGCTGTGGTACAGCAAATTGCTCCACATATTCCAAAACCAGATCCTATGCTCTTGCCAGTTTACGATGAGGATGGAGCGACATTTAGCCTTTTCCGTCTCAAAGTGGCTATGGATCTCTACGACCTTCTGGCTGGTGTTAACAACACTCCTGCTGCCAACAAGGTCTTGAGCAAGGAAGAAGTGCTAGAACGGGAACCTGAACTCAAGAAGGAAGGCCTGGTCGGCGGCGGTGTCTATCTTGACTTCCGCAACAACGATGCACGCCTCGTAATTGAAAATATCAAACGTGCCAACCAAGACGGTGCCCTGATTGCCAACCATGTCAAGGCAGAAGGCTTCCTCTTTGATGAAGCTGGAAAGATTACAGGCGTTGTTGCGCGTGACCTCTTGACAGATGAAGTCTTTGAAATCAAGGCACGCCTAGTCATCAATACAACTGGACCTTGGAGCGACAAGGTGCGCAATCTGTCAAATGACGGTGAGCAATACTCACAAATGCGTCCAACTAAGGGAGTTCACTTGGTGGTTGATTCTAGCAAGATCAAGGTTTCTCAGCCAGTTTACTTTGATACAGGCTTGGGAGATGGCCGGATGGTCTTTGTTCTTCCACGTGAAAATAAAACCTACTTTGGTACGACAGATACTGACTACACTGGCGACCTTGAGCATCCAAAAGTAACACAAGAAGATGTTGATTACCTCTTGGGCATTGTCAACAATCGCTTCCCAGAAGCAAACATCACAATTGACGACATCGAAAGCAGCTGGGCAGGTCTGCGTCCTCTGATTGCAGGAAACAGCGCTTCTGACTACAACGGCGGAAACAACGGAACCATCAGTGATGAAAGCTTTAATAACTTGATTGCGACTGTTGAAAGCTATCTGGCCAAAGAAAAATCTCGTGAGGATGTTGAGGCGGCTGTTACTAAGCTCGAAAGCAGTACTTCTGAAAAACATTTGGATCCATCTGCCGTATCTCGTGGCTCTAGTTTGGATCGTGATAACAATGGCCTCTTGACCCTTGCTGGTGGTAAGATTACAGACTACCGTAAGATGGCAGAAGGTGCTATGGAGCGCGTGGTTGACATCCTCAAAGCAGAATTTGACCGTAGCTTTAAACTAATCAACTCTAAGACCTACCCAGTTTCAGGTGGAGAATTGAACCCAGCAAATGTGGACTCAGAAATCGAAGCCTTTGCGCAACTTGGTGTCTCACGTGGATTGGACAGCAAAGAAGCCTTCTATCTTGCGAACCTTTATGGTTCCAATGCTCCTAAGGTCTTTGCTCTCGCTCACAGCATCGAGCAAGCGCCAGGACTTAGCCTAGCGGATACCTTGTCACTCCACTATGCGATGCGCAGTGAATTGGCACTCAGTCCAGTTGACTTCCTACTTCGCCGGACAAACCACATGCTCTTTATGCGCGATAGCTTGGATGCTATTGTAGAGCCTGTTCTGGAAGAAATGGGACGCTTCTACGACTGGACAGAAGAAGAAAAAGCAGCTTATCGAAATGACCTAGAAGCTGCCCTTGCAAATAACGATTTAGAAGAATTAAAAAAATAGAAAATACGAGAAGAGGCGGTAGGCAAAACAACTGTCTGCCTCCCCTTCTTTTATATGGAGTAACATAAATGATGAAAGAAATATTCGGCGAATTTTTAGGAACACTGCTCTTGCTCCTTTTGGGAAATGGTGTCGTTGCAGGCGTGGTTCTTCCCAAAACTAAGAGCCACAACTCTGGTTGGATTGTGATTACCATGGGATGGGGGATTGCCGTTGCCATCGCTGCTTTTGTATCTGGCAACCTTGGCCCAGCCCATCTGAATCCAGCCCTAACAATCGGAGTAGCTCTCAAAGGTGATTTGTCTTGGGCATCTGTTCTTCCTTATATCCTTGCACAGTTTGCGGGTGCTATGGTCGGACAGTTCTTGGTCTTCCTACAGTTCAAGCCTCACTATCTGGCCGAAGAAAATCCAGCTAATATCCTGGGTACATTCAGCACTGGGCCAGCTATCAAAGATACTTTCTCGAACCTGATTAGTGAAATTCTTGGAACTTTTGTCCTTGTTCTGACTATCTTTGCTCTAGGACTTTATGAGCTGCAAGCAGGCCTTGGTACATTTGCAGTTGGAACCTTGATTGTCGGGATTGGTCTCTCACTTGGTGGAACGACTGGTTATGCCCTCAACCCCGCTCGTGACTTAGGACCTCGCATCATGCACAGTCTTCTTCCGATTCCCAAAAAAGGAAATGGCGATTGGAGCTATGCTTGGATTCCAGTTGTTGGACCAATCATTGGTGCCGTCCTTGCAGTAGCAGTCTTCTCCCTATTTTAGACTAAAATAAAGTAATACTCTTCTCTGAGATTGATACATGCTTAGAGAAGAGTATTTTTGTATAGATTTTTTAATTTCTTCGAAGAACTTGCTAAAGCAATCTAAAATCAGGAGAAAAGAGCCAGTCAGGACGATATTTGACAGCAGATTTATGCTATAATTGACAGTATAAATGATCTAAAGGAGTTATGATGAATCAAACTGTTCAATATTTACAAGAATTAACGGCTATTCCTTCCCCAACAGGTTTTACGGCTGAGGTGGCAGACTATTTGGTAAAAACGCTTGAAAGATTGGGCTATGAGCCTGTCCGGACCAATAAAGGCGGCGTTCATGTTGTGGTTAAGGGCGAAAATGATGCCCAGCATCGGGTTGTGACGGCTCATGTGGATACTCTGGGGGCTATTGTGCGTGCAATCAAGCCAGATGGTCGTCTCAAGCTGGATCGAATTGGCGGTTTCCCTTGGAACATGATTGAAGGAGAAAACTGTCTAGTCCATGTGGCCAGCAGTGGCAAGACTATCAGCGGCACAATCTTAGTTCACCAGACATCCTGCCATGTCTATAAGGATGCAGGGACGGTTGAACGTACTCAGGATAATATGGAAGTCCGTTTGGATGAAAAGGTGACAAGTGAGAAAGAAACGCGGGATTTAGGAATCGAAGTGGGTGATTTTATTTCCTTTGATCCGCGTACTATAGTTACCGAGACAGGCTTCATCAAGTCCCGCTTTCTTGACGACAAGGTCAGCGCAGCTATTTTGCTCAATCTTTTGCGCGTCTACAAAGAGGAAAATATTCAGCTGCCAGTGACGACTCATTTTGCTTTCAGTGTTTTTGAAGAAGTCGGCCACGGGGCTAATTCCAGTCTGTCGGAGCAAGCGGTAGAGTATTTGGCAGTTGATATGGGGGCGATGGGTGACGACCAGCAGACAGATGAGTACACGGTTTCCATCTGTGTCAAGGATGCTTCAGGGCCTTATCACTATGCTTTCCGCCAGCATTTGGTAAATTTAGCCAAGGAGCAGGGCATTCCTTACAAACTTGACATCTATCCATTTTACGGGTCAGACGCCTCGGCAGCCATGAGCGCAGGAGCAGAAGTCAAGCATGCCTTGCTAGGCGCTGGCATCGAATCCAGCCACTCTTATGAGCGCACGCATATTGACTCGGTCGTTGCAACTGAGCGCATGGTGGACGCTTATCTAAGAAGTGGCTTGGTGAAGTAATAGTAGGGTATCTAGCCTTGAATAAAAGGCAGAGATCTGAGTATCCTATGGGAAATCAGAATGGCTGTTCTTGTTCAATTGGTTAAATTTTCGTAGATGCTTAAAAATATTTGGAAATTTATGATGTTCAGGTATTTGAAGAAATTCTTTCTATGTTTGCTTTTTACAATCATCAGTGCTCTGGCCTTAATCTTTACTTATCATCGAATCTGCCTGACTAAAGAGCAGAAATTGCTGGATAAACCCGCAGGTCGCCAGGTTCAAGTAGACGGCAAGAATATGAATGTCTATGTAACTGGTCAGGGAGAGTCGACGCTGGTCTTTTTGGCGGGTGGTGGCACAACGTCTCCTATTCTTGACTTTAAGACCCTCTATTCTAAATTGGAAAAAGACTATCGGGTTGTTATTGTTGAACGCTTAGGCTATGGCTTCAGTGATGACAGCCAAGGGGATAGCAGAGATATTGACACGGTACTTGCCCAGACGAGGCAGGCTTTGAAAAAGGCTGAAATCACAGGTCCATATACTTTGGTAGCACACTCTATGGCCGGATTAGAAGTGCTTCATTGGATTGCAACATATCCTGAAGAAGTCCAAGCTATTATCGGACTAGATATGGCCTTGCCAAGTTCTTACAACGATTTGAACCTCTATCCATGGGCTTATAAAGGTTTACAAATGGCTGCTAATTTAGGCTTAAGTCGGGTATTTTATGATGCTGACAAGCAGGTTCCCGCTCTTGCGGCTGGTGATTTGACAGTAGAAGAAAAGCAAGCATACAAGGCTCTTTTCTATCGTCGTCCATTGTCAAATGCTGTTTATGAAGAGGTCACTCAGGTCAAGCAAAATGCTGAGCTGGTTTCGAAGGAAAAGCTTCCTGAACTACCGATCTTGCTCTTTTCTTCAAATGGCCAAGGGACTGGCTACAGTCAGGAAGAGTGGCAGGGTTTCCAGAAGGATTTTGCAACGCAGCATCCACAGACAGAGCTGATTCTATTGGACTGCCCTCACTATGTGCATGATTACGCCAGTGATGAGTTGGCAGAAAAAATAAAGCAATTTTTAAAATAGCAAGTTTTATATGAGCTTGAATACTAGAAAAACGAGAAGGAAAGATTCCCTCTCGTTTTTGAATATACAGATTATTTGACAGACCAGACACTGACTGACTTTTCCTCCACTGGAAATTCTCCCCAGCCTTCTTCGTCAATGGTCACGATTTGAGAACTATTGCCCAGATAATCGCTGAATTCTCTACCTGCCCATTCTGAACCGACCAGCATACGTTTGTTGCTGGCTTGGTCATTGCTGACAAGGACAGCGATTGGCTGCACACCGTCCTTGCCTTGACGAGTCCAGCCGATACAGTTGGCATCGTCAAAGTAGTCAGTCTGCTCACCGTAAGCTAGGTTGAGACGAATATCCAAGAGCTTGTCCAGCACTTCTTGGAAGCTCTCTTGAGCAAATTCTCCACTAATACCATAGTAGTCGCCATAAAAGACGCAAGGCAGTCCCTCCTCTCGTAGCAGGATGAGAGCATAGGCTGCTGGCTTGAACCATTCTTCGACGGTGGACTCCAGAGCTTGACCTCGCTGAGTGTCGTGATTGTCCACGAAGGTCACGGCTGATTCAGGATGATTCTTGGCAAGCGTCTGATCAAAAATTGTCCGTAGGTCAAAGTCTGCCCCAGCTATGCTAGCGTCAAAGAAATTATGGTGGAGCTTGACGTCAACAAGATCAAAACGGTATTCAATATTTTTTAGATAGTCGTTATTAGCCGTCTCATCGCTATTCCAAAATTCCCCAAAGACATAGAAATCCTCACCGTATTTTGCAGTTATATCGCGGATAAAATTTCTCATGAAGAAGGAGTCAATGTGCTTAACAGCATCCAAACGAAATCCTTGAACGCCAGTTGTTTCGATAAACCAGTAGGCCCAGTCGTAGAGATTTTGGATGACCTCTGGATGCTTGAAGTCAATATCGGCATACATGAGATAGTCGTAGTTTCCGTTTTCATTGTCCACTAACTCATCATCCGCCCAGCCTTTATTGTCTCCTTGGATGAGATAAATACCGGACTTGTTGTTTTTGGCATCATAGTCCGTACCGGTAAAGTGGTACCAATGCCATTCAAAGTCATTGTAGGTCTTTTTGCGGCCTGGGAAGACAAACTTAGTCCAGCCTTTGATTTCGAAAGGTTCTGACAAAACCTTTGTTCGGTCGTTAGGATCCACTTCAACGACAGTAAAACGCTCTTTGTAGTCTGCGGCAGCCTTGTGATTCAGAACCACATCAGCCATGGGTTCAATGCCATTGGATTTGAGAGTTTGGATAGCATTTAGGTAGTCTTCCTTAAAACCATATTTGGTGCGGACAGTTCCTTTTTGGTCAAACTCGCCTAGGTCGAAGAGATCATAAACTCCATAGCCGACATCATTTGAGCCTGTTGCTTTGAAAGCTGGCGGCATCCAAATCTTGCGGATGCCTTTTGATGCTAGATGAGGAGCATCCTCCGCCAAGCGATTCCAATGTTGTCCATCATTTGGTAAGTACCATTCAAAATATTGCATTAATGTTTGATTTTCCATACGAGATACCTCACATTCTTGGGATGGGTCTATTTTACCAAAAGAAGAATGATGATACAAACGTTTATACAAGTTAATTTTATATTTTTTGATGATAAGCTAAAACTAGCATTGAATTTGAAACGCTTACATAGTATAATGGACAAGTAATAAACTTTATAAAAAGAAAGGGGTTCTTTATGAAAAAGAGAGGACTAGTGAGGTTACTCTTATCAGTCTCGTTATTTGCGCCTTTGGCCCTAGGCCAAGTTGTTCAAGCCGATGAGGCGAGTCAGGCGAATGTCGAAAGCAAGGAGATTCTTCATACAGAAGCTGTCGCAAAGCCATCTGAGCCTATATCTTCAGTCCAGCAGCCAGCAGTTTTAGAGGTTGAAAGCAAGGAATCGTCGGTTACTGCAAGACCAGAAAAGCAAGAAGAGGAATCGGTCACTGCTGAAAAATCAGTTGTGGACTCTGAAAAGCCTACTTCATCATTGGAGTCGCCACCTTTAGCTTGGGCTCAAGAGGCTAGCTTAGTGCCTTCTGCTGTGCCTGCTACTGCCAAAGGACAAGACCTGTCCGTTTATACGGGAAGTCTTTCAAATCCAGCCTTGGCTGATAAGGAATTGACCCTACAAGAAGCAGTCGATGAACTACTGAAATGGGCAGCCGTCAATGAATCTCAGCTAGGCACCAGTGCTCAAGATAGAGTGAATCTAGCCAAGAGCATGGGAATGATTGACAAAGAGGCTGATTTGACAGCCCGTGTACAGGGAAGCAATCTGCAGACTATGTATGCTGTTGCCAAGCGGCTGCATGATGCCTATCGTGCTGAAAAGAAAGCACCGCTCTTTTTGAATGGTCGGGCGCAGCCAATTTTCCCATACAGCAGTGGAGCTAAGGAAGATAAAGACTATTCGTATGAGAAAAGCGACATCGTCCGTTTTCCTGTTTATGTTGAGACGGATCATGATACGGATGGAGATGGAAAGCGGGACCTCGTCAAGGCTATCGTACAACTTCCTAAAGCAGTAGCCCAAGGCGATTTTAAGGCTTCGACAATTTTAGAAGCTCGTCCTTACGTCGCAGGGACTTTGGATGAAAACTATGTGACCTTAGAAAGCCTCAATCTGCCGACAAACGGTTCTTATGATATGAAGAGTTTGCACAATAAGCCCGCTAAGCGCCAACCGGTTTCTAGCATGAGCAGTATTGATGCGGCAAAGAAGGCCAAAGCGTCAGATTGGTACTATTATAGCCCTTATGAAGGGATTCATGATTACGAGAATTTGAACTGGTATGATTACTTCCTAGTGCGCGGCTATGCCTTTGTTTCCAGTGCTGGTCTGGGTACTAAGGGTTCAGAAGGCTTCAATACAACTGGATCTGATTTGGAAGTAGAAGCCTTTAAAAATATTGTCGAATGGATCAACGGTAAACGAACAGCCTACACGGACAGAACTAGCAATATTGAAATCAAGGCTGACTGGGCCAATGGCAAGGTCGGCATGACAGGCCTATCTTGGGCCGGTACGACAACTTTCGGTGTGGCAACAACGGGTGTAGAAGGTCTGAGAACCATCGTTCCAGCCGCAGGAATTGCTAGCTGGTATGATTATTTTAATAGTCAAGGAACAGCCTACAGCAATCCGCCATACAGTGATCTGTCTTGGCTGTCACTCTACGTTTCTACTCGGATGCTTGATCAAGACGATTGGGCTTCAATCTGGAACAAGTATGCTGACTACATCAATCAGCTAAACAAGGACCAAAAAGCTCACGGTCGCAATTATAGCCAAGTTTGGCGGGAACGCGATTATACCCTAAATTCAGGAAAGATAAAGACTAGTGCCCTGCTGGTACATGGCTTAAATGATGACAATGTCAAAACCAAACAATTTGAGCTTATGTATGATGTCTTGAAAAAAGCGGGACAAAACGTAAAACTCTACCTCCACCAAGGAGACCATGTCCATCCAGCAGCTATCTCTCGAGGTTATGGTATCAAGGCCAACAATCAAGATTTCTACGACTTGCTCAATACTTGGTTCTCTCATTATCTTTACGATGTCAAGAACGATGTTAGCAAGCTTCCTGCTGTTTTGGCACAAAATAACTACGATCCAAATAAATGGACGAGCTATGACAATTGGAAAAGCACTAATCGTTTGATTTTGACAGCTAAGTCCAAACGTCTAGAAGAAACCATTTCCAGTGACTATGCGGGGGCTGGGATTGACACTAGCAAGCGAGATGAAACTGTCAGTCAAGGATCTTCTAAGGCTAGCATGACCTTTATGACAGAAGTCAAAGAAGATACGACTATCAAAGGCCATATTCCGGTTCACTTCAAGGCAGCTTTGGCCAAGGGCAGTGGCAGAAATCTGCAGGTCAATGCGCTCTTGGTAGATGTATCAGACCAAGAGTTTGATGTTGTTGGAAATGGTGCTGCTAGTGATGACAGCAAGGCTGGTGACTTCTGGATGGGTAGCAATCTCAGCAATCTGGATGTTAAAAACTTTGCGACAATCAAAACTAAATACAAGGTGATTGCTAAGGGATGGCTAAACTTAGCCAATCCAGAATCAGGCTATACACCGTCTAGTTCAGAAAAAAGTATTAAGCCAAAAGTCGGCCAATTCCATGATTATACCATGTATTTGCAGCCGAATCTTTACACGGTGAAAAAGGGCCACAAGCTGGCTCTGGTCTTCAATACCTATGACCCTAGCGACTTGACGATTAAGCGTCAGTATGCGGTGACTTTCAAGATGGATTCTATTAGTGCGCTAGTACCGACTGTGGAAGCTAGTCGTTCTCAAAAAGCTGATTATGTAGCGAGTGCCCTTGATACGGAATATGCTAACTTACCTGAAATTCTTGGGGAAAAACTAGTTGCACCAGAAATCAGAGAAGTTCCAGAATATATCTTTGATAGACAGGAACCGCAACAAGGAGCGCCGTCAGTCGATTCGAGGGTTGGACGTAAAGAAGATGAGAAAGGCGTGACTGACCATGTGCAGCAATTAGGCAGTCAGAAAGTGGTGTCTCAGGTGCAGCAATTGGCTAGTCAACCAGAAGCGTCTCAAGTGGAGCAGGCAGCTGTTCAACAAGCTCAACAAGCCGCAGCTTCCTTGCCAAAAACTGGTAGTCGTTCAGAAAAAGGAATGTTCTATCTTGGCTTGGTGCTTCTTGTCAGCACATTCGGTATGTCTGGCCTCGTTAAGAAATATTCTCATCGTTAGTCATTACAAGAAGAAAGCAGCCAAACATTCCTGACTAGGTAAAGATTGGCTGCTTTTGCCTTATCGTCTTTCAGCTGGCCTTGGCCTGCAAGTCAGAAGTGCCAGCAATATAGAGGTAGAAAGAATGAAACAGTATATTCAAGATATTTTTGACCAAAGTATGGCGATTGAAAGTTTTACCCATACTAGTTCTGAGCGGAAGATTGAAGCCTTTCTTCAGGAGCGGATAGGGGAGATTCCTTATTTTCAGGAGCATCCTGAGCTGTTTGGCTGCTATCAGATTCCGAATGATTTTTATGAACGCAGTGTCAACTGGGCTTTGGTCAAGCGAGATACAGCTGACACCGTGATTCTTTTTCATCATCATGATACAGTGGACATTGAGGACTTTGGCAGTCTCAAAGACTGGGCTTTTGATAATCAGTCCCTTAAAGAAAAATTACCCTCCATTTCTTCAGATTCAGATCTTTTAGCGGATATTGCCTCAGACAAGTGGCAGTTCGGTCGGGGCTCTTGCGACATGAAGGCGGCTCTGGCCTTGCAGCTGGGAGTGGTGGAAAGATACAGTCAGAGACAGTCTGGTCAGGTCAATTTGCTCTATCTGTCGGTCGGAGATGAGGAGTCCTATTCCCAAAGCATGCGGGCAGCAACAGCCTTGCTTGCTGAATTAAAGGAGCGTTTCCACCTTCATTATCTTCTGGCCGTGGATTCTGAGCCTTTTGAGAGTCAGTCAGCGGAGGAAAAGGTGCTTCATATAGGAACAGTTGGCAAGTTGATGCCAGTTGTCGTGACTCAGGGTATCCTTTCTCACATGAAAGAGCCACTCAAGGGGATTAATGCCCTGTCCTTGCTGGCCAAGGTTGCTGAAAAAATTGACCTTAATCCGGCTCTATCCGACATAGCCTACGGCGAACGCTCGCCCTTGCCATCTTGGTCTTATCTGCGTGATTTGAAGGAAAATTACGATGTGTCAACTGTGCTGCGTGCTGCAGGCTATTTCAGCGTCCTTTATTTAGAAAAGAGTCCAAGTGACCTGCTGGCAACCATAAAGAATCTCAGTCAGGAAGCAGTGGATTGCTTTTATCAAAACTACTGTCAGCTTCAGAAAGTCTATCGAGAAAGCAAGCTTGTAGCGAAACCGCGCGTGCTGACCTATCAGGAATTACTGCAAGAATGCCAAGAAAAAATCGGTTTTGAAGGTACCTTGAAGAAAATTTATGAAGAAGCACAGCAGGCTCTGCAAGAGGGTGCCTCCTATCAGGAAATCAGCATTCAAAATATCCAGAAGGTTTTAGATTTCTACGACCGTAAGGAAGCTTTGGTTGTCTTAGCGATCGCGCCGCCTTACTATCCATCTATGAATTGTCGCCGCTTGTCAGATAGTCCGATTATGATTGATAAGGTCGTTCAACTTTATGGGGATTATCTGGACAAGGAAGCTGGTTGTCAGCTCCAAGTGGACGAATTTTTTATGGGAATATGTGACCTTAGCTACTGCGCCTTGGAGAAGCCTGCCGCTGAATACCAGGACCTGATTGCCAGTATGCCTGTTCCTGAGAATCTCTATCATCTGGATTTCCCAGAAATTGCGGCCAATCATATCCCCGGCATCAATCTAGGCCCATGGGGGAAAGATTTGCATCAGCTGACTGAGCGTGTTTATGAGCAGGACATGCTGGAAACCATTCCCAATTTCTTGCTCTATCTGCTGGAGAATGCTCAATCTTTTAAGGTCTAAAGGATAGTTATGGATTCTTTCAAAGCAAAATCCGAACTTTTTCGCTCATTTTAAGACAAATAACTTTTAAGATAGTATAATAAGCTTAAAACATAGTAAAGGAGATTCTCATGATTGAATTTAGAGATGTTACAAAAGACTATGATGGCAAGCTGGCGCTTAACCATTTGAATCTGACCTTGGAAAGCGGTGAGATTGTCGGTCTGATTGGTCACAATGGAGCGGGTAAGTCAACGACCATTAAATCCTTGGTCAGCGTCATCAATCCGACACAGGGACAAATTTTTGTGGATGGCAAGGAGCTATCCAGTAATCGTTTAGAAATCAAGAAAAAAATCGGCTATGTAGCTGATTCTCCTGACCTTTTCTTGCGCCTGACAGCTAATGAATTTTGGGAGCTAGTAGCGACTTCCTACGATATGACCACGGCAGAAGTAGAAGCTCGTTTGGGTGAACTGCTGGCTATTTTTGACTTTGCCAACCATCGCTATGAAGTGATTGAGTCGTTTTCACACGGTATGCGGCAGAAGGTCTTTGTTATTGGTGCCCTTTTGTCCGATCCAGATATTTGGGTTTTGGATGAGCCCTTGACGGGATTGGATCCTCAGGCAGCTTTTGATCTCAAGCAGATGATGCGTGAGCATGCTAACAAGGGAAATACAGTTCTGTTTTCAACCCACGTGTTAGAAGTAGCTGAACAGCTATGCGACAAGATTGCCATTCTCAAAAAAGGAGAGCTGATATTCTACGGAACGGTTGAAGACTTGAAAGCCCAGCATCCAGACCAATCCCTCGAAACCATCTATCTAGGTCTGGCTGGCCGCAGAGAAGAGGTGAGTCCAGATGCGCTTTAATGCCATTAAAAAATTGGTTGATATCAATATTCTTTATGCGATTCAAGCTTCGCAGTTGCAGCAATACCGCAAGAAGCAGGAAAAGAATCCCTCGGTCAAGGTTAATGTCTCTCAGAAGACCATTCGCATGTACTTGATTTTGGGTTTTGTCTACTTGGTTATTTTTGGCATCATGAGTGCCTTCAATCACATGGTAGGAAATCCGGGCCTTTTTGCCAATATGGTCTCCGTATTTGCTATATTTTCCATGTCACAGGGCTTCTTGGTTTTCTATAATGTCTTTTATGAAAGCAAGGATTTGCAGTCCTATCGGCCCTATGCCTTTAGTGAATCAGAAATCATTGTCGGAAAGAGTATCTCTGTTGTCCTGACACTCTTGATTGCAATTCTGCCCATGTATAGCTATTTCATCGTGCTAGCTCTTCAAGGCGGAAATCCCTTAGTCGGCTTGCCTATGGCCTTGATTTCGATTGGAATTTTAAGCTCTGTTATAACCTTTATCATTTTGATTTTGGTGCATTTTATCACCAAGACAGCTTTCTTTAGAAAGTATAAGACTATTCTATCCAATGTGATTCTAGGGCTGGTTTCCCTTGGTTCGGTAGGACTCTATATCTTTATCAATCAAATGAACAGTCGTAGTATCGCCAGCAATACAATGGTTACACCTTATTTCCCGCCAGTTGTAGCCTTTTACGACTTTATCATCAACCCTCTTAGCTTGACTGCGATTTTAGGAATTTTAGCTTGGCTTGCTGTGGCGGTTCTGCTCTTTTTGGTGGTCAAGTTCAAGGTCATACCAGAATTTTATGAAGCAGCCTTGATGACAGGAGCAGCAGGAGGCAAACGCGAGCGTGTGCACGATATCAATATGGACGAGGCCAAGAATTTCAAGAAGTTCGTCTGGCGCTATCACATTCGGCTGCTGAGTGAAGGTTCGGTCATCTTGCAGGCTCTCTTTATGTCGGCACTGATACCTTACATCATCATTTTTAGCATGGTCATGGGGGCGATCAATGCAGGTCTGGATGTTAGCCCGTTCTTGATTCCACGATTTTTGCTTCCGCTTATCTTCCTATCTATGTTCATCGCTACCCTCAATTCGGGTGGGAATAATCTGACCTCTATTGGTTTATCCTTGGAGCGGGAAAATTTTGATTATCTGAAGGTTTTGCCTTTTGAGCTCAGAAAATACGTTCGTCTCAAATTTTGGTATCTATTTGCTATTCAGTCCATTCTACCAGTGATTCTTCTGTTGGTGACTAGTCTTATCTTCCATGTTCATCAAGTGACTTTTCTGGTTATGCTGCTGGTTTGGTTTATGGCTAGCCTAGCTTGGAGCGCTTGGGGCTATCATCGGGATTATAAGCATTTAGTGACCAACTGGTCCAATGTCAACGAGCTGATGACTCGAGATAATAGTATGGGTAAGACCTTATTAGGACTAGCCTTTACTATTGGAGTGATTATCGTGATTGGTCTTCTCTATGTGATTTCATACTCCCTGCCTCTCACTGTTCTCTACCTCCTTTCCCTTCTGCTGATTTTGATTTCTGGACTTGTTTCTTATCTGATTTATCGCTATTATATGAAAAAACTTGATAGCGAAATTGCTAGTTTCAATTCCTAAATAACAATAATAAAAAGCTTAGCAGCATGGTGATTTGATTACCTACTTCTAAGCTTTTTAGTTGCGATTTATTCTATAGTTTTTTGTTAGCTGATATTTATCCTTTTAGGAACGCCAATTAATCAAGACATACATTAAGCTGGAGCCAAACATATCCGCCAAGGCGTGCATGAGAAAGAAAGGCAGGAGGTTCTTGACCTTGTACTTGTAAAGAAAATAGTAGAAGAGACCATAGACCACTCCGATAACCAAGGCCCAGAGCATTCCTTGATAAGTATGGAAAGAAATCCGAATGATGGTAGAGTAGGCCAGTGCCCACCACTTATACTTATCCTTGACTGAGGTCATAAGACCCAGAAAGAAGAATTCCTCATAGAAACCATTGAGAAGTCCGTAGAGGATGGCCATAGGTGTCAGTTCAGCAAATTTCCGGAAGATTTCCAGTAAATCTATATAGGACCAGAGGGTTGAATCAAAGTAATTATACTCGCCACTCAGTGTCGTCACAATGTCACCAAAGAACCCTACCACTACAAAAATAAGAGGAGTCCAAAGGAGAACTGACCAGCTCAGACGGATAGGAAGCTGCTTAAAGTCGAAGCGCCGAAGCAATAGGTATAGAATGGTCAAGACCAGCATCAGGAGCTGAAGATTGAAATTGCTTGAGAATGCTGCGCCTTCGCTAGCTGTATTGCTGACCGTTTCAGTTGCCGCTGTCGTCGCTGTTGTTGCAAAGCTAGCTAGATAAAGTTCGGTTGATGTGTAGATGAACTGACCAAACATGAGCAGAGTAATCACAAGAATATCGAACCATTTCAGCTCTTTCAGGGGCTGCGATGGGCGGATTTTTGATAAAATAGTCATTCATTTCCCTTCCATAATTGGCAGATTTAATTGCCAGAGATCATCTTTTCTATCTTTATCTTAGCAGAGAAAGCTTAAATTTATATTATTTCAAAGTTCTTACTTTTGAGAGGTGGTTAGTGCAGACCTGTTGCAGGATTGGTTGAAGAGCTGCCTTATGCTATAGAAAAAACTGCTTGAAAAGCAGTTTTACATGAAATAAACAATAGCTAAGTACTGGAGGGCAGAAGCGGCTAGGATGAAGAGGTGCCAAATCATGTGGAAGTAGGGTTTCTTTTTGGCATAAAAACCAGCACCTACTGTGTAGCAAAGACCGCCTGCTAGCATGAGTCCCCAAAACACTGGTCCAGTTTGTCCGATAATTTGCGGGATGATAAAGATCACCAGCCAACCCATAATTAGATAGAGGGCTAGGCTGAATTTCTCATTAACCTTCTTAGCAAAGATTTTGTAGAGAATACCAAAGATGGTCGTGCCCCACTGAATCACGATAATCAGATAACCCCGCCAGTCATTCATGAGTGAAAGGACGACTGGCGTATAGCTGCCTGCGATAGCGATATAAATCATGGAGTGGTCAATAATCCGTAGGATGTATTTGTGGGTAGAGCCATAGGACATGGAGTGGTAAATGGTAGAAGAAAGAAACATGAGGAAAAGGCTAATGACAAAGATAGAAGTACCAACAGCAGAAACGAGGCCATGCCCTTCATAGCTGTAAATAGCAGAGATGGGTAGAAGAATCAGCATCAAAACAGCTCCGACGGCATGAGTGACAGCATTGGCAATTTCCTCTCCAAAAGAGAGTTGTTTACTGAGTTTAAGCGCGTAGTTCATCGTTATCGGCCTCCTTTTCGGGTACTTGGATAAAAGCAAGGGTTTGCTGGTAGAGTTTTAAAGTCTGACAAGCACTGGCAATGATCGGAGTCACTTCAAGCTTCCGTCCGTTCATATAATCCACAAAGTCATTGTAGAGCTCTTCAGACTGGGTCTCAGCGTTGAGCATATCCAAAGTCGCAGCAATATCTTGAATGGAAAAAACAGTTTTCAAGCTTGTAATAGCAATCAAGCGGGCAACTTGCTGGCGATTGTATTTCTTTTTTAAAGGTTTTTCAAGATAGGCATGCTTGACATAATTATTGATCATGGATGCAGTCAAGCCTTTGTCGGATGCAGTAAAAGCTGGCTTGCAGACCTTGTTGACGTAGAGTAGGACTTGGTCCAGATACAGGTCAAGAACAGGTAATTCATCCCATCTCGGGAACAGATTTTTCGTTTCCAAATTTCAAACTTTCTAATATCTAGTTTCGATAACTAGATAATATCATTTTTGAAAATTAAAGTCAAGAATAAATCCAATTAGTCCAAAATTTGCTATAATCATGAGTAAGGAAAACAGGAAAATGGACTCTGAATCCAAGATGAGAAAGGTAAAATATGAAGATTTTAATTCCGACTGCTAAAGAAATGAATGAAGAACAGAGCTCGCTGGGTCGCTCCCAGTTGACGCCCAAAAGCAAAATCATAATAGAAGAGTTATTACAATTTTCAGCAAAGGAGCTGGAAAAATTATACAAAATCAGTCCGCAGATGGCTGAAATAGAATACCAGCGAATTCAAAATCTGAGCAAGAATGAAGCGGAGACTTATCCAGCCTTGCACTTATTTGACGGGCTCATGTATCGCAATATCAAGCGAAAAGATTGGACACAAGAGGAAAGCTCCTACATTCAAGAGCATTTGCTGTTAACCTCTAGTCTATATGGGGTCATTCCTGCCCTTACTCCGATTGCCCCTCATCGGCTGGACTTTTTGGTGGGGCTGAAGCCAAATGGTCAAACGCTGAAAAAATTTTGGCGGGACGATTATACAGAAGCAGTAGCGGATGAGGATATGCTGCTTTCGCTATTGTCTAGTGAATTTGAAGATGTTTTTGAAAAATCGGTCAGAGAGAAGATGCTTCGGTTCAAGTTTTTAGAAGAAACATCTGGGAAACTTAAAAGTCATTCTACTATTTCTAAAAAAGCGCGTGGGCAGTTTTTGACTGCTTTGATGGAAGCCCAGGTCGATCATCTTGACCAAATCAAACAGCTCTCTTTTGCAGGTTTTGCTTATCGAGCAGATCTTTCAGATGCTAAAGAATTGGTTTTTGTAAAAGAAGAATAAGAAAAGGAGGCTGGGACAAAAGTCCGACCTCAAATATAGAAAGCGAACAAAACAAGTTTTCTGGTAATCAGAATTCTGCTTTGTTCGCTTTTCGCATTTAATTATAGATTTGAAGGGCTTAATAATTAAGAATTTTAAAAATTGAAATATTTTTGTCCCAAACTCTTTTTTGTAGTAAAGAGACTATTGTCCCAGACTCTTTTACTCTATTATTTAGATTTACCAAAAGAAGAATTAACTTAACAGGTATTCTGCTGCAACTTTTAATACATTCATTAACTACATTAGAAATAAGAGAAAGGCAATTCGAAACAGAGACAGGGCGAGCAAATGAAGGGGATAAAACCAGTAAAATACTTTTCCAATATTGGCCCCTTTTTGACCGTTGTAGAAAGAGGTCACGAGGAGAAACAGAAGACAGGTGGCAGCCAGATCAGCCAGACCATCATAGGAGAAATTGAAGGCCAAAATTAGGATTTGCACACTGTTCAATGCCAAGACACCGCCAATTTTTCGGAAGATTGGGTCTTTAATCTTTGCAAAGGAATAGATACCAAAAACTCCTCCCGTCAGTCCGCCGTCAGCGATAATGGACAGAGTAAAACAGAGTAGAATAATTAGAACTTTTCTCCAGGTTGCTGTTTGCTGATCACTGTAATAAAGAGCACAGAGCCCCAAAAAGAGAGTAACAACCGTATTTTGCATGATAAAGCCAAGACCAGTAACCCAGCCCATCAGAGAGAAAGGGATGATACTAATAAGAGCCAGCAGCCCCAATCGTCTCATATACGTGCTCACATCATGACTGTGCCGATAGCCTTCTGCAATACAAAAGGCAAAGACTGGAAAAGCCAGGCGGCCTATTATGTGCATACTATTGGCCAGCCAGTTAGGAGAGAGAATATTCATATTGGTAGCCAGTGGAAAAGATACCCAGGCGATATGGTCAATCAGCATTGCAAGCATAGCCAGCAGTTTCAAACTGCTATTGTCAATCATTTTTTTCATAGGATACTCCTTTTTCCTTTCCTATGATACAAGAAAGAGTTTCTTCTTTCCATTTCTTTAGCTTACATTTCTCTCATTTTTCTTACAATTTTGTAAGTTGGAATTTCACCTTTTTACCTCATCGATGAATACTTCTGATTTTTCTTGACAAATAAGACTGAACGAGGCTGGGACAAAAAGATTTTGATTTTAGGGATTCTTTATTATAAATTTTTAAAATTGATAGATTAGATAAAAAAGTGAATAAGACAGAATTCTGAGTGTCAGATAACTCCGTTTTGTTCGCTTTTTATATTTAAGGTTAGACTTTTGTCCCAGATTCTTTTACATAGTCTGATAATTGCTTTTGATTCTGCAATTCGATAAATTTCTCAGGATAGGTCTGACGAACCTTTTGATAGAGATTTTTAGTCTCTCTTGTCCTGCCATCCCAAAGGATCCAGCGGATGAATTCCCAATCCAGTCTTTCAGTACAGCCAGATGCCATGCTTTCTCTTGTTTGATTTCGATATTTTAGATAGCGTTTAAAGGCGCGATAGAGGCAGTTCCAGCGAGAAAAGTTCATAAAGATAATCTGATCAGCCTGCGTCATCCTTTCCTCAAAGCAGGCGAAGGAGTAGTTGCCATCGATGACCCAGGATTGTTCTCGCTTGAGGAAATCCGCTAAATCAGCCTTGACTTGGTCATGGCTACGAGTCCGCCAGTTTTCTTCAAACTGAATCGTGTCCAGATGAAGCACAGGAATATGGTGAAAGTGGCCTAACTGCTGGGCTAAGGTTGACTTGCCAGAGCCTGAGTAGCCGATGATAGCAATCTTCATATACATTCTCCTAATTATAGTGAGCAACAAAAAAAGCTCCGTGGAGCTCCTTTGTATGCGCGATGCATTATTTAGCAAGTTTAGCTGAAAGACGTGCTTTATCGCGGCTTGCTTTGTTTTTGTGGATCAAACCTTTTGTTTCTGCTTTATCGATAGCTGAGCTAGCAGCACGGAAAAGTTCTTCAGACGGGTTTGCTTCAAATGCTTTGATTGCAGTACGCATAGCTGATTTTTGAGCTGAGTTTTTTTCGTTTTGTTTAACGTTCAATTCAGCGCGTTTGATAGCTGACTTAATGTTTGCCAAGTTATTCACCTCCATTGAAAATACTAACTATCTAATTATATATGAAAAGTTGTGATTTGACAAGTCTAAATTATTTTTTTAGATAGATTTCGTCAATTTCATGATTTCTAGCCTTGTGCAAAATCACTTCGGCCCTATTACGAGTTGGCTCAATATAGTCTAATAGATTCACCAGATTAATTGTTTCCCAGATATTATGGGCCAGCGCCATGACTTCTTCTTCGGGTTGGGTCGTAAAGCGATGGTAGTAGTTGTCCGTGTCGTGCTTGGCTAGTGCCAATAATTTTTTAAAGCGATCTAGATACCAAGACTCGATATTTTCAACTTCGGCATCAACGTAGATAGAGAAGTCGAAAAAGTCAGTCATATAAAGGCGTTCATTTTGCGGATTTTGGAAAACGTTGATACCTTCTACGATGACAAAGTCAGCTGCCTTAATTTCCTGCTTTTCATTTGGGACAATATCATAAATTTCGTGCGAGTAGACGGGAATTTCATAGTTTTGACCATTTTTAATGCGGTCTAAAAAGTCTAGCAAGAGTTCCATATTATAGCTTTCAGGGAAGCCCTTGCGATTTAAAATGTCTGATTCAATCAAGGTTTGATTAGGATAGAGGAAGCCATCGGTCGTCACTAATTCAACGGTGGCATTTGTAAAAGTCCGTGATAGGAGAATTTGCAATAGGCGGCTAATCGTTGATTTTCCAACGGCAACACTGCCAGATACTCCGATAATAAAGGGCTGCCTTTTACTCTCCTTTTGTAGAAAAATACCTTTTGAAAAAGCGAGATCTTCTTTGGAACGTTTGTAAATTTGAATGAGATTTGTCAGAGGTAGATAAACATCTGTTACATCCTGTAGACTGATTTTGTCATTGAAACTCTTGATAGAATTGAGCTCGGACTCAGTGAGCGGTGGGTTTTTCTTTCGATGCAGATTCTGCCAAGTTTGGCGGCTGATTTTTTCAAAATGAAGAAATTCGTTTGTCATAAGTTACTCCTATATGATGGATTTTAGTATAACATACTTTTGGAGAAATGAAAACGATTTACAAATCTAGAAAATTTATGATAAAATGGTTTTATGACTAAAATGTATTTTGCAGAAAATCCGGATGCCAAACATGACATTCATGAATTAAAAGTGGAACTATTAGGACAACAGATGACCTTTTTAACGGATGCTGGTGTCTTTAGCAAAAAAATGATTGATTATGGCAGTCGAGTTTTGTTGTCTGCCTTAGAATTTAACAAAAAAGAGACGCTGCTGGATGTCGGCTGCGGTTATGGAACGCTGGGCTTGACTCTGGCTAAAGCGCAAGAGCTGGAAGTCACTCTCGTGGATATCAATCAGCGAGCACTAGACTTGGCTAGAAAAAATGCGGATGCGAACCAAGTATCTGCAGATATTTTCCAGTCCAATGTTTACGAACAGGTGACCGAAAAATTTCATCATATTATCAGCAATCCACCGATTCGAGCTGGTAAGCAGGTGGTGCATGAAGTTATTTCAGGTAGCTATGATCACTTGTTAGCGGATGGGGATTTGACGATTGTTATCCAAAAAAAACAAGGAGCTCCCAGCGCTAAAGCCAAGATGGAAGAAGTGTTTGGCAACTGCGAGACTCTCAAGAAGGACAAAGGCTATTATATCCTAAGGAGTGTGAAGTAAAGATGCGGGCAGTTGATATTATTCAAAAGAAACGAAATGGACTAGAGTTGTCCAGTCAAGAGATTGAATGGCTGATTGAAGGGTATGTAGCTGGAACAGTGCCAGATTACCAGATGTCAGCCTTTGCTATGGCTGTTTACTTTAAGGGAATGACTACTAGGGAAATTTCTGATTTGACCATGGCCATGGTGGGGACAGGCCAGCAGTTTGACCTGTCAGCTATTTCAGGGATTAAGGTCGACAAGCATTCGACTGGTGGAGTGGGAGATAAGGTTACCTTAATCTTGGCTCCTCTCGTAGCTAGCTTTGGCGTGCCTGTTGCTAAGATGAGCGGTCGAGGTTTGGGACACACGGGTGGCACTATAGACAAGCTCGAGTCTGTCAAGGGCTACCAAGTAGAGCGCAGTCAGGAAGATTTCATCAAGCAGGTTCAGGATATTGGTGTATCCGTCATCGGTCAGTCAGACCAGCTGGTCAAGGCAGACAAGCTTCTCTATGCTCTACGTGATGTGACCGCTACAGTTGATACTATTCCTTTGATTGCCAGCTCTGTTATGAGCAAGAAAATCGCCGCTGGTGCTGACAGCATTTTGCTGGATGTAACCGTCGGTGAAGGTGCCTTTATGAAAAATTTAGAGGATGCCCGTGTCCTAGCCCGTACCATGGTAGATTTAGGCAAGGCTGTCGGACGTAGAACGGTCGCAGTCATTACGGATATGAGCCAGCCTTTAGGTACTAGCATTGGCAATCGTTTGGAAATCTTGGAAGCACTGGGAATCCTTCAAGGACAAGGACGCGAGGATATTACGGACTTTATCTGCGAGCTCGCTCAGATTATGCTTGATTTGGCTAATGTTGAGAAGTCAGTTTCTGAAATTAGAGAGCATTTGACAAATGGAGCAGCTTTGAAAAAATTTGAAGAGATGATTGCGGCTCAAGGTGGAGATCTAGAGGAATTGTATCGACCATCCCAAGCGGCTTATGTGGCTGAAGTGAGAGCAGAGCAATCTGGTTATATCACAGAGCTTCCAGCTATGGAATTTGGCTTGTTTGCGATGAGATTAGGAGCAGGTCGAGCCGTCAAATCTGATAAACTAGATTATGAAACTGGAATCGTGTTCGAAAAGAAGGTTGGCGAAACAGTCGAAATTGGGGAAATTGTCGCAAAAATTTACGCAAATGAAAAAATTTCTCAAGAACTAGTTACAGAATTCCAAAAAAATGTTAGAATAGGTAGTGAAAGCGTTGCAGTAAGCGAGATTGTCGAAGTGATCGCTTAATTCTAGGAGAATCCAACATGAAATTAAACAAATACATTGACCATACGCTTTTGAAACCTGATGCAAGTCAGGAGCAGATTGAAACCTTAATTGAGGAAGCAAAGAAATACGATTTTGCGAGCGTCTGTGTCAATCCGACTTGGGTGAATTTTGCTGCGCAAGCACTAAAAGCTACGGATGTTAAAGTCTGTACGGTCATTGGTTTTCCTCTGGGAGCAAATACTCCGGAGCTCAAGGCTTTTGAAACGAGTGATGCAATCCAAAACGGAGCGAATGAAATCGATATGGTCATCAATATCGGTGCTCTAAAGTCTCGAAACTTTGACTTAGTTGAAAGAGACATTCGAGCTGTTGTGGAAGCTGCCAAAGGAACCTTGGTCAAGGTCATTATTGAAACCTGCCTCTTGACAGATGATGAGAAAGTGAAAGCTTGCCAGCTTGCTCAGAAAGCTGGGGCGGATTTTGTCAAGACATCCACTGGTTTCTCAACTGGTGGTGCAACCGTTGCAGATGTAGCTTTGATGCGTAAAACAGTTGGGCCAGATATGGGAGTCAAGGCTTCTGGCGGTGCCCGTTCTTACGAAGATGCACTTGCCTTTATCAAAGCTGGTGCGACTCGCATTGGAGCATCCTCTGGTGTAGCGATTATGGAGGGAGACGTGGCTAATGGCGACTACTAATTTGATTGATTTAGTTGTAGAAACCACGAAGAATGCCTATGTTCCATACTCTCATTTCCCTGTCGGGGCCGTTTTAGTAGCTAAAAATGGACAAGTTTTCACAGGTGTCAATATCGAAAATGCTAGTTTCGGCTTGACCAATTGTGCAGAGCGAACAGCCATTTTCAAAGCTGTTTCTGAAGGCTTTTTAGACTTTGAGGAATTAATTGTTTACGGAGAAACGGAAAAACCGATCTCCCCGTGTGGTGCCTGCCGCCAAGTAATGGCAGAATTTTTTAATCAGGATTTACCAGTGACTTTGGTCGCTAAAGATAAATCGACGGTCGTGATGACGGTCAAGGAGTTACTTCCATACTCTTTTACAGACTTAACTTAAGTCTGTTACTGGTCAACTGACCAAAATTAAACTTGCAACTAAGTTGCACATCTTATATAGGAGGTTCAGAAATGAACAAGAAACAATGGCTAGGTCTTGGTCTAGTGTCTGTCGCAGCAATCGGACTTGCTGCATGTGGGAATCGTGCGTCTAAATCAGATAGCTCTAACGCTAAAACTGATTTAAAAGCTGCTATCGTAACCGATACAGGTGGTGTTGATGATAAATCATTTAACCAATCTGCATGGGAAGGTTTGCAAGCTTGGGGGAAAGAAAATGGCCTTTCAAAAGATAACGGCTATACTTACTTCCAATCAACAGACGAGTCACAATACGCGAACAACCTAAACCAAGCTGCTACGGATGGTTACAACTTAGTATTTGGTATCGGTTTTGCCCTTCGTGATGCCGTTGAATCTGCTGCTAAAGATAATTCAAGTATTAACTACGTTATTATTGACGATGTGATTGAAGGTCAAAAGAATGTTGCTTCAGCAGTCTTTGCAGATAATGAAGCAGCTTACCTTGCTGGTGTTGCAGCTGCAAAAACTACTAAGACAAAACAAGTTGGTTTCATTGGTGGTATAGAAGGAACAGTTATCACACGTTTTGAAAAAGGTTTCGAAGCTGGTGTGAAATCAGTTGACCCATCTATCAAGATTAAAGTGGACTATGCTGGTTCATTCGGCGATGCAGCTAAAGGTAAAACAATTGCTGCTGCTCACTATGCTGGCGGTGCGGATGTTGTTTACCAAGTAGCTGGTGGTACTGGTGCTGGAGTATTTAACGAAGCTAAGTCAATCAACGAAACAAGAAATGAAAATGAAAAAGTTTGGGTACTTGGTGTTGACCGTGACCAAACTGAAGAAGGTAAATACAAATCTAAAGATGGTAAAGAATCTAACTTCGTCTTGGCATCAAGCCTGAAACAAGTTGGTAAGACTGTCCAAGACATCGCTAATCAAACTGCTAAAGGTAAATTCCCAGGTGGTAAAACTACAACCTTTGGTTTGAAAGACGGTGGTGTTGATTTGACAACAACCAACCTTTCTGAAGATGCTAAAAAAGCTGTTGAAGAAGCGAAAGCAAAAATCCTTGACGGCAGCCTCACAGTTCCTGATAAATAATTGAATGTTGAGCGATCCGACCTACTAGGGTCGCTCATTTTTAAATTCTGACGCCTTTGCATCGATTAAGCCTACTAGGATAGGAGTCCGAGGAGGTTATATCGACATAAAATAAAATTCTGGAAAGGAAAGAGCCATGACACATGAAAATGTCATTGAAATGCGAGAAATTACCAAGGTTTTTGGTGAATTTGTAGCCAATGATAAAATCAATTTGGAACTCCGAAAAGGTGAAATTCACGCTCTTTTAGGAGAAAATGGTGCCGGGAAGTCAACCTTGATGAATATGTTGGCCGGCCTACTTGAGCCGACTAGTGGTGAGATTGTAGTAAACGGAAAGCCAGTTAAGCTGGACTCTCCATCAAAGGCGGCCTCACTTGGTATCGGGATGGTGCATCAGCACTTTATGCTTGTGGAAGCCTTCACTGTTGCTGAAAATATTATTCTTGGAAGTGAGATTACAAAAAATGGTATCTTAGACTTGAAACGCGCTACGCAAGAAATTAAGCGTTTGTCTAAGAAATATGGTTTGTCGGTCGATCCATCTGCCAAGATTGAGGATATTTCTGTTGGAGCTCAACAACGTGTTGAAATTTTGAAGACCCTTTACCGTGGTGCAGATATCCTAATCTTTGACGAACCAACAGCTGTTTTGACACCATCTGAGATTGATGAATTGATGAAAATCATGAAAAATCTGGTCAAGGAAGGTAAGTCTATCATTCTTATTACCCATAAGTTAGATGAAATTCGTGCAGTTTCTGACCGAGTGACCGTTATTCGTCGAGGAAAATCAATCGAAACAGTTGAAATTGCAGGTGCGACCAACCAAGACTTGGCGGAAATGATGGTGGGACGTGCTGTTTCCTTCAAGACTGAGAAGAAACCTTCTAATCCGCAAGAAACAGTTCTTTCCATCAAGAATCTTGTCGTTGAAGAGAATCGCGGCGTTCCAGCTGTTAAAGGACTTTCACTGGATGTTCGTGCTGGTGAAATCGTTGGGATTGCAGGAATTGATGGAAATGGTCAGACTGAGTTGATTCAAGCTATTACAGGACTTAGAAAAGCAAGCTCGGGTGAAATTTTGATCAAGAACCAGTCCGTGATTGGTAAGAAACCACGTCAGATTACAGAGATGAAGGTCAGCCACGTCCCTGAAGACCGCCATCGCGATGGTTTGGTGCTGCAGATGTCCATTTCTGAAAATATTGCTTTGCAGACTTACTACAAGGAACCACTTAGCAAAAACGGCATCTTGAATTATAATAATATTTACTCTTACGCGTGCAATCTGATGAAAGAGTTTGACGTGCGGGCGGCTAGCGAGTATGTACCTGCTTCAGCCCTCTCAGGAGGAAACCAGCAGAAGGCTATCATTGCTCGGGAAGTGGATCGTGATCCAGATTTGTTGATTGTCAGTCAGCCTACTCGTGGACTTGATGTCGGAGCAATTGAGTACATCCATAAACGCTTGATTGAGGAGCGTACTCATGGTAAGGCAGTACTTGTTGTCAGCTTTGAGCTAGATGAAATACTCAATCTTTCTGACAGAATCGCCGTTATCCATGATGGCAAGATTCAAGGAATTGTGACACCAGAGAAGACCAATAAGCAAGAACTTGGTATTCTCATGGCTGGTGGTAAGATTTAGAAGGGAGATTCAAATGTCTAAAAAAACACAGCAGATCGCAGTTCCATTAATCTCAGTTCTTTTAGGGATTTTATTGGGAGCGATTGTCATGGCTATCTTTGGCTATGATGCCATCTGGGGATATGAATCCCTCTTTAAAACGGCATTCGGTTCTTTGAGAAGTTTGGGTGAAATTTCTCGGGCGATGGGACCTCTAGTTCTCATTGGTCTGGGTTTTGCCGTTGCTAGTCGGGCTGGATTTTTCAATGTCGGACTTCCAGGTCAGGCCTTGGCTGGTTGGATTCTGGCTGGTTGGTTTGCCCTTTCCTTCCCTGACCTACCTCGCCCTCTTATGTTGTTAGCAACTGTAGTCATTGCTGTCGTAGCTGGTGGGATTATTGGTGCTATTCCAGGAGTTCTGCGTGCCTATTTAGGAACGAGTGAAGTCATCGTTACGATCATGATGAACTATATCGTCCTCTTCGTTGGAAATGCCTTTATCCGCAGCTTTCCAAAATCTGTGATGCAGAGTGTTGACTCTAGTAAGCGTGTTGGTGCCAATGCCATTTATCAAACAGAATGGCTGAGAAGTTTGACAGCTAACTCTCGGATGAATATTGGTATTTTCTTTGCTTTGATTGCAGTTGTGCTGATCTGGTATATGCTGAAGAAAACAACGCTTGGCTTTGAGATCCGTGCTGTAGGGCTGAACCCGAATGCATCTGAATACGCAGGGATGTCTTCTAAACGGACCATTATTTTGTCTATGATTATTTCTGGAGCCCTTGCAGGACTTGGAGGAGTCGTAGAAGGACTGGGTACTTATCAGAACGTCTTTGTACAAGGAAGTTCATTGAGCGTTGGTTTCAATGGTATGGCAGTCAGTCTTTTGGCAGCCAATTCTCCAATTGGAATTCTCTTTGCAGCCTTCCTCTTTGCAGTTTTAAGTGTTGGTGCGCCAGGTATGAACGTGGCTCAGATTCCAACAGAATTAGTCAATATCGTGACAGCTTCGATTATCTTCTTTGTCAGCGCCCATTACTTGATTGAGCGTCTGACTGGTAAGACGGTTTTTGAATTGTTTAAAAACCGTAAGCAAGAAGCTGGTAAAGTGAAAGGGGGAAACTAGGATGAGTATTGTAACGATATTAGGTTTATTAGTATCATCTATGCTGATTTATGCGGCTCCCTTGATTTTCACAAGTATCGGTGGAGCTTATTCGGAGCATGCCGGAGTTGTCAATGTCGGCTTGGAAGGGATCATGGTAATGGGAGCATTTACAGGCGTTCTCTTTAATCTGACTTTCGAAAGTAGTTTTGGTAGCTTGACTCCGTGGCTTTCTTTGATTGCTGCTGGTTTAGTCGGAGTGCTCTTCTCACTTATCCATGCTGTAGCAACCATTAACTTCCGTGCGGACCACGTTGTTAGTGGTACGGTTCTAAACTTATTAGCACCAGCCTTGGCAGTCTTCCTTGTTAAAGCTATCTACAACAAGGGGCAAACAGACAATATTCAGCGTTCATTTGGTAAATTTAATTTTCCTATTTTGTCTGATATTCCGGTCATAGGAGATATATTCTTCAAACATACAAGTCTGATGGGATATTTGGCCATCGCCTTCTCTTTCCTTGCTTGGTTTATCATGTTTAAGACAAAATTTGGATTGCGTCTTCGCTCAGTTGGAGAACATCCGCAGGCAGCAGATACACTAGGAATCAATGTTTACCTCATGCGCTATTGTGGTGTTATGATTTCTGGTCTGCTTGGTGGTATTGGTGGAGCTATCTATGCTCAGTCAATCTCCGTTAACTTTGCTGTGACAACTATCATAGGTCCAGGCTTTATCGCCCTGGCAGCTATGATCTTTGGTAAATGGAGCCCTATCGGTGCTATGTTGGCAAGTCTCTTCTTTGGAGCTTCTCAAAGTTTGGCCGTTATCGGAAACCAGTTGCCTCTTCTTTCAAAAGTGCCAACGGTTTATCTACAGATTGCGCCATATGTCTTGACGATTGTGGTTCTTGCAGCCTTCTTCGGTAAAGCTGTTGCTCCGAAAGCAGACGGTATCAACTACATCAAGTCTAAATAACCTTTTACGAGGCTGGGACAAAAGTCCTAGCCTCTCAATTGTCTTTGGATTGTCGAGCAAGACGCAGTGGTTGAGTGGGCTCTACTAGGCTGATTTCATCAGCTTTTACAGCCATACTCAACTGTGCGGAGGTGGGACGACGAAATCGAATTCTAACGAATTACCGATTTCTGTCCCACTCTCGTTTTTTTGTGATTGGAAAAAGTTGCTATCGGAAATAGAAAAAGCCTGCTTCGTCTGAAGCAAGCTTTCTAAGATTAATTTGTAGCGATTTCGTTTAATAAATCTTCTGCAGTAGTAGTTGGGTTCACTCGAACACGATTGAGTGAGAGTAAACCGTTGGATAGAGAAGCTAAACCGTTATTGGTCGTCAATCCCATCTTATAGCCTAGACTTTCAGCAATCTGCAAGGTCGCATCGCTATAGCGGCCTGATGGATAAGCAACAGTCGTGGTAGTTTGTGAGAGATTGTCGTCTAAAAAGGCTTTAGAATCACGTAGTTCAAGGGTTTGTTGATCAGCAGTAGCAGTTGATAGATCAGGGTGGTTGACGGTATGGTCTTCAAAGGACATTCCCTTTTCCTTCATTTCTTTGATCTCATCTAGCGTCAGCATATCTTCACGGCCAGCTTGGACAAATCCAGTAATGACATTGTTGGTTGCCTTCATCTGGTACTTTTGAAGTAGTGGAAAGGCATTGGTGTAAAAGTCTTTCAAACTATCATCAAAGGTCAGCCAGACTACTTTTTTATTTTCAGGTAGGACATTCTCTGTCAAAGCTTTGTAAGCTTCTTCTGGGGTTAAAGTATAATAACCAGCCTCTTTCAGGGCCTGCAAATGACTTTCAAAAGTAGTTGGATCTACAATCAAACCAGCATTGGCTGCCTCAGAGGGATCCATTACATGGATCGCATGGTACATCAAAATTGGAATCTTAACAGGCTCATCCTGTTTTACCCACTTTATTTTTGAAGCTTCTTCATTTGTTGAGGTAGAGTCTGGCTTGGAGGTGGATTGCACAGTTTGGTTGCCTGCAGAGGATTGTTTGCTAGGAGAGAACTGAGTCTTCCAAAGATAAATTCCGCCTACAATTAGGGCAAGGAGCAAGAAAAGATTGATAATAGAAAAAAGGAATGCCTTTTTCTTAGCTTTATGTCTTTGCATGCGTCTTCCAATGTGTTTATCTGTCATGGTATCTCCTTCTAATCTCATGAGTTTAAAATTTTTATTTACATTATAACAAATATACAAATAGATTTGTAGGCATTTCTATATATTTTTGTTATAATGTTTTTTATATAAGAAATATTCAAGGAGTTCCTCATGTCTATTAAAATTGCTTTACTTGGTTTTGGAACAGTTGCCAGTGGTGTCCCTTTCTTGTTGAAAGAAAATGGAGAAAAGATTGTTCAGGCTGCTCATTCTGAGATTGAAGTTGCTAAAGTTTTGGTCAAGGATGATGCTGAAAAAGAACGTCTATTGGCAGCTGGAAATGATTATAACTTTGTAACCAATGTGGATGAAATCTTAAATGACGGCGAAATTGCGATCGTAGTGGAGCTGATGGGACGGATTGAACCAGCTAAAACCTTTATTACGCGCGCACTTGAAGCAGGTAAGCATGTGGTAACTGCTAACAAAGACTTGCTGGCAGTTCATGGTTCTGAATTGTTAGATATTGCTAAGAAAAATGGCGTTGCTCTCTATTATGAAGCTGCTGTTGCCGGCGGTATCCCAATTTTGCGCACCTTGGTTAATTCATTGGCATCTGACAAGATTACTCGCGTTTTGGGTGTGGTCAATGGAACATCTAACTTCATGATGACCAAGATGGTAGAAGAAGGTTGGTCTTACGAGGATGCTCTTGCGGAAGCGCAACGTTTAGGATTTGCTGAAAGCGATCCGACTAACGACGTTGATGGGATTGACGCAGCCTATAAAATGGTCATTCTCAGCCAATTTGCTTTCGGTATGAACATCAAGTTTGAAGATGTCAGTCACCAAGGCATTCGAAACATCACGCCAGAAGATGTCGCTGTTGCTCAAGATTTGGGCTATGTAGTGAAATTAGTTGGTTCAATTGAGGAAACACCATCAGGAATCGCTGCGGAAGTAACACCGACTTTCTTGCCAAAAGCGCATCCGCTAGCTAGCGTAAACGGCGTAATGAATGCGGTCTTTGTCGAGTCAATTGGTATTGGAGAATCCATGTACTACGGTCCAGGGGCAGGCCAAAAACCAACTGCGACCAGTGTCGTTGCAGATATCGTCCGCATCGTCCGTCGCCTAAATGAAGGCACGATTGGCAAAGCCTTCAATGAATTTAGTCGCGAGCTTGTCTTGGCTAAACCTGAGGATGTTAAGAGCAACTATTATTTCTCTATCTTGGCTCCAGATGCCAAAGGTCAAGTCTTGCATTTGGCTGAAATCTTCAATGCTGAAGAAGTTTCCTTCAAGCAAATTCTGCAAGAAGGTACGGATGGTGAAACAGCTCGTGTAGTCATCATCACGCATGCTGTCAGCAAGACTCAGCTAGAAAATGTAGTGGCTAAGCTCCGTGAGGTACCAGAGTTTGAATTGCTCAATACCTTTAAAGTATTAGGAGAATAAGATGAAAATTATTGTACCAGCAACCAGTGCCAATATTGGGCCTGGTTTTGACTCAGTTGGTGTTGCAGTCTCCAAATATTTAGAAATCGAAGTCTTGGAAGAAAGTCAGGAGTGGGTTATTGAGCATGATCTCAATCCTCGAATTCCAACGGATAAACGGAATTTACTAATCAAAATTGCCCTGCAATTGGCCCCAGACCTTCACCCTCATCGCTTAAAAATGACCAGCGATGTTCCTTTGGCTCGTGGTCTTGGCTCTTCTAGCTCCGTTATTGTTGCTGGGATTGAACTGGCCAATCAGTTAGCAAATCTGAACTTATCGGATCATGAAAAGCTGAAAATTGCGACAAAAATAGAAGGCCATCCTGACAATGTGGCCCCAGCAATTTATGGAAATCTAGTGATTGCAAGCTCCTTCCAAAATCAAGTTTCGGCTGTCGTGTCAGATTTCCCAGAGGTCAGCTTTATCGCTTTTATTCCCGATTATGAGTTGAGAACAGTTGAAAGCCGCCGTGTTTTGCCTAATCGCCTTTCATACAAGGAAGCTGTTGCGGCAAGCTCTGTAGCCAATGTCGCTGTTTCAGCACTCTTAAAGGGTGATATGAAAACAGCTGGTCGTGCAATTGAATCTGATCGTTTCCATGAGAGATATCGTCAACCGCTTATCAAAGAATTTTCGGATATTAAATTCTTAGCCAAAAAACAGGGCGCCTTTGCGACTTATATCTCTGGAGCTGGGCCGACTGTTATGGTTTTGGCTCCGAAAGACAAAGCAGAGCAGATTTATCAGCAAATAAAGGAACAAGGCTTTGATGGACAAGTCTTCCAGTTGCAAGTCGATACTCAGGGTGTAAGAGTAGAAAAATAAAGAGAGTTTGAGGATGACGACCTTGTGGACGCAGTGTTAGTCTACAATCTTCGTTCTCCTCTTTCTTTTTGCTTTGAAAAAGAAACTTAATTTCCTTCCAGTCTATCGTAAATATCATTTAATTTTGATATAATAGAGTGTAATTTGTAAAAAAGAGAGTAAGTCATGCAAAACCTAGAAAAATTTTCTGCGGAATTAGAAGGAATCGACATCCGTTTCAATGAACCTTTGAGTCAATACACTTACACAAAGGTAGGCGGAGCTGCCGATTTCTTAGTTTTTCCACGCAACCGTTATGAATTGGCTCGGATTGTCAAGTTAGCCAATCGTGAACATATTCCTTGGTTGGTGCTTGGGAATTCAAGTAACATTATTGTTCGAGATGGCGGTATTCGAGGCTTTGTCATCATGTTTGACAAGCTAAATAATGTAACAGTAGATGGCTATACGATTGAGGCAGAAGCTGGTGCAAATCTAACTCAGACCACTCGTATTGCCCTGCATCATAGTTTGACTGGCTTTGAATTTGCCTGTGGCATCCCGGGTAGTATCGGCGGTGCTGTCTTTATGAATGCTGGCGCTTATGGTGGAGAAATTGCTCATGTGCTTGTTTCTTGCAAGGTCTTGACACCTGAAGGCGAAATTAAGACCTTGGATGTGCGTGATATGCGCTTTGGCTATCGTCATTCACTCATTCAAGAAACAGGTGACATTGTTATTTCAGCTAAGTTTGGTCTGGCACCAGGTGTCCACCAAAACATTCATCAGGAAATGGAACGTCTGACCTATCTGCGTGAACTCAAGCAGCCTTTGGAATACCCATCATGTGGGTCTGTCTTTAAGCGTCCTCTGGGACATTTTGCTGGTCAGCTCATCAGTGAGGCCGGTTTAAAAGGCTATCGAATCGGTGGTGTAGAGGTTTCAGAAAAGCATGCTGGTTTCATGATTAACGTCGATCATGGTACAGCTAGTGATTATGAAAAGTTGATTGCTCATGTCATTAAAACAGTCAAAGAGCATTCAGGTGTCACTCTGGAAAGAGAAGTTCGAATTATTGGAGAAGCATAAGAGTCCGATATGCAATTGTCCAAGTCTTTGGGATAGCCAATATCCATGTGTCATTAGTAAAGGGGGTGAAAGCCTATCGATATCGCAAGTATGCAGGGCCATAGTAGCCCTCGAGAGGTTTTTTTGGTCTGACAGAGCCAAAAATCTGTTAATACATGGAAAAGAAGGAATTTATGCCAATTGAAAAAACCAATTATTGAGTTCAAAAACGTTTCAAAGGTTTTTGAAGACAGTAACACCGTCGTTCTCAAAGATATTAACTTTGAATTAGAAGAAGGAAAATTTTATACGCTTCTAGGAGCTTCTGGCTCTGGGAAGTCAACCATCCTTAATATTATTGCAGGACTTTTGGATGCGACTACGGGAGACATCTTTTTGGATGGTGTCCGCATCAATGACATTCCTACCAATAAGCGGGATGTTCACACCGTATTTCAGTCCTACGCTCTTTTCCCGCATATGAATGTCTTTGAGAATGTAGCCTTTCCATTGCGTTTGCGGAAGGTAGACAAAAAAGAAATTGAAGAACGGGTTACTGAAGTTCTGAAAATGGTTCAGCTGGAAGGATATGAGCGTCGTTCAATTCGGAGACTCTCAGGCGGTCAACGCCAGCGGGTAGCCATTGCCCGTGCCATCATCAATCGGCCGCGTGTTGTCCTACTAGATGAGCCACTTTCTGCGCTGGATTTGAAGTTGCGGACGGATATGCAATATGAGCTCCGTGAACTCCAACAGCGCCTTGGGATCACTTTTGTCTTTGTCACCCACGATCAGGAAGAAGCCCTAGCTATGAGTGACTGGATTTTTGTCATGAATGAAGGGGAGATTGTCCAGTCAGGAACGCCAGTGGACATCTATGATGAGCCGATTAACCACTTTGTTGCGACCTTTATCGGAGAATCTAATATCTTGCCAGGTAAGATGATCGAAGACTACTTGGTCGAGTTCAATGGTAAGCGTTTTGAAGCAGTTGACGGAGGAATGCGACCAAACGAATCCGTTGAAGTAGTGATTCGTCCAGAAGATTTGCGCATTACCTTGCCTGAAGAAGGAAAACTGCAGGTTAAAGTGGATACCCAGCTTTTCCGCGGGGTTCATTATGAAATCATCGCCTATGATGAACTCGGCAATGAATGGATGATCCACTCAACTCGCAAGGCCATCGTCGGAGAAGAAATCGGTCTGGACTTTGAGCCAGAGGATATCCATATCATGCGCCTCAATGAAACCGAAGAAGAATTCGATGCTCGGATTGAAGAATACGTAGAAATCGAAGAGCAAGAAGCAGGGCTGATCAATGCCATTGAGGAGGAAAGAGATGAAGAAAACAACCTCTAACCTTTTTATGCTTCCATATTTTCTTTGGATTCTGCTTTTTGTCCTAGCTCCAGTGATAATGATTGTCTGGAAATCATTCTTTAATATCGAAGGGCAGTTCACGCTGGAAAACTATCGGATTTATTTCACGTCGCAGAATTTGACCTATCTGAAAATGAGCTTTAATTCGGTATTTTACGCAGGCATCATCACCTTGGTGACCTTGCTCATTTCCTATCCGACTGCTTATTTTTTGACCCAGCTCAAGCATCGCCAGCTCTGGCTCATGCTGATTGTCCTACCGACTTGGATTAATCTTTTGCTTAAGGCCTATGCCTTCATCGGTATTTTTGGGCAAAACGGCTCGGTGAATGAATTTCTGACCTTTATCGGTATCGGTCCCAAGCAGATTCTTTTCACTGACTTTTCTTTTATATTTGTTGCCAGCTATATTGAGTTGCCCTTTATGATTCTGCCCATTTTCAATGTCTTGGATGATTTGGATCCCAACCTCATCAATGCCAGCTATGACTTGGGTGCCAATCGTTGGCAGACTTTCCGCAATGTGGTCTTTCCGCTTTCAATGAATGGCGTGAGAAGTGGCGTGCAGTCTGTCTTCATTCCTAGTCTCAGCCTCTTCATGCTGACGCGTTTGATCGGTGGAAATCGTGTCATCACGCTGGGAACTGCTATTGAACAGCATTTCTTGACAACGCAGAACTGGGGGATGGGCTCAACAATCGGAGTGGTTCTGATTATTGCCATGCTCTTCACTATGTGGGCAACCAAGGAAAGGAGAGAACGATGAAAAAATTTGCTAATCTCTATTTAGCGATTGTGTTTCTAATCCTTTATCTTCCGATCTTTTATTTGATTGCCTATGCTTTCAATGCTGGCGATGATATGAATAAATTTACTGGCTTTGATTTGGTTCATTTTCAAAAGTTATTTGAAGATTCGCGCTTGATTTTGATTTTGGCGCAGACATTCTTCTTAGCCTTTCTTTCTTCCCTCATTGCTACGATTATCGGAACTTTCGGTGCTATTTATATTTACCAAGCTCGCAAGAAATATCAAGATGCCTTCCTATCCATCAATAATATTTTGATGGTGGCGCCTGACGTTATGATTGGGGCTAGCTTCCTGATTCTCTTTACCACGGCTAAATTCCAGCTGGGCTTTGTGTCCGTTTTGGCCAGCCACGTCGCTTTTTCAATTCCTATTGTTGTGTTAATGATTTTGCCAAGGCTGAAAGAAATGAATGACGACATGATTAAGGCTGCTTATGATTTGGGAGCTAGTCAAGTACAGATGCTCAAGGAAATCATGCTGCCTTATCTGACACCAGCCATCATTGCCGGTTATTTTATGGCTTTCACCTACTCACTCGATGACTTTGCTGTGACCTTCTTTGTAACAGGAAATGGCTTCTCGACTCTTTCCGTAGAAATTTATTCCCGTGCACGGCAAGGAATTTCCTTGGAAATCAATGCCCTGTCTGCTCTGGTCTTTCTCTTTAGTATCGTTTTAGTCATTGGCTATTACTTTATCACGCGTGAGAAGGAGGAAGCAGCATGAAAAAACTCTATTCGTTTTTAGCAGGGATTCTTGCGATTATCCTGATTTTGTGGGGCATTAGCTATCGGATTGAGAGTAAATCCAATAGTAAGGGCAGTGATAAATTGGTTGTCTATAACTGGGGAGATTACATTGATCCGGAATTGCTGACAGAGTTTACTAAGGAAACAGGCGTGCAGGTGCAGTATGAAACCTTCGACTCTAACGAAGCCATGTACACAAAAATCAAACAAGGTGGTACAACCTACGATATCGCAATCCCAAGCGAGTACATGATTGCCAAAATGATGAAGGAAAACTTGGTAGAGAAATTGGACCATAGCCAGATCAAAGGCTTGGAAAATATTGGTTCAGACTTTTTGGATCAGCCATTTGATCCAGGAAACCAGTATTCCATTCCTTATTTCTGGGGAACCCTGGGCATTGTTTACAATACTAAAATGGTCGAGCATGCGCCTGAGCACTGGAACGATCTCTGGAAGCCAGAATACAGAAACTCCATCATGATGATTGACGGAGCCCGTGAAGTCATGGGGATTGGTCTGAACTCGGATGGTCATAGTCTTAACTCCAAAGATGCTGACCAGCTGCAGGAGGCTGTCGATAAACTTTACACTCTGACGCCTAATATCAAAGCCATCGTTGCTGATGAGATGAAGGGCTACATGATTCAGAATAATGCGGCTATCGGCGTGACCTTCTCTGGCGAAGCTCGCCAAATGCTGGAAGCCAACGAAGATCTGCGCTATGTCGTTCCGACAGAAGCCAGCAACCTTTGGTTTGATAATATCGTTATTCCAAAGACGGTCAAAAATAAAAAAGCTGCATATCAGTTTATCAATTTCATGCTGAGACCAGAAAATGCTTATAAAAACGCCCTTTATGTTGGCTACTCAACGCCAAACCTTCCTGCCAAGGCCATGCTGCCAGAAGAAGTACAGGAAGACGAGGCTTTCTATCCAACCGAAGAAACCATGAAGCATCTGGAAGTCTATCAGCAATTAGGTCCAAAATGGCTTGGAACCTACAACGACCTCTATCTTCAAGTCAAAATGTATCGCAAGTAGCCAAAGAAGAGGCTGGGACAAAAGTCCTAGCCTCTAAATTGTCTTTGGATTATCGAGCAAGGCGCAGGGGTTGAGTGGGCTCCACTACGCTGATTTCATCAGCTTTTACAGCCCTACTCAACTGTGCGGAGGTGGGACGACGAAATCGAATTCTAACGAATTACCGATTTCTGTCCCACTCTCTTTTTTATATTTTGACTTGTATAATTATTTGAAAAGCAGAGGAGAAAGTGGTAAAATTATATTAACATATGCAATAGAGCTTTGTGCTCAATTAAGGAGGAAATCATTATGTCAGTTTTCTACGTTCCATCAGTCAATTTGATTGGTAAGGGTGTCATCAATGAATTTGGCGGTCATGTCAAAGAGTTGGGCTTCAGGAAAGCTCTAATCGTTACAGACCACTACATTGCATCCAGTGACATTTTACAAAAAGTCATCAGGCCGCTAGAAGCAGAAGGCATTGAATATGTGGTTTTTGAAGGTGTAGACCCAAATCCTTCTTGTAAGAATGTCTACGATGGCTTAGCTACTCTTCAAGAAAATGATTGTGATTTTATTATCAGTGTAGGTGGTGGCTCTCCTCAAGATGCTGCTAGCTGTATTTCCATCATGGCGACAAATGGAGGCAAGCCGCAGGATTATGAGGGGCTCCACAAGTCTAAAGAAAAGGGTCTGCCAGTTGTAGCCATCAACACCACGGCAGGGACTTCTGCTGAAATCACTATCAACTATGTCATCACGGACGAAGAACGCAAGGTTAAGATGGTGATGGTTGATAAAAACAGTCTGGCTCTCATCTCTGTCAATGACCCAGAGCTCATGGTTTCCAAACCAGCTAATTTAACGGCAGCGACTGGGATGGATGCTTTGACTCATGCTGTTGAGGCCTTGGTAACTCCTGGCGCTTATGGCGTGACCAAGAAACTGTCTATCGGTGCTATTGAGTTGATAAAGGAATATTTGCCGCGTGCAGTCGCTAATGGCCATGATATAGAAGCGCGTGAAGCTATGGTTAATGCTATTTTCCTTGGCGGAATGTCCTTTAACAATGCAGGTCTGGGCTACGTGCATTCGATGGCTCACCAGCTTGGTGCGGTCTATCATCTACCACATGGCGTTTGCTGCGCTATGCTTCTACCAGTAGTTGAGCGTGAAAATGCCAAACGTGTACCAGCAGCCTTTAGAAATGTGGCTAAAGCTTTAGGTTTGCATACCGAAGGCAAGACTGATGAAGAATGTGCAGCATATGCCATTTCGGAAATCGAAACCTTGTCCGAAACGGTCGGTATTCCTAAGAAACTGACCGAGCTTGGCATTGAAGAAAAGGACTTTGACTTTGAATACCTTTCTAAGAATGCTTTGATTGATGCTTGCGCACCTGGCAATCCTTTCATGCCGACTTTGGAAGAAACCATTGCTTTATACAAGGAATTGTTTTAAGCCAAAGGAAAAAGCTCTCCCTCTAAACTTAGTTGATTTATATCAAAAAAAGACAGTTGCTCTCTCTCCTACAACTGTCTTTTTAATTTATGGAAATGGGATGGTCGTACAGGATTAGTGCTCTAAAATAAACTTAGCAATAGCTGTGGCGACGCCATTTTCTTCATTGCTATCTGTCACGTAGTCGGCCAAGTCTTTGACATGTTGACTGGAATTCCCCATGGCAACGCCCAAGCCAGCAAATTGCAGCATTTCAATATCATTATTCGCATCGCCCAGTGCCATGATTTCCTCAGGCTTGATTTCTAGACCTTGCGCCAGACGTTCTAGGGCAAAGGCTTTTGTAACACCTTTTGGCATCGCCTCATAGATGACAGGCTGGGAACGGACGCCACTGAATCGTTGGCAGAGCTCTTGAGCGAACTTGGTTTCAAAATCATCTACCTGCTCAGGATTTCCTAGAAACATAGCTTGAAACATTCGATGCTGACCGCTGCAAGCTTCTTCAAGGCTGATTTCAGTAGGAGTCGTAAAGACGAGGGCCGCATCATCTGTCACAATTTTGCTGGCCTTTTCCCCTACGACGAAGTAATGCTCTTCATCAAACAAGGTTAACTGTACTTGGCTCTGCTCGGCTAAACTGTAGAGGTAGCGAATATCATTGGGCTTTAATTCTTGCCAGTCAACGACCTGCCAATCGCTAGTCTGATGGATAGCGCAGCCATTGTCTACTATGACATATTCGTTTTCATTCTCCAAGCCCAACTCCTGATAGTAGGGCTTGACACCCACGAGCGGTCTACCTGTACAGAGGACCAGCTTGACTCCAGCTTGGATAGCTTGGTGAATGGCATCAATATGAGCTTGAGGAATCTTTTTTTCCTCAGTTAGTAGGGTTCCATCCATATCAAGGGCAATTAGTTTAATCATAGTTTTTCTCCAATAGTATTTGTGAATATTATAGCATATTTTCTATTGCTAGGAGAGCAGAAATGGGGAAAGATTGTTTTTTTAATTTTCCTGTCCTTATGGTATAATAAGAAAATCTAGTAAGGAAAAGAGAAGCTATGAAAGCAAAGCGTATTGTATTTAAAGTTGGAACGAGCTCGTTGACAAATCCTGATGGTAGCCTGTCGCGGGCAAAGGTGCGGGAAATCACGCATCAATTATCGGTCTTACACGAAGCCGGACATGAGTTGATTTTGGTATCGTCTGGAGCCATTGCGGCAGGTTTTTCTTCTCTAGGATTTAAAAAACGCCCCACCAAGGTAGCCGATAAACAGGCTTCGGCAGCTGTTGGTCAGGGCCTTCTCCTAGAGGAGTACACAACTAATCTGCTTCTGAAGAAGATTGTATCTGCCCAGATCTTGCTAACGCAGGATGATTTTGCGGATAAACGGCGTTACAAAAATGCCCACCAAGCTTTGTCAGTCCTCCTTAATCGGGGTGCCATTCCCATTATCAATGAGAATGACACAGTTTCTATCGAGGAGCTAAAGGTGGGAGATAATGACACGCTCAGTGCTCAGGTGGCAGCCATGGTTCAGGCGGATCTTTTGGTACTTTTGACAGATGTTGATGGGCTTTACACAGCCAACCCGGCTACTGATCCAACCGCCCAACGTCTTGAAAGAATTGAGACAATCTCTAGCGATTTGATTGACATGGCAGGCGGGGCAGGCTCCAGCAATGGCACTGGCGGCATGCTGACAAAAATCAAAGCAGCAACTTTGGCGACCATGTCTGGTGTACCAGTTTATATTTGTTCGTCGCTTAAAAGTAATGCTTTATTGGAGGCGGCGAGCCAGACTCGAGATGGGAGCCTTTTCTCAGCGCAGGATAAGGGCTTGAAGACGCAAAAACAGTGGCTAGCTTTCTATGCCAAGAGCCAAGGTGTCATCTATGTAGATCGGGGAGCGGCACAGGCACTCCGCTACGATGGTAAAAGCCTTCTGGCATCTGGAATTGTTAGGTTAGATGGGCATTTTTCTTACCAAGATACGGTGACGGTGTATGAAGAAGAGACTGGTGCGGTTTTAGGAAAGGGGCGCGTGCGCTTTGGTAAACCTGCCCTCAAAGATATGTTGCGATCTAGCAAGCCAAAGGGAGTCGTGATTCATCGTGACGATTGGATTTCTATTACTCCAGAGCTCCAACTGCTCTTTTCTGAATTTTAAGAGGAAATAGGAGCTTACTTATTTCCTTTACCCGAACTCTCCAAAATCTTTATCAATTGTAAAAAGAAATTATTGTATCTTACGAAAGGAGGCGCTATGACCTCAACACAAGAATTATTTAAAATTGTAAAAAAGTCAAAAAAATCAATCAACACAGCTACAACTGCTGAAAAAAATCAAGCATTAGAGGAAATGGCAAAGCAGCTCTGGCTTTCTCGTGCTGATATTTTAGCAGCTAATGAACTGGATATGGCAGCGGCTAAAGGTAAAATCTCTGATGTGATGCTGGACCGCCTTTATCTAGATGAGGAGCGGATTGCTGCCATGGCAGAAGGTATTCGCCAGCTGATTGATTTGGAGGATCCTGTCGGTCAAGTCTTGGAAAGGACTGAGCTTGAGAACGGCCTCGTCATCAGTAAAAAGCGAGTGGCTATGGGCGTGATTGGCATTATCTACGAAAGTCGGCCCAATGTCACTTCTGACGCTGCGGCTCTGGCCCTAAAGAGTGGTAGTGCAGTCGTGCTCAGAAGCGGTAAGGATGCCTATCAGACTGCGCTAGCTATTGTCACAGCTCTGAAAAACGGCTTGGCTCAGACGGAGATTTCGCCGGAATGTATCCAGTTGGTTTCTGATACCAGTCGGGCTTCCGCCCAGGCAATGATGAAGGCCAAAGGTTATCTGGATTTGCTCATTCCTCGTGGTGGCGCGGGATTGATTCAGGCGGTTGTGGAAAATGCCACTGTGCCGGTTATTGAGACGGGTACCGGAATTGTCCATATCTATGTAGATAAGGATGCTGATCAAGCTAAGGCTTTGACGATTATTGAGAATGCCAAGACCAGTCGCCCCTCTGTTTGCAATGCCATGGAAGTACTACTAGTTCATGAAGAGATTGCAGCAGCATTTTTACCACGTTTGCAGAAGATGCTAGTGACAGATCGAGATGCTGCGCAAGAAAACCTTGTTGAATTACGTTTGGATGAGAAAGCAGCTCAGTATATCTCAGGAATACAAGCTAAATCGGAAGATTTTGATACCGAATTCTTGGACTATATCTTAGCAGTCAAGCTGGTTTCCTCGCTGGAAGAAGCGGTGGAGCATATTGAAGCTCACAGCACCCATCACTCGGATGCCATTGTGACGGAGAATGATGCAGCGGCAGCTTACTTCACAGAGCAGGTGGATAGCGCAGCAGTTTATGTCAATGCCTCAACCCGCTTTACAGACGGTGGTCAGTTTGGCCTTGGCTGCGAAATGGGGATTTCTACTCAGAAACTGCATGCCAGAGGTCCTATGGGGCTGAAAGAGCTGACCAGCTATAAGTATGTCATTCAGGGTACTGGTCAAGTGAGGAAATAATGATGAAAATTGGATTTATCGGTCTGGGAAATATGGGTGGTAATCTCGCTCGTCTAGTTGCCCAAGATGAAAGATACAGAAACGACTTACTATTGGCCAACCGTAGTCGGTACAAGGCTGAAAAGATTGCTGCAGAACTTGGTGGTCAGCCGGCCAGTAATGCAGAAGTTTTTGCTCAGGCAGAGGTGATTTTTCTGGGCATCAAACCTGCTCAATTTGCTGACTTGCTGGCTGAGTATCAGGAAATTCTAGACAAACGGGCTTCTCTTCTGCTAGTTTCGATGGCTGCTGGTCTGAGCTTGGAAATATTAGAAAAATTGACACCTAGCCACCATCGTTGGATTCGGATCATGCCTAATACACCAGTAGCTGTTGGCGAGGGTGTTATTAGCTATGCCTTATCCCAGCAAGCGAATCAAGCGGATGAAGACTTGTTGCGGGAACTTCTGTCTTCGGCTGGTCTTCTGGTCAAACTAGAGGAAAAGCAGTTGGATGCAGCGACAGCTCTTGCTGGCTGTGGACCCGCCTTCGTCTATCTCTTTATCGAGGCCTTAGCGGACGCTGGTGTCCGAGCAGGACTCAGTCGCGACATATCGCTTGAACTGGCCAATCAAACTCTCTTAGGCGCTGCCAAGCTAGGTAAGGTCAGTGGGCAACATCCGGCTCAACTCAAAGACCAGGTCTGCAGTCCAGCCGGTTCGACCATCGCTGGGGTAGCCAGTCTGGAAGAAAATGCCTTTCGAGGAACGGTCATGGCAGCCGTTCAAGCTGCCTACAAGAGGACGCAGGAGTTGGGGAAATGAAGGATTTACCAGTTTTGAACCGATTTCTGACGGTTTGAAATAACAAGCTAACTTTCAGTGGACATGCTTTAGGGTAAACTAGGAAACATCTAAAAAAATTTCTATTGACCCTTCAGAAGATAATGGGGAAAGTATATTAATTCCCTCAACAAACAGCAAGCCAAGTGGCTTGCTGTTTTTCATTTAAAGGGAAGAATGGTATAATGAAATATAGAAAATCTTGAATGAGGTACCCCATGAATGAAATCAAATGCCCCAACTGCGGGGAGGTTTTTACAGTCAATGAGAGCCAGTACAGTGAGCTTTTGTCGCAGGTTCGGACTTCAGAGTTTGACAAGGAAATTCATGCTCGGATTGAGCAGGAACTGGCTTTAGCAGAGCAAAAATCCCAGAATGCCCAACAAGCTTTGCTATCGCAGAAAGAGCAGGAAATTAGCAAGCTTCAAAGCCAGATTGCTCAGTTTGAGACCCAGCAGGAATTGGCAAAGAAAGAGGCGGAGCAGGCAGCTAGTCTTCAATTGCAGGAGAAGGATAAGGAAGTCCAGCAATTGGAAAGTCAGCTGACAACTCTGCGCTTGGAGCATGAAAATCAATTGCAAAAGACCTTGTCGGCGCTGGAAAAAGAGCGCGACGAGGTTAAGAATCAGCTAGTTTTGCAAGAAAAGGAAGCAGCACTCGCTCAGACTTCTCTCAAAGAGCGCTATGAGGTAGAGCTGCGGCAGAAAGATGAGACCATAGAGTTCTACAAGGATTTCAAGGCCAAGCAGTCTACTAAGATGATTGGCGAGAGTTTGGAACAGCACTGCGAGTACGAGTTTAACAAGAACCGTATGGCCATGTTTCCAAGAGCTGAGTTCGGCAAAGACAATGATGCAAGAACCGGCAGCAAGGGTGACTACATTTACCGTGAGGTGGATGAAAATGGTGTAGAAATCCTCTCTATCATGTTTGAGATGAAAAATGAAGGCGATGAGACAGCGACCAAGAAGAAAAATGAGCATTTTTTCAAAGAGCTGGATAAGGACCGGCGGGAGAAAGGCTGTGAGTATGCTATTCTGGTGACACTTCTTGAGGCTGACAGCGAGCTCTACAATTCGGGTATTGTCGATGTGTCCTATGCCTATGAGAAGATGTATGTCATCCGGCCTCAGTTCTTTCTGCCTATGATTACCCTCTTGCGTAATGCTGCGCTCAACTCGCTCCAGTATAAGCAGGAACTGGCCTTGGTGCGGGAGCAGAACATTGATATTACGCATTTTGAGGAAGATTTGGATGCCTTTAAAGTTGCTTTTGCCAAGAACTATCAGTCTGCTTCGACCAATTTCGGCAAGGCCATCGAGGAGATTGACAAGGCCATCCGTCGGATGGAAGAAATCAAGAAATTCCTGACGACCTCTGAAAACCAGCTGCGCTTGGCTAATAATAAACTGGACGACGTCTCTGTCAAAAAATTGACACGCAAAAATCCTACTATGAAAGCGAAGTTTGAAGCTTTGAAGGGAGACTAGGAGGATCCTATGCAGATACGAAAAGTAACCATGAAAGATGCTGAAGCCTTACTGTCTTTATACGAAGACTTGGGCTATCCAACGACCGCTTCTAAGCTGGCTCGACGTTTAGAAACGATTCTTTCTCAGCCGCATTATGGCTGTCTTTTAGCTGAAAGAAACGGAGAAATTTTAGGTTTCTTAGGTTATGCAAAGCTATTCTTTTTTGAAGCAGATGGATCTTACTATCGTATTTTAGCTTTGTCAGTTGCAAAAGAAGCAAGACGACAAGGAATTGCTAGTAGGCTAATCGATGAATTGAAAAAACAAGCGGTAAAAGAAGGAGTTAAGGCACTGACTCTAAATAGTGGATTAACTTCTGAACGAAATGCTGCACATCAGTTTTATCAGGCGGTTGGATTTGAAAAAGTGACTGCTGGCTTTGCCTTGCATTTAAAAAGTCAACATAAATAAATCATGAAAAATAGCAGAGGAAACAAAGTAATGTCTACAGCAAATATGAACAGCATAAGGATTTCCAAAAGAGAGTTTTAGTATTTTTAGAAAGTTAATCAATGAACGGAATTATCAACTTAAGAAAAGAAGCGGGTATGACCTCGCATGACGCGGTCTTTAAGCTGCGTAAAATTTGGGGAACGAAGAAAATTGGTCACGGGGGCACCTTGGATCCAGATGTAGTTGGAGTACTTCCGATTGCTGTGGGCAAGGCGACGCGCTTGGTCGAGTTTATGCAGGAGGAAGGCAAAGTTTACGAAGGTGAAATTACTCTGGGCTGCTCAACGACGACAGAGGATGCTAGTGGCGAAATTCTTGAGCGGACGCCAGTGACGGAGCTTTTAGAAGAGGCTCTCATCGATGAAGCGATGGAGTCCATGACTGGTGAGATTCGCCAGATTCCGCCCATGTACTCTGCAGTCAAGGTAAATGGCCGCAAGCTTTATGAGTATGCGCGTGCAGGTCAAGAAGTGGAGCGACCAGAGCGGCAGGTGACCATCTATAGTTTTGAGCGCACAAGTCCGATTTCCTATGAAGATGAGCAAGCTCGCTTTCGTTTTCGAGTCAAGTGCAGCAAGGGAACCTATGTTCGAACCCTGTCTGTTGATTTAGGAGCTAAGCTGGGCTTTGCCAGTCACATGTCCCAGCTGACAAGGACTTCTTCAGCAGGTATGAGCTTGGATGATGCTTTGACCTTGGATGAAATAGCGGAGCGAGTGGCAGTGGAGGATTTCTCCTTTCTACAGCCTCTGGAGTTGGGGACAGGTGATCTACCCAAGATTGAATTAACGATAGAGCAGCTAGAAGAAGTCCGCTTTGGTCGCTTTATTTTCATTGAAAATGCGGCAACAATCTTGGCTGGTTTTCATAAAGGTAAGCTTATCGCCATCTTAGAAAAAAGAGAAGAATCTTATAAACCTAAAAAAGTTTTTCTTTGATCATATGAAAATATCAGAGTCCTGAAATTTATTTTCAGGATTTTTTATATAACTTGAATAATTAATCAAATCTATAAACTAAAAATGTATAAAAATACTGTTCGAATAGATCAGAAACACTTATAAAATTTACTGTGAATTTTGAAATAGTAAAACTCAAAAATTGGACAGTTTCTTTAAAAATGATCAATTAATTAAAAGGCTATAAAATTGCTTAAATCTTACTTATATGGTACACTTGAGGGAGTGACAATTTTAGAATAATAAGGAGGGTTCCAATACATGGGACAAGACTGGAAGAAAATAGAAAGGCAACGTTTTACGATTCGTAAGACGAGAGCATGGGGAGCATGTTCTGTTTTTCTAGGATCAAGTATTTTCTTTCTAGGAGGGGGAGTTGCAAGTGCGCAAGAAGTTAGTCCTTCTGCACAAGATCAAGCACCTCAAGTAGCAGAAGCTGCTAGAGTTTCAGATGAAAAAGAGTCTGAGAAACAGGCAACTGAAGCACAAGCTGAACCTGAAAAGAATACTGCGTCATCAAGTGCAAATGATCAAGCAACTGAAGCTAAAGATCAAGCTGCACCGAGCACTGAAGAAGTAGTTAAAGCAGAAGAAGCTGCTGTTTCAAAAGACGAAAAGTCAGAAGAAACAAGCGCTCCGAAAGAAGCTAAAGCAGAAGAAAAGGCTGAGCCAAAAGAAGATAAAACAGCAAGTACTGAGGCTAGTGCAGCCGCACAACCTAAGCGTTCAGGCACATCAGGATTCAGAAGTGTTAGCGGTACATCAGGATTCCGAAATACTGGTGCTACTCGTCAAGGATCTGACTATACTGTTACCCAAGACGGTAATCTAGCTACAGTTCAAGCTAATGCCTTGAAAACTCAGTTGGATAGAGCAGCATCTGAGAACTTGCCAGTTACACCAAATCAGCTTAGAAATTTTGGAACCGCAACAACTGACGAAGAAAGACGCAACTTAGAACGTCAAGCAGCGGATCTTCAAAATACTGAAGCTCAGGCAATGAATAAAAAAATCTCTGATTACTTAGTGGCCAAACAAAGAGCTCAACAATTAACCGGTAAAGAAGGAAGCTTGCAACAGCTTGCACCACAGAACTTCGTATTTACCGATGAGCCAAATGCAACGGCTAAGATTAGGCTGGCACAAGGAGACTGGTTCGTCAAAGACAGTACGCTCACATCTCGAAATCAATATGTTCGTGAAGCTTTGGACAGCCGAAGCTACAGTGAGTGGCGAGACGGGACAACGACCCAACCAAATGCAGTCATCACTAGAGCTGATACGAGTCAGCCAGCAGCTGAGCGAATCATCAAGGACCAAACAGATGGTTACTACATGGTTCATACGCAAGTTGGTAGAACCACAACAGTAGAGTACACGTTGAAGAATTCTTCTGTTGGTGGTCGACCTATTACGAAAGCTATTGCTCGATATACGCCTAAGAAGAGTTCTGCTTATGATGATAGTATGGTAATGGCTATCCATAAAGACCCAACTATGACAGTTTGGAATGGATCCAGCTATGATCGTAAAGGAACTGGTAACCAGTTGCATATGGAATGGGAATTCTATTATGCGGACGGTACTAAGGTAGACTTTGGTAAAACACCTGGTGTTGTTTCTTTCGCTTCACGTAACCACCACGGGGACGATATTTACGCTGAAATTTATGGTAATTTGAGCTCAAATATGCAGAATGTACAAATTGTAGGTTCTTCTATCGTTCCACAGGCAAATGGTTGGTACTATGCAAATGGTAAGAATAACTCTTATAAAGGCCAAACTGAATATCAATGGGACCAACAAGGTAATCCAAATGAATTCTGGGGAGCGGGTGCTGCAAAAGTTACAAGTGGTACATCATTGAGCTTTGATATTGCTACCACTAACCCTGGTCGGTACTGGCCACGCCCAATTCGCCAATGGTTCTCATTTAATACCAATGTAAAAGCGAATAACGTCGTAACTAACCCTAATTTGTCTTATACTCCTGCAGCATATGTCAATGAAGTTCCAGCACCAGAACCAGAAAAGTCTTATGACAGATTTGTCATGGATATTCCACATAATGTCAGAGTCGTAGATTATGAGAATGCCACTCCAGATCAAAAACGCGCCTTCGACAATCAAACTGGTTCTCAGATTGTTTACCAACAAGGTAAAGACGGACAGGTTATTGTTGTAGGACCAAAACCAGAAAACCTAAATGACGTACCGAATCCTAAGTTTACAGCTCAAGAACTTGAGACACTTAAAAATGGTGGAACTGTAAGAGGATTTAAGGGACATAATTACGTTGATCCTGTAGATACCATCATGGTTGTCAAACGTAATGCGGGACCAACTGGACCTAAGGGGGATAAAGGTGCCACTGGTGCTACTGGCGCAACCGGCGTAGCAGGCCCGAAAGGTGATAAGGGCGCAACTGGAGCAACTGGTGCCACAGGAGCCACTGGCGCAGCAGGCCCGAAAGGTGATAAAGGCGCAACTGGAGCTACAGGAGCCACTGGCGCAGCAGGACCAAAAGGCGATAAGGGCGCAACAGGTGCTACAGGAGCGACCGGAGCCAAGGGCGATAAAGGAGCCACTGGCGCTGCAGGGCCAAAAGGCGATAAGGGCGCAACAGGTGCTACAGGCGCAACCGGTGTAGCAGGCCCGAAAGGCGATAAAGGTGAAACAGGCGCAACCGGCGCAACAGGTGCTACAGGAGCGACCGGAGCCAAAGGCGATAAAGGTGCAACTGGTGCAGCAGGCCCGAAAGGCGATAAAGGTGCAACAGGTGCCACAGGAGCGACCGGAGCTAAGGGTGATAAAGGTGAAACTGGAGCAACTGGCGCTAAAGGCGAAGATGGTAAGCCATCATTAGCCCAAGTTGTCGATAATAACAACGGTACTCACACTGTTAAAGTTGGACTTGATAAGAACGGCAATGGTCAGTTGGATCCAGACGAAGTAACCTC
>NZ_JAPVZT010000010.1:0-89801 GCF_041432495.1 Streptococcus sp. 27098_8_73
AGAGGCTAGGACTTTTGTCCCAGACCCCTATATACTTAGTTTTTAAAACTGTGAATCGGCGCAGGAATCTGACCGCCACGTGCGATAAAGGCAACTGACGAAGCCTGATTGACCTTCATAACTGGCGCTGTTCCCAAGAGTCCACCAAATTCAATCATATCGCCTTCCTTGCCTTTCGGAATAATCCGCACAGCAGTCGTCTTTTGATTGATAACGCCAATCGCCGCTTCATCCGCAATCATGGCTGCGATGGTCTCAGCTGGCGTTTCCTCTGGAATGGCAATCATATCCAAGCCTACCGAGCAGATAGCTGTCATAGCTTCTAACTTTTCTAGATTGAGCGATCCATTTTGCACAGCCGCAATCATGCCCTCATCTTCAGAAACAGGAATGAAAGCACCAGACAGTCCGCCAACCTGATTGCAGGCCATAACACCGCCTTTTTTAACTTGATCATTGAGCAGGGCAAGCGCCGCTGTTGTGCCATGAGTACCGACTGTTTCCAAGCCCATTTCTTCCAAGACACGGGCCACTGAGTCCCCGACCGCGGGCGTTGGAGCCAAACTCAAGTCAACAATCCCGAACTTGACGCCCAGACGCTCGCTGGCCATCTGGCCGACCAACTGACCGATACGGGTGATTTTGAAGGCTGTTTTCTTGACTGTTTCCGCGACCACGTCAAAGCTCTCACCACGGACCTTTTCCAAAGCTCGTTTGACAACACCAGGCCCAGAAACACCGACATTGATGACCACATCCGCTTCACCGACACCATGAAAAGCGCCCGCCATGAAAGGATTGTCCTCTACCGCATTGGCAAAGACGACCAACTTGGCCGCCCCCATGTCAGAAAGTTGGGCCGTTTCCTTAATAATCCGCCCCATATCCGCAACTGCCGTCATATTGATGCCAGTCTTGGTTGAGCCGACATTGACAGAGGAGCAGACCTTGTCCGTCTCAGCCAAAGCGCGCGGAATGGAATTAATGAGGATTTCGTCTCCTTTTTGATAACCCTTTTGGACCAAAGCAGAGAAACCACCGATAAAGTCCACACCGATTTCTTTTGCTGCCCGATCCAGAGCATGAGCCAGAGGCAGATAATCCGTAGCATCGGTAGCTGCCCCAATTAGAGAAATCGGAGTCACGGAGACGCGCTTGTTAACGATAGGAATCCCGAGCTCTGCAGCAATTTCGTCCCCAACTGCCACCAAATTTTTAGCCTTGGTCGTGATTTTTTGGTAAATCTTCTCAGCAGCCCGATCAATGTCCGAGTCAATGCAGTCTAAGAGAGAAATGCCCATGGTGATGGTCCGAATATCAAAATTCTGCTCCTCAATCATGGCAATGGTTTCTGTAACTTGTCTAATATCCATGTGCCCTCTCCTTAGATATTGTACATAGCGTCAAAAATCGCTGCGCTTTGAATATTTATTTTGACATTGAGGGTCTGACCGAAGGCCTCAAATTCACTACGAAGCGCTGCAAAATCCTGCTTTTCGTCGCTAGAAACAACAGCCATCATGGTAAAAAATTCATCCAAAACAGTTTGTGAAATATCGTCAATATTGAGCCCTAGCTCGGCAATTTTACTAGCTACACCAGCCACAATCCCTGCCTTATCTTTTCCAACAACCGTAATAATCGCTTTCATCGTTTGCTCCAATCATCTTTATTGCTAATATTGTAGCATAAATGCCTGTTTTTTGCATGAAATTGCAAAAATCCAAACTGCGAATATTGCGTGCTGTTTAAATATCAGACTCAAATACTCTTCAGAAATTACACATATCTCATCCTTTCGTTAGAAGTTTATTTTTTATCTATGTTTTTGTTTGTAAACGATTTCAAACTTTGTTATACTAAATTTAAGAACACATTAAAAAGGAGGTTTCTTATGAAAAATTCTTATAAGAAACGCTTATATACACAAGCCCTCAGCCTATCCGCTGCGGTTCTATTGGCCGTTTTAGCTCAAGGAAATGCGGCAGCTGATACGCTTAATCCTGCTGAACCTCCGCAAGACAGCAGCAAAATCGGTTCTCTAGTGGAGCAGCCTACACCTGCAAGTACAGAGAAGGCTGAAGAACCTTCGACTACTCCGCAAGCTGAACCACTAGAAAAAAGCAGCCCATCTGAAGCTACTTCTGACAAAGCCGACAGCAAGGCTCCAAGTCTTCCTACCACAGCCCCAGAGGAAAAAGTAGCTGATGCTAGCCAAAAACTGGACAATGCGACTAAAACAGAAGTCCGCGCAGCTAGCTCCCAAGAAAACAAGGTTCAGCTTGCCGACAGTAAGGTTTACATGTCCGAAAAAGCTAGTATTGAAGAAACTATTCAAGAGCAAGGAGCTCAAGCTGGTAAAATCACTTGGACACTGGATAACAAGCCGATTAGCGAGTGGAAAACTTGGAAAATGGATGATGGAAGCTTCACAGGTGATCCATTTGTCACTGTCGAAGAAAAAGCTGATAGAAACGACCTAAAAGTTTCCCTAAAATTTAATGAATTATTTGGGCAAGACTTAAGCCTGCGGACACCAAACAATATCCGTAGAACCTACCGCAACTTTATGGGAACTCATGAATTAGTCGGAACCAGCGAAGATCTTGGCCTGACTATTCGCAAGAATATTGTCCTTCGTCCCTACGAAGATTTCCATACCCACGATGAAATGCTGGCAGCTATTGAAAAGAGTCTCCAAGATGCTAAAACGGATCGCTTGGTACAGATTGAGAACATCGGAAAGAGTGCTCAGGGTCGCGATATCAAGTTGGGTATCATCAGCTCCGACCAAAAGAGCATTGACGACTATCTCAGCACAACTAATCCGCAGGCCTTGATCAAACCAGCTGAAATGTTAGCTGCTCTGAAAAATGGTACGCTGGACTATAAACTTCCAGTCCTTATCAATAACACCCATGCTGACGAACAGCCAGCCATCGACATCATCACTGGGCTCTTCAATACTTTTGCGACCAAGGAGCAAATTTCCTTCCAAACAACTGATGCCAACGGTGCTGCTAAAAATATCACCCTCAATGTCAAAGAACTCCTCAAGAAATTTATTTTCCTCTTTGACTTTACTGAAAATCCTGACGGAGATGTTGCCAATACGCGTACTCTTGCCAACGGAATCGATCCAAACCGCGACACTAGCTATCAGGCTAACCCAGAAACCCGTACTGTAGCTGGACTCATTAACAAATGGAATCCAATTGCACTTTATGACATTCATGGATTCGTTAAAGAATTCTTGATCGAGCCAGCGACACCGCCGCATGATCCAAACTTTGAATACGACCTTCTGTCAAAAAATATGCTGGAAAATGCCCACCACATGGGACGTGCCGGCGTCGCTAACTCTAAGTATGGCAGCTATATCATCCCTAAACTAGACTGGGGCGATGGCTGGGATGACTCCTTCTCAGGCTACACTGGTGTCTATGCCATGTACCACGGCATATTAGGACATACCATTGAAATCCCTGAGGGCAATCAGGAATCCTATAAGGCTGGCTATCACGCTGTCCTTGGAGGTATCTCTTACCTGTCCCAAGATCCTGACAAGCTCATGGAAATGCGCCTCAACTTCTATCTCCGTGGCATCAACAAGGTTGAAGAGCCAAAAGCTGAAAATGAATTGGTCGGACCTGACGGCAAGGTTGTTGGACGGGTAAAAAATGGTCAGAAAAAATTCTTCCCTGACTATTATGTCATCCCTATGGGGCTCGACAAAGACAATGATTCCCAACAAGCCTTTAATATGATTGAATACTTCAAGAGAAATGGTGTTGTCATTCAAGAATTGAAGGAAGATGTTGGCAACTATAAGAAGGGCGACCTAATTGTCGATATGGCTCAAGCTAAGCGTGGCTATGCCAACCATATCCTCTATAAAGGTTCAAACGAATCTGCTTGGGCTGCCATGTATGCTGAACTTTTGGTAAACTTCCCAGATATGAGAGGCTTTAAAGCTGAACCTATCTTTAAAGATAAACTCTTTGATGGCAAACTCGGCGAAGTCACTGCTCTCCGTGCTACTCGGACGCGCGATATCAACTACTCAGCACCTTACTATGTCATCGCTAATACATCTGACAGCGCAGTCAAAGCTGTCAACCAAGCTATTCGCCAAGGTAAGAAGGCCTATCTGACAGAAGATGGCTATATCGTTGATACATCAACCTTTGCAAATCTTTTAGGTGATTATGCTATTTATGGAGATGCCTTGTATAAGGTTCCGGAAGGGCCAAGCTTAAAAGCACTGAAGGTCTATGCACCCCCTCATCAATTCTACTGGGCAGGAGTGGACTCACCTACTCATACCGCTCTGGCACTGAAAAATCTAGGCTTTGATATTGTCGATACGCCTGATGAAGCTGATGTCATCGTCCTTGAAAGCAACAAATTTGACAAGTCTATTCTTGGTCGCAAACCAACCATTGTAGTGGGGGGCTCTGCTATGCAACGCCTTGAGAAGCTTGGTGTTCTAGATGGATTTGATGCGGAAAGATTCTCTGGCGGCAGCGATTTTGAAGGTCTGATGAAGGCTATTATAGACGATAAAGATCCATTGACTAGCGGCTATAAGAAGAATGATCTCTTCTATTCTAACTCTGGAAACTGGATCGCAAAAGCTCCTGCCAACTTCAAGACTTTGGCGACTATTGCAGACAGTGACTACTACATTGCAGGCTGGTGGCCAGGCAACGAAAAATTAGCCAATAAAATCGTTGCTATTTCTGGTAATTACAAGGAACATCCACTCTTCGTATATGCTGGAAATCCAACCAATCGTCTGCATACCATTCACTTCTACCGTTGGGTATCGAACGCTGTCTTTGGCGATCAATTGGCTGAGCTGAAAGATATGCCTGTCACTCATAAACCAAGTGTCGAAATTGTTGAAATTTTGAACCAAAAACCTCAGCCAAAACAAGCAGGCAAACCAGCCGACAAACCGACAGCTCCAAAAGCGAAAGAAGAGCAATTAGAAAGCCTTGCTCAGAAAACAAGCGAAACACAGTCTATCACTACAGCTCAAAAAGTAACAAATACTCAGCAGGCCCAGCTCCCACAAACAGGAAGCAAGGAAAACTCTGCTCTCTTTACAGTTGCAACGATTCTTCTGGCTACAAGCGGTGGTCTCTTCTTACTTAAAAAGAAAGAAGCGTAAACATTTCTATTCTGCTAGATAGAGCTTTGTTCACGATAGCTCCTTAAATATAAAAATCGCATGGACAAATCATTTCAGTTTCATCCATGCGATTTTTTTCGTGACTTACCATCTTGTAGTATTCAGCTGACATAGACTTCGCTGTTTTTCCTGTTGCTACTTGTCAAGGACTTTTTAATCAAAATCATCTTTTTTTCATCCAATTTTCTCCTAAGCTCCCTCAGCATTATTCTTGTAAGTTTATCTTGCATTATTTCAGTTGTATTTTCATTGAAATGGTCAACAACCTCATAGGTGGTCTTTTCAATCTTTCTCTTTGTGCTAAGGCCTTGTTTATCTGTGTTCTTCAGTTCTTCCATAAATTCTCCTTTTCGTTTTTGAATGTTTGACAACAAAAAAGGAAGTAGCGGCTATTTGCTTTTACTTCCTCTCTCTAATTTTATTTGATTATTTTACTACGACATAGATTTTAACCCTTACGGAAAATAAAACGGGCTATTCTCCTAAAGTATGTTCTATAACATTATAGTTTAATGCATAGTGTAGCTATATAGTCATTTCCATAACGTGATAATCGATGTCTTTTGTCACACGATTCATAAAAATCGATCATAGCAAGACCATTTTTAAGTTGTCCTCTAATCTGAGTTTCTAAGGTATGGCTAAATTCATATCCATATTCTGGATTTATGGTGATCTTGCCTTCCTCTTCAAGCTCTTTTGAATTAAAAGGTAGTGAAAACTTTAATAGTAATTCCTCATCGGGCTTGTCCCATACAGTGTCAGCATCATACATGTATATCCAAGGGTTCATAAATCCGACCATTAACAGTCCACCCTTTTTCAATACTCGAGAGGCTTCTTTGTACATGTTTTCTAAATCTTCTATATATACATTTGAAACTGGATTAAAAATAATATCAAAGGTTTCATTTTCAAATGGAAATGATTTTGTCATATCGCCTTGAACTGTGTTGATTTTTAAGCCTTCTCTTTTAGCAACCAACTCATCTCTTTGTAATTGTGATTTAGAAAAATCCATTATAGTTACATCATAACCTTTTGCAGCGAAAACTGGTCCCTGCTGTCCACCACCACAAGCTAACCCTAATATCTTTTTTCCGTTGGCTTTTTCAAACCATTCTTTCGGAACTTTTTTCCCAACAGTTAAGGCAACAGAAATTGGATTATTTCTGGCTTCTTCTAATTCTTCATGTGTCAATGGCTCAGTATAGTTATTTTTTACATTATTCCATCTATCTTTATTTAATTTTATATAATCGTTCATCTTATAATCTCCTCGTAATTTATACTATTTCGATTTAAGTTGGATATATCGCCATCACTTGATTTCATTTTATTATACCATATGTTCAATTTCTATTTTTTATCTCATCTTTAAAATATTTGAAGCTATTGTACTAGCTATTCCTGTCATTCTAATTCAAACGTTAAACGTCGGCGCTCAAACTCTCGTACTAATGACGATTCTATTTCAACTCACATTTTTCGTCACACACATATCAGCTTTTTAGCTGAGCAAGGAATTCCACTCGAAGCAATTCAAGATCGTGTTGGACATACACGAGGAAGTCGTGTCACAGATATCTATTTGCACCTTACACAAAAAATAAAAGATCTCATTATTCCTGTATTAGATTCGTTAACTAAATAAGTGTAGCAAATTTGTGGCAAAACAAAGAAAAAAGGTTTATCCAAATTGGATAAACCCCGTTATATCAAGCTTTTACAAGCTTCTTATGCTTTACCTTCTGAACCGAATACGTCGATACGTTCTTCAACTGATGCTTGGATAGCTTTGACACCGTCAGCCAAGAATTTACGTGGGTCGAAGAGTTTCTTCTTGTCGTATTCTGCTTCGTTTGCTTCATAGTCACGAGCAAATTTACGAGTTGCGTTAGCGAATGCGATTTGGCATTCAGTGTTAACGTTAACTTTCGCAACACCAAGTTTGATAGCTGCTTGGATTTGGTCATCAGGAATACCTGATCCACCGTGCAATACGATTGGGAAACCTGGAAGAGCTTCTGTCAATTTCTTCAAGTGGTCAAGGTCAAGACCTTCCCAGTTTGCAGGGTAAGGACCGTGGATGTTACCGATACCAGCTGCCAAGAAGTCAATACCAGTTGCAACCATTGCTTTAGCGTCTTCGATTGGAGCCAATTCACCTTTACCGATGATACCGTCTTCTTCACCACCGATAGTACCAACTTCAGCTTCTACTGAGATACCTTTAGCGTGTGCTTTTTCAACAACGTCTTTAGCCAATTTAAGGTTTTCTTCAACTGGAAGGTGTGAACCGTCAAACATGATTGAAGTGTAACCAACTTCGATACACTCAAGTGCATCTTCGTAGTGACCGTGGTCAAGGTGGATCGCTACTGGTACAGTGATACCCATTGATTCAACAAGGTTAGCGATCAAGTTGCGAGCAACTTTGTAACCACCCATATATTTGGCAGCACCCATTGAAGTTTGGATCAAAACTGGTGCTTTTTTAGCTTCTGCTGCGCGCAAGATAGCTTGAGTCCACTCAAGGTTATTTGTGTTAAATCCACCAACTGCATAACCATTGTCACGAGCTGCTTGGACAAATTTTTCTGCTGAAACGATTGCCATTTGTAATAGGCCTCCTCTTATTTTTTGTGGAATGAACCACTTACATTGTTTATTTTATCACTTTTTCATTAAAATTGCTAGTTTTTCCTGAAATTTTAAGTAATTCCCAAGTAATTTTTGAATTCAGACATCTTCAGCTCCTTTGAGAAAACAAAAAAACTGACCGAAGTCAGCTAATCCTATGCGGAGAGAGGGACTTGAACCCTCACGACCTAAAGCGGTCACAGGATCCTTAGTCCTGCGCGTCTGCCAATTCCGCCATCCCCGCGATTGAGTACTTTACTAGTATAACAGGATAATCTCCACTTGTCAACACCTTTTTTCAAAACTTTTAAAAAGTATTTTCAAAAATAAAAATGAGACAGGGCTCGTAAACACTGCCCCATCTCACTCTTTTCATTAATGTTTTTCTAAATTACGTAACATTTGATCAATCTTATTACCGTACTCAATAGACTCATCTTTGACGAAGGTCAAATCTGGAATCTTATACATCTTGAGGTTTCGGCCCAGTTCACGCTTAATGGTGCCGGTTGCCTTTTCCAAGCCCAGCTGTGCCTTTTGATTATCTGAAGCCAAGTCACTCATGATGCTATAGTAGACCTTGGCCATAGACAGATCGCCCAGCATTTGGACATCGGTAATGGTCACACCTTGGACACGTGGATCACGGACTTTCTTTTGCAAAATCTCATTGACTTCACGCTTGATTTCCATTCCTACACGGTCGGTACGAAAATGATTTGCCATAGGATTTCCTTTCTAATTTTTCTTCTGCAATATGAGGCTGGGACAAAAGTCCTAGCCTCTCAATTGTCTTTGGATTGTCGAGCAAGACGCAGTGGTTGAGTGGCCTCTACTACGCTGATTTCATCAGCTTTTACAGCCCTACTCAACTGTGCGGAGGTGGGACGACGAAATCGAATTCTAACGAATTACCGATTTCTGTCCCACTCTCATATTTTTAATTTTGGTTGAATGAAATTCGCTCTAAACTCTTTGTGAAAAGGTGCTTGGGATAGAAGTATCGACTTTCACCCAATATGCTTTTCACTGAGAGTTTTCGACGTATTTCTCTTATTTCTTAATTTCTTCCATGATGTAGGCTTCAATCGTATCATCCACTTGGATATCGTTATAGCCATCAATCATGAGACCACCTTCGCGGCCGTTAGTAACTTCTTTCACATCATCCTTAAAATGCTTCAAGCTAGCCAACTGACCATCATAAATTACGACGCCATCACGGATGACACGGACCTTGGAATCACGGGTAACTTTACCATTGATAACCATAAATCCACCGATAGTACCAACCTTGGAAACTTTGAAAGTTTCGCGGATAAGGGCTTCCCCGATGATTTTTTCTTGGTATTCTGGGTCCAGCATTCCTTTCATGGCATCTTCCATTTCTTCGATAACCTTATAGATAATGCTGTGAAGACGGATTTCTACATCATCAGCTTCTGCTTGCTGGCGAGCTTGTGGTGTAGGACGAACGTTAAATCCAATGATAAAGGCATTTGAAGCTTCTGCCAAAGTTACGTCAGACTCATTGATAGCACCAACCGCTGAGTGGACAATGGTAATCTTAACGCCTTCCACTTCAATCTTCTGCAAGGAAGCAGCCAAGGCTTCTACAGAACCTTGTACGTCGGCTTTAATAATGACGTTAACAGACTTAACTTCACCAGCTTTGAGGGTATCAAAGAGATTTTCCAGACTGACACGATGAGTAGCTTGACGTTGCTTGAGAAGGGCACGTTTAGCACGTTCTTCACCGGCTGCACGCGCAGCTTTTTCATCTTCATAGACGGCAAAGTGGTCACCTGCCATCGGAGTTTCATTTAGACCAGTGATAGAAACCGGCGTAGATGGACCTGCCACTTTGACACGACGACCTAAGTCATTGGTCATAGCCCGAACGCGTCCGAAGGTATTTCCGACAACGATTGGATCTTGAACATTCAGCGTACCTTGTTGGACAAGAAGGGTTGCAACTGCACCTTTTCCTTTATCCAAACGGGCTTCGATAACTGTACCGATAGCGCGAACAGTTGGATCTGCCTTGAGTTCTTGAATTTCTGCTACAAGCAGAACTGTTTCCAAAAGTTCATCGATGTTTTGGTTGAACTTAGCTGAGATTTCAACAAACTCAGAATCTCCACCCCAAGCAGTTGACATAACACCATGCTCAGCCAATTCACCAATTACGCGCTCAGGATTGGCACCTGGCTTATCGATCTTGTTGATGGCCACAATAATTGGCACATTAGCGGCTTTAGAGTGGTTGATCGCTTCAATAGTTTGAGGCATAACACCGTCATCAGCTGCTACGACCAAGATGGTAATATCGGTAACAGAAGCACCACGCGCACGCATCGAAGTAAAGGCAGCGTGTCCAGGCGTATCCAAGAAAGTAATCTTCTTGCCATTTTCCTCAATCTGGTAGGCACCGATATGCTGAGTGATACCACCCGCTTCACCTGTCGCAACGCGAGAGTTACGTAGAGTATCCAAGAGGGTTGTTTTACCATGGTCAACGTGTCCCATGATAGTGACAACTGGCGGACGTTCCACTAATTCATCTGGATTGATATAGCCTTCTTCGACAAAGAAGCGCTCAATATCAGCTGTATCCACTTCTACCTTCTTCTTAGCTTCGATACCGTAATCCACCATGAGGAGCTCAATAGTATCACCGTCAAGAGATTGGTTTTGTGTTGCCATCACGCCCATCATAAAGAGCTTCTTAACGATTTCAGCTGGCTCGCGCTTGATCCGTTTTGCAATTTCCGCAACGGTCATGCCATCTGTGTATTCGAATTCGCTTGGCAACTCATGGAACTTGCGTTCTGTAACAGGTTTTGGAACCTGATTCTGGTTACCTTTTCCTTTTTTATTTTTCTTATTGTTATTCCAGTTACTGTTTCTTTGATTTCTCACTTGATTTTGACTATTTCGATTCTTTTGTTGTTTTCTTGGACCTTCTTCTTCGCGATCAAAATCATCGCGCTTCTTATCTGGTCGAGCTTGCTTTTTACGACGAGTATCTACCGTAGCTTGTGCTGGTGCAGGAGCAGCCGGTTGGACTGTTTCAGCTGGAGCAGCTTTAAATACTTCAGCAGTTGTTGGCTCTGCTTGGACTGGCTCTTTTCGTCTATTCTGGCGTTCCTGTGCTTCTTTAGCTGCTTGAGCCTGCTTGAAACGCTCCTCACTAGAACGTGCATACTCCGCATTTTGCTCTGCTTTCAGAGCTGCTGCCCGAGCCTTAAAGTCAATTTTCGGCCCTTGAGACTGTTGACGGTTCTGACCGTTAAATCCTTGATGATTCTGACCATTCCGACGGCCATCTTGACCACGATTATCACGACGGTCATTGCGGCGCTCTTGGCGATCGTTGTTGGCCTTGCGGTCATGACGATCACGCTCATTACTTTCCTTCTGGTCAGAATTTTGTGGTTTCCGATTTTGTTGCTGCTTACGTCGCTCTGCTTGTTCCTTGGCACGCGCTTCACGCTCTGCCTTAAAATTTCGACTTTGTGGTCGCGCTGGAGCCGGTTTAGCTAGAGCTTCAGTTGTCACTGCTTCGGCAACTTTTGGCTCTTCTTTTTTAGCCGGAGCCGCTTCCTTTTGAACTGGAGCAACTGGTTTTTCAGCTACTTTTTTGGGTGCGGGCTGGACATCCGCTTCTTTCTCTGGAAGGGGCTTAGCGAATTCTTTAGCTGCGAAGCTAGCCTTGATACGCTGACCTGCTTCTTCTTCTACGCTGGACGAGTGGCTTTTAACTTCTAGGCCTAATTCCTTGGCCCGAGCTACTACCTCTTTACTTTCCTTCCCCAGTTCTTTTGCGATTTCGTACAATCTAATTCTAGACAATTCTTGTCCTCCTCTTCTATTGCATAAGAGACCTCATTTTCTTTGTAAAACCAGCATCTGTGACGACAGCTACTTTACGAGCTTTGCCAATCGCAGTGCTTAATTCCAGTGTTGAAAACACGGTTGACACTTCTATCTTGTAATAATGGCTTTTATCAGTAATCTTTTTCGTCAGATTTGGTCCTGCATCTTCAGCTAGAAAGATCAGATGAGCCTTGCCTTCTTGGATGGCTTTGATGACCAATTCTTCTCCTGAAATGACGCGGCCAGCCCGCTGGGCCAAACCCAGCAAGTTTGCTAGTTTTTCTTTATTCAAGACCCAACTCTCTTCTCTTGACTTTGTGATCGACATAGGCAATCAGCTCGTCGTAGAAACTTTCTTCTACTTCCATACTGAAACTACGATTAAAGACCCGTTTTTTCTTGGCCTGCTGAGCTTCTTCATTATCTAGCTTGATATAAGCACCCCGCCCATTGGCCTTGCCTGTCGGATCAATGAAGACCTGACCTTCTTTATTCTTGACGATGCGCAACAGATCACGCTTGTCAATCACTTCATTTGACACAACTGATTTTCTTAAAGGGATTTTTCTTGTTTTTGCCATATCTGCCTCCCTTATTCTGCGGCTACTGCTTCACTTTCTTCGAGTTCGATTTCAGTTGCCACTTCTGTATCATTCAGCTCTTCCACTTCAAATTCTGCTGAAGGAGCATCTACTTCGGCTGGTACGTAATCTTGGCCAAATCCACCAAGCTCGTTGGCTGCTTCCATTGCTTCAAATTCGCTAGCTGACTTGATATCAATTCTAAAGCCAGTCAAATGAGCTGCCAAGCGAACGTTTTGACCACGACGGCCGATAGCCAGAGAAAGTTTATTATCTGGCACAACAACCAAAGCTCGCTTGTTGTCTTCTGCATGGAAGATAACTTGATCGACCTCAGCTGGAGCAATGGCATTGTAGATATACTCGGCTGGATCAGCAACCCACTCGATGACATCGATATTTTCCTCAGTCGGAATCATACGACCACTTTTGGCATCATATTTGGCTGGGTGGAATTTGCTGGTAATCTTCTTGATATTGGCACCACCACGTCCGACGATGGTTCCGATCGCATCCACGTTTGGATTGTGGCTGCGAACCGCTACCTTGGTCCGATCGCCCGCTTCACGAGACACGCTCATGATTTCCACAGTTCCGTCGTAAACTTCAGGAATTTCCTGCTCCATCAAGCGCTTGATCATCTCTGGATGGCTACGGCTAACGAAAACATTGACACCACGCGGATTGTCTTCTACCTTGTAGACAAAAACTTCGATGCGGTCATGAGAAGCAAAGACCTCACCAGGAATCTGGTCTTGTTTAGATAATTGTGCTTCAATAGTTCCCAGATTGACATAGATAAAGCGATTATCAAAGCGCTCTACTGTTCCTGACATGATTTCATTTTCATGTTCTTTGTAGGTATTGTATGTGATGGCACGAGTTTGTTTGCGCATCTTTTCCATGATGGTCTGCTTGGCAGATTGAGCTGCTACCCGGCCAAATTCAGCTGGCGCTTCTTCAAACTTGATCTTATCTCCCAACTCATAGGCAGAACTGATAGCCAAGGCGTCCTTGAGACTGATTTCCAAGCGGCTGTCAAAGACCTCGTCCACGACTTCACGGACAGTATAGACATGGAAATCACCTGTTTTTTCATTAAACTCAATGGCTGCGCTGTCTGCCTGACCGTAGCGACGACGATAAGCAGAGCGAAGGGATTCTGTCACTGCTTCGATAATATCTTCTTTTTTAATACCTTTGTCCTCTTCCAAAATACGGAAGGCCTCTAGCATTTCTTTACTCATCTTCATGTAACTTTTGCTGAAGCAAAAGTATTCCTTTCTTCATTATATTACGATTTTTTACTAAAATTTAACGGCCAATCTTGCTTTTGACACTAGATTATATGGAATTTCAACTTCTTTTTTGCGTGTTTTATCCATATATTCCATGAGCAAGACATCATCTTCAAATCCAAGCAAAGTTCCTTCAAAAACCTTGTTTTTATCCAGTGCCTTATAAAGGCTGACATGGATATAGCTTCCAACTGCAGCTGCCACAGCTTCCTTGGTCTTCAGCGGACGCTCCAAGCCTGGGCTAGTCACTTCCAGAAAATACTGGTCAGGAAAAGGATCGGGCTTGATAGAGTCCAACAGAGGACTGATAATATCGGTCAAATCTGCTGTATCATTGACCGTAATCCCCTCGGGCTTGTCTACAAAAACACTGAGAACATAGTCACCGCCCATCTTGCCGTATTCAATATCTACTAATTCATAGGGTTCTTGGATGGCTGGCTCAATGACTTCTCTTACTAATTCAACAATTGTTGCGATAAGACTGCACCTCCTCACAGACAAGAGGCGAAGATACTTCCTCGCCTCTCTTTTATATTCACTAAAATGATTATAGCATAGTCTGCCTTGAAAATCAAGGGATATACTTCTAATTCTCTACAAAGTCTAAAATAGACTAGATAGGATAACTGTAGCTAGACGCCTTATTGATGGTCCGTCGATGCTGTTGTAGAGCTGCTAGAAGAGCTAGAGTGACTTTCACTCTCACTCGTAGTGCTGCTGGAAGGCGATGACGACGATGAACGTTCGCTTGTACTAGAAGAACTTGTTACCGTACCGTCTGTCACGTAGAAAGTAATCTTGGTATTTGATTTCAATTTAATACCTTGACCAGCTGCTGGAGACTGGGATGTCACCAAATCAGCTTGACTGGACTCCACGGAGCGATCAATCACTCGCTCAATACGAGACGAAGCGATTCCCATCTCCATCAGATAGGACCGTGCATAGGCATACGAAACTTGGAGATGACCAAAGTCCGGCATTGGAACAGTAGTCACTGTTTTAGCAACGGTTAGAGTAATCTGTTTATTTGACGTCACATCATAAGAAGAGCCTGCAGCTGGGGTTTGGCTGATGACCACTCCTTCTTCAGCATCAGAACTTTCTTCTTCTACGATCTTGATCAGCTTCTCAGGAATATTATAAGTACTTTTCAGATCTTCAATCGCCTCTGAGGACTTCTTACCGACGTAATTTTCTACCGTAAAGGTTTTTGCTCCTTTGGAGACAATCAAATCCACCTTACTGTTTTCACGACGTTGACTATTAGCTGGTGGATCTGTCTTGATGATCTTACCTTCCGCCACTTTATCACTGTAGTCCTCCTTGATTTCTCCTACCTCAAGACCCTTAGCAGTAATGGTCGAACGGGCTTCTGCCACTGTTTGTCCTGCTACATCTGGAACCGTAGTATTGGCAGGACTCTTGTAGATCAGAAAGAAGAAGGCTGCAAAAACTAAGAGAATAGCTAAAAACATAACTTTGTATCTAGCTCTTAAATGACGTTTTTTCGGCTTTTTGACTGGAGCTTTTAAAACAGGGGCCTCTCTCTTCACATCAGCCGCAGCTTTAGGAGCCACTGCTTCTGCGACAGGACTTGGAGCTGACTGAGGAATTGGAGGAACTTTTGGCAAAGTTTTAGTATCTGCCTTTGCCCCATCATCAAAGACCAGTTTCTTTTCATTTCGACGGTCATAGGATAAGCTGCTAGACAAGTCAACATACATCTCCGCAACGGACTGATAGCGATCGCTCAGCTTTTTAGCCGTTGCCTTAATGACCACATTTTCCAAGGCCTGAGGAACATTCGGATTTTCTGCGATGATTGAAGGCAGGGGCTTTTGGAAATGCTGCAAAGCAATCGTCACAGCACTATCTCCGTCATAAGGGATATGCCCTGTCAACATCTCGTAGAAAATAATCCCCATGGCATAAATATCGCTCTGAACAGTGGCTTTGGAACCCCGTGCCTGCTCTGGCGAAAGATAATGCACCGACCCCAGCATCGAATTGGTCTGTGTTAGGCTGGTCTCAGCGAAAGCCACGGCAATCCCAAAATCTGTTACCTTAGCATCGCCATCTGGTGTCAAGAGGACATTTTGTGGTTTTAGATCACGGTGGACAATCCCGCGTGTATGCGCCAGGCGCATAGCCAGTAGGATTTGCCCCATAATTCTAACTGCTTCTTCGTTTGAAAGTGGAGAATTTTCTTTGATATAGCGCTTGAGGTCAAGCCCAGATACATATTCCATGGCCAGATATTGCTGACCATCTTCTTCTCCAATATCGGAAATCCGGACAATGTAAGGATGATCCAAGTCCGCCATTGCTTTGGCTTCTCTTTGGAAGCGGGCAACTGCAATAGGATCCGTCTGATAATTGGTTCTAAGAACCTTTACAGCAACCTCTTCACCATCAAGTATCAGATCTCGGGCCAGATAGACATCGGCCATGCCTCCACGGCCAATCTGTTTGATGATTTTATATCGCCCGGCAAAGATCTTACCGATTTGAATCATTCCTGTTCCTCCTTGTCAAAACGAACCAGAGCAACTGTGATATTGTCCAGTCCTCCAGCATTGTTGGCAAAGCGAATTAAGGTTTCAGTTTTTTCAGATAGGCTGATATCGCTAGTGACAATATCATAAATTTCGCTGTCTGAAATCATATTAGTCAGACCGTCACTGTTGAGCAGAAGGTAATCACCATCTTCTAACGTGACCATGCCATAGTCAGGCTGCACTTCGTCTTTTTGACCGATAGATTGAGTGATAATATTCTTCTGCGGATGGCGTTCCGCCTCTTCTTGTGTAATCTGTCCAGCCTTGAGCAAAGCATTAACAAGTGAATGGTCACTGGTTAATTGGCTGTATTCCTCACCGCGAATCAAGCCAATGCGAGAATCACCAATATGAGCATAGATGGCTTGATTACCAATAATGGCCAAGGCCTCTAGCGTCGTGCCCATGCCCTTGTATTCTTCGTCCTGACCAAATTGGTGGATGCGCTGATTTTCTTGTTCCAAATGCTCTGCAAACCATTCACGGACTTGGTTTACTGAGTCAATCTGAGTATCAACCCATGCAGCACCCAGGTCTGTTACAGCCATTTCACTGGCAATGTTACCAGCTCTGTGACCACCCATACCATCAGCCAAGATAATCATAGTCTTGCCAGCCCGATTTACAAAAAGATTGGCATAATCTTGATTATTTGTCCGCTTTTGACCAACATCTGTTAATATTGAAATTTCCATACTGTCAGTTTCCTCCTCTTAGTCTGATATCTTCCTAAATTGACTGATAAAAAATCCATCGCTTCCGTATAATTCCGGCGTAATCAAAATACAGCCGTCTTTCACGATATCTTCTCTTTCATGTTCTAGTCTAACTTGCTCAAAATTTGGGTGTCTTTCCAAGAATCGCTTGACTACATCAAAATTCTCTGCAGACACAATCGTGCAAGTACTATAAGTTATTATACCACCTTTACGTAGACTTTGACAAACGCTGTCTAGTATATCCAGCTGAATTTTTTGTAAATTTTCAAAATCAGCGTTTTCTTTATTGTACTTAATGTCTGGTTTGCGGCGAATTAAGCCGATACCAGAGCAGGGAGCGTCCACTAGGATTTTATCAAAAGCATTTGGACCAAAAGTCTCAAATACCTTAGTCGCATCCAGTTTTTTAGTCGTGATTTTATCTGCTAATCCTAGCCGTTCTGCATTTTGGCGAATCAAGTCCAGCTTATGGTCGTAAAGATCCAAGGCTGTAATCTGACCAGTTGTCAGATAGGAAGCCATGTGCACTGCCTTGCCACCCGGCGCACTGCAGGCATCCAAAATCTGCTCATGCCCTTCAATTTGTAGAGTCGGAGCAACCAGCTGGCTAGACTCGTCTTGAATAGTGATCAAGCCTTTTTCAAAGAACTCATGACCAGCAAAATGGCCTTGCTTCTTGACCAAAGCTGAAGGGGCTAAGACCGAATCGTCCGCACCCAAAACCGCTTTAACTTCTTCCTTTCGAGCCAAATCCGTCACTCGGATGCTGGCCTTGTTGCGCTCAAAGAGACTAGAAAAGATAGCTTCCGCACGTTCTTCCCCGTATTCGTCAATCAACACCTTGACCAGCCAGACCGGTAGAGAATACTGAACTGAGTAGCGCTTATTCTTACGTTTGATAGTAGTCGGATCAGCTGCGTCTTCCCGCTCGATCTCCCGCAGGATCGCATTGACATATTTTTCACTGCCACGTTTGCGATCTTTGGCAATTTCAACAGCTTCATTTACAACAGCATGCTGGGGGATTTTATCCAGATAGAGCATCTGATAGAGGCTGAGCTCAAGCAGGATATAAAGCCAGTTATCTAGTTTATCCCTATCTTCCACCCAATGAGCCAGTTGCCATTCCAGAGTAATTTTGCGTGCGACCGTTCCATAGACCAGCTCCGTAACCAAACTTTTATCAGCTGAACTGAGAGCACTCTGTTTCAGAGCCTTATTGAGGGCGATATTGGAATAAGCTCCCTCTTCAAAGACTTCTTCCAGAATTTGCAGAGCAAGCTCTCGGGCTCTTTTTTGCTTACTTTCCAAATTCATCACCTACTGCTAAATTCCGACCCAGACCGTTGAGAAAGTCCTTAATATCCATTTTGGGCTTGCCGAATGGCTGCACCGTCTTTAGAGAAAGGGCTCCCTGACCCGCTGCGACCACCAATTCTTTCTTGCTGATCGTCAAGATTTCACCTGGACGACCACTGCCTTCCGCTTGGCTGACTTCGTAAATCTTGAAGCGCTGACCAGCTAGCAGGGTATGGGCCACCGGCCAAGGATTCATGCCCCGAACCTGATTGAAAATCTGACGACTGGTCTTTGTCCAATCAATCCGCTCTTGCTCTGGGCTGATATTCGGTGAAAAAGTCACCAGCTCTGGATCCTGAGGCTGGGCCTGAATCTCTCCCGCTACATAGGCTGGTAAGACTTCTAAAAGAAGGTCGCGACCAATCACAGCTAGTTTTTCAAAGAGAGTTCCGACATTATCAGACTCTTCAATGGCTGTTGCTCGACTGGCAATCATATCCCCAGCATCCATCTCTTTGACCATCTCCATAATAGTCACACCAGCTTCTTCATCACCATTTATCAAAGCATAATGAATGGGCGCTCCGCCACGGTATTTGGGCAAGAGAGAGGCATGGACATTCACTGCGAAGTTAACGCTGTCCAGCAAACGGCTAGGCAGAAATTGACCAAAGGCTGCTGTCACGATGCCGTCAGCTCCTAAGTTCATAATCTCTTCCAAGTCCGTGCTTTTAGCCAACTTTTCTGGTTGGTAAACCGGCAAGTCGTTAGCTAAAGCCACTTCCTTGACCGGTGTCATGCGGATTTCCTTTTTGCGCCCCACCGCTCGGTCTGGTTGAGTGACCACCGCTAAAATCTCATATTGTTCCCTTTCCAGCAGGCCTTTTAAGACCGTTGCTGAAAAGTCAGGCGTTCCCATAAAAATTAATTTCACTGTCATTTCCTCAAATCTGTCGCAGAATCCCATCCCTGCGACTGTTTTTCTTTCTATTATATCAAAAAAGCGAGCAAAGCTGATAGCTCTCGCTCACTTTCGCCATCAGATAAAATTCTGGGGTTCATTATCAATACTGAGCCGCAGGTCCTTGTTTTCTGCTTGCTGCGTTAGTTCCAAGACCCGATTGAGCGTAGTTTGTAGATCATCCTCAAAGCGATACTTCAGTAAAATCTGATAGTGGTAGAGATTGTGGGTTCGAGCAATGGGTTTGGGTGTGGGACCCAAAATTTGCACCTTGTCCGACAGGCCACTCCGTAAAATATCCATGACCTGGTAAGATTTCTTGACTACTGTTTCCTCATCCTTGTGGGATAGGGTCAACCCAACTGTATAGTAATACGGCGGATAGCCCAACTGCCGTCGAATTCCCATTTCATAAGCATAGAAGCCTTCGTAATCCTGCTTTCTGGCAAAGTCAATGGCATAGTGATGCGGGTTGTAAGATTGGATAAAGACTTGTCCTGCTTTCTCAGCCCGACCTGCCCGACCTGCTACCTGAGTCAGCAGCTGAAAGGTCCGTTCCGAAGAACGAAAATCTGGCAGATTCAATGCCGTATCCGCATTGAGAACGCCGACCAAGGTCACATTAGGAAAATCCAGTCCCTTGGCAATCATCTGAGTTCCCAGCAGAATGTCTGCCTGCCCCTGACTAAAGGCCTCTAGGATTTCTTCGTGACTCCCTTTTTTACGGGTCGTATCCACATCCATGCGCAGAATGCGAGCCTCTGGAAAGAGAGTCGTCAGCTCATCATAGGCCTTCTGCGTCCCCGTACCATAGTAGCGAATGCTGCGACTGGCACAATTAGGACAGGCTTGCGGAATGTCCTTGGTAAAGCCACAGTAGTGGCAGTTCATAGTCTTGGTAGCCATATGCAGGGTCAGGGAAATATCACAGTTGGGACAGGTGTCCACCGTGCCGCATTCCCGACACATGACAAAGCTGGAATAGCCTCGCCTGTTGAGCATAAGAACCGTCTGTTCACCTTTCTCCAGACGATCCTGAATAGCTTCTAGCAGGACTGGAGTGAAATTACTAGCTTCATTTTGCCCAATGTAATCTCGGAAGTCCACCACTTGAACCTGAGGAATCTGTGCCAGCGGGTTGGCCCGCTTGGTCAACTGCAAAAAGTCATAGACGCCACGGCTGGCTCTGGCCCTGCTTTCTAAGCTAGGAGTCGCCGAACCCAGTACTAAGACAGCTTGATTGTAGCGAGCTCGTAGGAGAGCTACATCTCTGGCATGGTAGCGAGGATTGGAGTCCTGCTTGTAGGAAGACTCATGCTCCTCGTCAATGATGATGGCTCCGATATGTGTCAGCGGAGCAAAGATGGCCGAACGCGCACCGACAACGACCTGAGCCTCTCCCCGCTCCACCTTGCGCCATTCATCATACTTCTCACCGTCAGATAGGCCTGAATGCAAAATAGCCACCTTGTCGCCAAAGCGCGAGATAAAACGGTCAGTCACCTGAGGAGTCAGGGAAATTTCCGGCACTAGCATAATCGCTGTCTTTCCTTGACCTAGAGCCTCCTCAATCACCTTGAGATAAACCTCGGTTTTGCCGCTCCCCGTCACTCCTTCTAGCAAAACGGGTTGAGCCTTTTCTTTACCGATTTTTTCACAAATCGCAGCGACTGCGACTGCCTGCTCCTCATTGAGAACCAGCTTTTTATCCTGTCGCTCCTTCTGGAAATGCGCCGCAGACCGGCTGACTTCCTGTTCCTCTGTAAAGAGAAACTCCTTTTCTAAGAAAATGTTGACTACTGCAGGCGAAAAGAGTTTGCGTAAGTCTTTGAGGCGACCTGATTGCGGATTTTCCAGCAGATAAGTCTGAAGTTCCTGCTGCTTTTTCGCTCGGGCAGAAGGCAGAAACTGAGCCAATTGCTCTCTATCAACTTGATACCAGGTTTCTGTCTTGATATGCTTACGGTCAATCGCTTGGTATTCCAGGCGAATCTTACCAGCCTGAGTCAACCGCATGAGCTTGGACTGACTTTTCTTGTCCAAATCAGAAAAACGAAGACTGGTTGACTGACCGAAAATAGCCTGCCGCTCCTCAGAAGAAAGCTGCTCCGTTGGATAAAGCAACTTGTCATAGCTGGAATTAAGAAGACTCGGCAACATGGCTTTCAGGATGGAAATTTTATAGGAAAAGACAGACTGGCGCAACTGGTCAGCTAGCCAGAGCTGCTCGGCATTTAGAACCGGTCTAAAGTCCAGAACTTCTGCAATATCTTTCAATTCTCCAATCTGTCCATCCAAATCTTCAGCTTTCTCATCAGCCAAGCCAACAATCAATCCTTGAATCAACCGACCGCCCTTACCAAAAGGCACATGCACCCGCATCCCAGCTTGCAGCATCCCAGAAAACTCCTCTGGAACCGCATAGCTGTATGGTTTGTCCGTCTGCATCAGAGGAACATCGACAATAATCTTGGCAATTTTCACACTCTCACCCCGCTTTCCCTAAACGCCATATTCATAGAAAAAAATAAGATTGAGTAGCCCCAACCTTAAATTTTCTCACCCTCTTCTTTTTCTTTGGCAATTTGTTCTTTGATCTTGCGCTCTTCTTCTTCTTTACGCAGGCGTTCTTCTTCCGCACGACGGCGAACCGCTTCGCGTTTTCCTTCTGGATCTGGGTGAATCACAACGTTACCAGATTCAATTTCTTCCAAAGCGCGTAGCGTTGACTTCACTGACTTGAAATCCTGAGTTGGCTTAGCACCAGCCTCTAGCTCATGGGCACGCTTAGCTTCTAAAATAACCAAAGAATATTTTGACGGTACCTTGTCCAACAAGGTGTCAATAGACGGTTTTAACATCATAATTATTTACCTAATTTCTAACTTTATTGACGGACGACTGCTTCATCCTTAGGAAGCATGTCTTGATAGTGACCGATGACACGGTCCACACGAAAATGCTCGGCTTCAATCACACGTTTCACACGTTCAGCTGCCAAAGGTACTTGGTCATTGACAATGGCATAATCGTACTCACGCATCAAGGCAATTTCTTCTTTTGCTTTCTCAATCCGCTGAGCAATAACGTCTGCACTGTCTGTACCACGGCCAACCAAACGGTCTTTCAGCTCTTCCAAGTCTGGCGGAGTCAGAAAGATAAACACAGCATCGGGCACTTTTTTCTTGACTTGGAGTGCTCCTTGGACTTCGATTTCCAAGAAAACATCTATCCCTTTATCCAAGGTCTCGTTGACATAAGTGAGCGGAGTCCCGTAATAATTGCCGACATACTCTGCATATTCGAGCATTTGGCCTTGACGGATCAACTCCTCAAACTCTTCACGAGTGCGAAAGAAATAATCAACACCATCAACTTCTCCAGGACGCTGGGGACGAGTCGTCATAGATACAGAATACTGAAACTGATTGTCCGTACTCTCAAAAATTTCCCGTCTTACTGTTCCTTTTCCAACGCCTGAGGGGCCAGAAAAGACAATTAACAAGCCTCGTTCTGTCATCATATCTCCTTCACAGTCTTTCTATCTAGTGTAACAAAATTGCGCTCATATTTCAAGAAGATTCAAAGAGATTTCCTTGATAATACTCTAGAATTCTACTAGATTTTAGACGCTTTTATTCATCAAATAAGCCTTGAAGGCTGGCGAAAGGACTATTGGCTTCTTTCTTTTCCATTTGCTGCTTTTGGTAGGCTTCCTCCGTCAACACCTGCCAGTCATTTCCCGTAGGCATACTCGCACCAGCCTCCTCTTCAGGAGTCAAAACTTTTAGCGGAATATGAAGTAAAATATTGTCCGCCACACTTGCTGCCAAATCAATCACATCTCCCTCAAATGGTAGAACCAAATCATCTTCCAGCAAATCTTTTTGCACAGAGCCATCTTCGACGGAAGCAAAGACTTCATGAACCGTGTAGGCTTCCTCCCTATCAACTGGAGCCATACTGCGACTAGAAGCCAGGGTAATCTGGTAGGTCAAGGTGTAATCCAAAAAATAAAGCCCATTTTCATACTGGGCCTGACCTCTAGCCACGATCTTCTGGATATCTAGCACTTCACGATTACGTTCTTTTAGCTCTTGCGCCAAATCAAAGTCTTGATCAAACTGCAAACCGCCAGCATTTTTCTTAATTTCTTGAATATTTAACATTTCAGCCTCGTTTTACATTATTTCTTTCTTCATTATATCATTTTCTCGACCAAATACCTATACCCCAAACAGCCAATGAGACAAGAAAAAGAAAATCTCTCAGCCTCTTAGACTGAGAGAAAATACGCTTCTTCCTAAAAAGCTTTGTTTATTTTCGGAATTTGAACTGGCTGTAAAGACCAAAAACGATGATCCAGACAGCTGATCCGATTGCTCCCACTACCGTTGACTTTTGTAAGAAAAGAGTGACAAAGACAAAGGCAAAGAAGAGCATGGTCAAAGGATTGAGAAACTTGTAAGCTGGCATAAGGTAACCATCTGCCATAAAATCTGGTGACTTACGATATTTGAGGTGGGCCAGCATAGTCAGACCATAGATAGCGATGTAAACACCAGATGAGGAAGCCGTAATCAGAGCAAAGGAGTCCGATACTCCCGGAAGAATCTTGATAAAAGCTGCAAAGGCAATGACAGCAGCCGAAGTCAAAATCGCATTCTGCGGAACGTTTTGCCGAGACAGCTTCCCAGCTCCTATTTTCTCAAGAAAAGGATTGGGCGTATCGTGGGCAATCTGATACAAATGGCGACCTGTTGAGTAAAGGGTCGAGTTCAGTGCGGAGGCCGCTGAGGTCAGAACCACGAAGTTAATCAAGGCTGCCGCCCATTTGAGACCAGCTAACTGAAAAACAATAACAAAGGGAGAATCAGCCGTTGCCAGTTTTTCCCATGGAATGATAGCCATAATGGCAAGGAGAGACCCCCCGTAAAACAAGACAATCCGCAAAGGAATTTCTTTGATGGCCTTTGGCAAGACCGCTCGTGGATTAGCCGTTTCAGAAGTAGTAATACCGATAAATTCAATGGCCTGATAGGCAAAGAAGACCATCTGGAAAGCCATGACAAAACTTACAAAGCCATTAGGGAAAAGCTGAAAACCTCGACCAATATTCCCAAGACTAGCTACTCCGTGAGGCGTTTTAAAGCCTGTCAATACCATAAAGACAGCCGTTGCAATCAAAGCAATAATAGCTACAATCTTTATCATAGCAAACCAAAATTCGACCTCGCCGAAAACTCGAACCGCTATCAGATTGACCAAGCTAAGAAGGGCTAGAAAGACAAGCTGAATCATCCAAGCTGGCCAGTCAGGAAACCAGTACTGCACATACTGGGCAACAGCCGTAATCTCAGCCATTCCGATAAAAATCAGAGAAATCCAGTAGGACCAACCAGAAAAATACCCCCAGCCAGTTCCCAAATATTTGGTAATAAAGTTGATAAAGGTATGCTGGTCAGGATCGTAGTAAAGCATTTCCCCAATCGCCCGCATCATCAGATACATGAAAAGGCCCGTCAGCATGTAAATCAAGATAATGGATGGACCCGTCAAACTAATCGAACGCCCCGCCCCCAAGAAAAGTCCCGTACCGATGGTTCCAGCAATGGCTATAATCTGAACATGCCGATTTTGTAAGCCACGTTTCATCCCGTTCTTTTCTGTTTTCTCGTTGTTTTTCAACTCATTTTCATTCATTCAATCATTTCCTTTCACAAATCGCTTTATTGTATCACAATTCAGACAATTCTGCTAGATTTTTTCATTTTATATAAACATTTACTCTAGAAAATTTATGCAAAAAGACATACTCATAGTTCGTAGAATCATTTATAACAGACAGGATAAAGCTTTGTATGCTGTTCTTATGAAGAGGCTCTATCTAGCTCTAACTCCCTTACTTGTCTAGGATAAACATCCCTATTATCCACCACTTGATGATAATCTGCAAGCAAGTAGCAGTCCTGAAAATTCAGTTCTTCATTTTCCTTAGCATACAAACAGAAATCACCCTCTAGCTCTTCCGATTTTACAGCCTCCATGATATCTTTTAAGAAATAGGTTTGGTTTTCTTCATTGGTCAAAAGTCCCTTTCCATTCATAGGCCGGATAAGCTCCTAGACATTGATAGTCCAAGCTTTCTGCAACCTTCTTGGAAGCTTCGTTGTGCGCATCCCATAGTGGAAAGAGTGAGCGTTTTTGAGCTTCTAAAATCATCCGGGCTCCCAAGATTTTGGCCAAGCCCTGCCTTTGGTAGGCTGGCTTGGTAGCAATTTCAATCTCAAGAGCTCCATGATAGACCAATCCTGTCGATACAGCAGCGATGATTTCCTTATCTGAATAGAGTAAAAAACCAAAGCCACCCGACGCTTTAAAATGGTCAAAATCAGAAAAATCACCCCGCAAATCCTGAGACCAGACTTCCTCAGCCAAACGCTCATAACTCTCCTCAACAATCGGACAAAGGTGGTAGTTTACTGGTAGACTGCTCTGACATTTCTCCAAGGCCTCTGTGTCAAAGTCTGCCCTGTCAGCAAAAGCGTAGCGAGTAAACCGTTGCAACTCACTCTGACTATCCAGAAACTCTTGCCAACTGGGCTCCTCAGAGATAATGACCTTGTCAGCCAAGCTGTATTTTGTGCTATAGTCCTGCCACAAATCCGGATCCACCTGACCAGCTGGAAAAAGAAAGTTCCCTAGTTGGTAAAGACAGGATGTCTCAGGAGCATTCATAAAGAACTGCCCTAGACCAGCATCCAAACCGTAAATTACCATATTTTTGGTCCAGGTTTGGAAAAGGTTCTTAGCTTTTTTCATTGTTCGCATCCTTCATTCACTTACTTCAAACTCCAGCCGCCGTCGATTTTGATAATCTCGCCCTGCATAGCAGCTGCCTTACCGCTTGCCAGAAAGAGACTGACATCAGCTACTTCTTGAGGATCCAGCCAGCGCTTGATCGGCGTTTCCTCAGCAACCCAGTCTGCCAGCCCGCCTGGCTCAAAATCTGCGGCAGTCATGGCTGTCTTGACAGCGCCTGGCGCCAAGCCAAAGACTTGGATATTTTGATCCGCATAGTCCAGGGCTATCTGCTTGGTCAAACCAGCTAGAGCATGCTTAGAGGCTGTATAGGCAGCACCGCCGCCACCAGCCAAAAAGCTAGCAATCGAGCACATATTAATGATGATGCCAGACTTTTTCTCCAACATCTTCTGCAGGTAAAAGCGGGTGATTTTCATGGTTGCGGTCAAATTCAGCGCAAAAAGCTGCTCCCAGTCCTCATCGCTGGTCTCGTGCAGGGGACGATAATCGTCCAAGATACCTGCTGTATTACAGAGAATGTCCACCTCAGGTAAGCTAGTGAAGAGCGGTGTCAAATCCTCTGTCAAATCCATTTTAAAAAAACGTAATTCATTTAGAAAGCCAGGATTTTCACCCTTATCTACCCCATAAACGCGGTAGCCATTTTCCAAAAAGGTCATAGCCTGAGCTCGGCCGATGCCCGAGCTAGCTCCCGTCACCAGTACTGTCTTAGTCATCCACTTCTACCCAATCTGTAGCGAGGACATCACAAGGAGTTGGACTCCACATGGAGAAGCCCTCCCCTTCGCCTGAAACATTGATGAGGAAATAAGGTGTCACCTCGAGAGCCACCCCATTCTGCTCAATCGTGTCAAAGAGCTGGACGTAGTTCTCTGCCCCACCCCAGCCTGTACGCACATATTTTTTCTTAGCCTTAAGGCCTGGTAAAATTTCTTCAAATGTCATGGTTTTCTCCTTTGTTTATTGGTAATCTTTGTCAAATCCTTACTAGCCGCCAGTAGTCATAGGTATATTGAACGACTTTTTCTTGACTGTCAACAATTTTATCTGCTACTTTGCAATAAAGTCTAAAATTAGACCTTCTTCTCCATCTCCACAAAGAGATGAATATCACCATTGCTTTCCTGCGGGATGCGCCTCACCACTTCAAAGCCCATGTTGAGATAAAGCTGTTGGGCTCGGTGATTGAAATCAGCCACGGATAGCCTTAGGACTTGGGGCGCAAAATTTGCTATGATAAAGTCCAGAATTTCCTGCAGAAATGAAGCGCCCTGACCTTTTCCGCAGTGCTCCGGCTTCATCCCCAAACCAAGCTCCAAAGTTCGCTCTCCTTTCTGCTCTAAGCAGAAAAATCCATAGAGTTTCCCTTCTCTCAGGACTTGATAATAACGGTCCCCACGCGCTTCTTGGGAGACTATTTCTTCATAATCCTCCAGATCATTTTCCATATCATAAAAGTCATAAGGCGTCTCGTAATGCCAGTCGTTAGCAATTTCTAAAGCATGCTGCTGGCTTAATTGTTCAATCTCCATCTTCTCCTCTTTTCTCTAAAATTCCCAATAAAATCGTTTCTGGTCTGCTTTTTCGTTGCAGCCGAGGCTGCGGTAAAATTCATGGGCTGCGGAGCGGGAAATACCTGAATTAATCCGAATCCCTGTGTAGCCTGCGGCTTTTGCCTCCTCACGCAAGGCTTGCATCAGCGCTCTGCCATGTCCCTGCCCTTGAGAATCCTGAGCGACGGCCAAGGCCAAGAGATTGAGCAAGGACGGGAAATAGAGACAGTCGTAGCTAGCCGCATGAGCGTAGCCTATGACCTGTCCGCCTTCTTCAGCTACCAAAATCAAATGCTGGTCATTCTCTAGTAACTTTTTCAGTTGAGACTCTGTCGCTTTCCTATCGAAATCGTAGCCTAGGCACTCAGCATTGAGCCGCTGAATGGCTGCGGCATCTTCTAGTTTTACCTTACGAATCATCTGTCACCTCGTTCTTCTCTTTATTATAGCAGAAAAGCAGTCTCTTTGACTGCTTTCAATGAACTATTCTCCCATCTGTCCCTTCAACCAAGACTCCGCCTCTTCTAAAGGCTGGGCTGTTAGGACATCGGGCTGGATTGCCACATTTTCAAAAGCTTATTTCCATCTTTCACTCTTGGAAAACGCAATCATGAGACCAGAACCAGCTAGAACCGCTAAAATGACAAGGCAGATATTTTTCAGAGGATACAGCCAGTCTTTATTTTCCTCATGCCATCTTGACTTCCAAAGCCCAACATAGTCAGCGCCCATATGTTCGGGTTGATTCAGCTGGATATTGATTACAATGGCTAGTAAGATAAGGGCAAACAGCCAAACCAACAATAAGAAATTTAATTTGATATTTCATATCTATCAACTAATCTGTAATTGAAGACCAATTATTCGTATCAGGAAAATCCATATTCTTGGAAAGACTAATTAGTTTAATATCATTTAAATTTAGGTTTAAGCCAAAATTCTTGAATATTGCCACACCTATCAATACCAGCAATAGTATTTCTGAAAAATTCAACATAGCTAAGATCTTCACTCAAAATTTCAGAACCAATTTTAAGCCAACCTGATTGCTCATCATAATATGTTTCCCAATTTTGAGCATAGTCAATTCGAAAACTATCCCCCCCATTAATATCATTATCTGTAACAACAATTACACCTTTATCAGATTTAGGAGGAACCAAACTTCTTTTTATCCAAGAAAAGTCGTTATGATAACCCCAAAATTGAGTGGACTCCATATTTTCTGAATTAAAACCTAAAAATAAATATATAAAATTAAAAGTAATATCGCTATTTATTGTTGGAGCAGCTATTAATTCCTTTGTATCTATTTTATATATTAACTCCTCTTGCTGATTATACTCTTTTTTTATTATTTTAAACATATTTTCCTACCTATTAATAAAGTTAAAGTATACAATTTGATTTGTATCTAAATCAGCAACTAATTCCCAAATACCATTGCTTCTTCCATTAAATGAACCCTCCACTTCCCAACGCCAACCATTTGGTAAGTACTTATCTTTTACAGGGATGCCACCATCGATAATTTCTTGAATAATTAAATCTGTCCCAGCATTATCAACGAACGGCCTAGCTTTATCACCTATTCCCAAATTCTTCATGCTAAATCAATCTTCTAGAATCACGGGAAAAATATCTTTATTTACTGTGCAATATCGGACCAAAAAGGAATTTTGGGTAAATTAGATAGATTTGTCTCTCTGCTTACTGTGATTCCATGAAAATAATCAGTTAGGCTTTTTGAATAATAAATGATATCTGAACCAACAATTGAAAATACAGGCGAAATTGGAGTATTACATGATGCAATATACCTATGACCCAAAATAGGCAATAATGTTGGGGAATTCATTAAACGACTTAGTATTTCTCCTTTTGCAAGTTCTAAATTGCTTGGAACTTCTCCCCAATTATCGCTCCAATCAACATATTCTATTTCTTCTGCTATATTTTCTTTTATTACTTGTATATAATTACTCAACATCTTAACATTCTGAGGTGAAAAATCACTCCAATCATACCAATTTTCAGGAAGTTCCTCCATATTTCCATAAACTTTTTTAAATTCGTCAGGTAAATAAACGCTATAAATTTCTTCTATCTTTCTAAATGTTCTATTATTAAATTTCTTTGACATTATATTCCCCTTATTTTATTTTTATAAAAGTTTGATAGTGATCTCGAGTATACCAAATGGAACCATCATTACCTATAACAATTCTTTCCGTCCCTCTTGGTACCCCTTTTTGATATGGATGAACATCGTACTCTTTATAAGTAATTCCATTAGGAAGGAGTTCTTCACCATTTAAAGGCTTATTTTTATAAAGTTTTCCTCCTTTAAATCCATCTGGTAGATTACCCTTATTGCTTTTAATCTGTGAAATAGTATCTTCAACATATTGAGGAATTTTATTAGCATCTTTGACATCATCCACTTTATCCGCCACACAAGTAACATCTGACTCCTTGTCCACCGTCTTTGTAGCTTTCAAAGCATCATTGACAACGATACTACTTGTTGGTAGCTATACTAGAATGACTTCAAAAAATCAACAACTCCATCATGTAATTTAATTTCTCTCTTTTAAGTTTTTTCAAAAACATTCTAAGTAAATTATTTCTGAAATACTTAGAACTTTTCGATTTATTAACTTAATTAAATTCCTATAGTCTCAGATACTAAATAACAATCAATCTTCCAACTTGAAAATAAGAGGAGATTTCTCAGAAATTACATCTATCCCAAAATTAATACCATTTACTTGATAATGATGAAAAGTTTTGAAATACACTTGTTGTAATTTATCCCTTAACTGACTATGAGTAAGTTCAACAAGAATTCCTTTAGCAATAGATTCCATATTGTTATTATCTAAAATCTCACTAGGATTTAAATCTCAACTTTCATCAATAGCTTTACAAAAGAGTATATTCCCAAAATCAATATAAAAATGATTATCCTGATTCTTTAATCCATCTAGATAAATTTTTAGGTGAGTTCCTTTGTCTAATTTACAACGTAATTCATACCAATCGCTTTCAATCTTATTTCCGACGTTAACCCAATTCACTATCTTCTACCTCATCTATATTAACTTGAATCTCTTCCCCTTGACACAAAATTATGTCAAAAATCAAATTACTAGAAACAACTCGGTAATGTTCCAATTCATTTTTTTCTAATAATCCTCCTGAACTATGAATAATATGTTCAATTAAAGAACTATTTTCTATTCGATAAACAGGATAGTCTTTATCTAATTTATTTAAATGAATAGTTTGGCAAAATTTTGAGAAGATTCTTCTGTCCATTATTTGATAACAATGGCTAAAAGGAAATTTTAAATTTAACGAATGCTGACTCCCTTTTAGAAAAACAGTAGCTAGTTCATAATCGGTATTTTCACTGAATTCTGCTTCGGACTCATATCTATCCTCAAAAAAATTTCCCCATTTTATATATTTCTCATTTTTTACATACTTTTCACTTCTTGATTTATCAGAAATACAAGAGTGGGCAGCCGAGCCTATTCGTTTTAATATATTAGACATGTTATACCTCTTACTAATATTATTAGTATCTAATTTTATAAGGAGCTTTAAACTGAAATTCTAATGTTGGAATTCCATCTTTACTAGTTGGTCTAACAACAACCTTTGTTCCATCCTCTAAAGTACCCCAATACCCTTTACCGAATGAAGTATTAATTTCCGTTACGTTTTCTAAATTTAATGAATTGAAATCTTCAAGTGCTTTATTATAGCCTCCATGTGATTTAAAGTTTTTTGTTCCACTTTTTCCTGAAATATCTTCCATTCCCGAAACAAATTTATCAGCAATTTCTTGACTAGTTAGAGCCCTTGTCCCGTCTTTGACATCATCTACTTTATCCACCACACGAGCAACATCTGATGCTTTATCAGCTGTCTTTGTAGCTTTCGAGGCATCATTAACTGCGTCTACTGCATCGAGTGCTTTTTCAAGTTTCCTTAATTTGCCAGCCTTAGCTATAGGATAGAAATTACTTGCAATGTAAACAGCTAACTCTGCACCGCCGCCCAAATCATTCTATGCCCACTTGGGTCTGTATAGTTGACGGGATTGTTCTGCGCATAGCTGTAGCGGTTCTGGCTGAGAGGGGCCATCGCTTCACCTGGGTAGCTATCCTCGGTTAAGACAGTGCCTCCCTGACTATCATAATACCTTGCTCGTAAGTAGTCAAGTCCAGTATCGTCGCGGGCTTCGCCATTATAGGCAAATGGATTCCCTGTTGTGTCTGTGCTTGCCTTTCTTGCCCCATAGAGATGATAGCTAGTTGAAGCGACGGCTTGTCCATCTGACAGAGTTCGGTGAGAGACAAAATATCTTTTCATAGCAAAACACCCCAAAGAATTAGACTTTCTATCTAACTTTTGGGGTGCAGTTCAGTTTCTATCAATATTCCTTCAAAAGATATAACCAACTGAAGTTTGATATATCTTTGATAATCTCTATATAATTAGTTTCGACTCTACTTCTAATCATTCTTTATTATATAGACTTGAAAACTCTTTAAAACTCCTACTACTACATATTTTTTAGCATCATTTTCCCACCAGGGCAACACTTCTTCTTTCAGAATTTCTAAAAATAGCTCCTTCGAAACAAGATCATCCGCTAAGAAAGAATTATAATTGTCAAATACAAAAGCATATTTATCTGCTTTCAACCATAAAAAAGTAGGTATCCAATCTATTGTTTTAGTTAACTTTTAATAACTGATAAAAACTTAATACTCTTCACAGATAACTTCAATATCTTCATCTGAAATATCTGGATTATATTTTAGGATAAATTTTTTTATATTATTTATATCCTCATCTGTCATATATTCAACTTGGAACTCAATAATAAAATCAACTATACTTTCATTTCCTGAAATAATAATCATAGCATCCTTAAAAAACTTTCCTAAAAATATTTGTCCTACATGTAAATATCCTGTAGATGGACTAGAAAAATACTGCCCCCATTTTATATCATTTGAATAGTTTATATCCTGTTTATTATAATAAAAATGAGAATTAATTATCTGTTGACTAATATCTAACAATTTCAATAATCTATCTATAATGGCTAAATCTACTACCGCTATTCTCAATTCAATGTTTACCATAATTTCATTCCTATTTATCAATAAATCCCTTGAAAGAACCATCCATATTTAATCTCATCCCCCGTCCATCAGGTAATTTTTTCTCAAGAAAACTAATACCTCTATCAGTTGTATGAATCATGAAGTCCCCTGGTGATTTAAGTATATCATTAATATGTTCCATGGCTTGCCTATTTATTGACTCTGAATTCCCTTTTACTGCGCCCCAAATCTGCGGATTTCTGCCAGCGTGCTTTTGTAAAGCATGGCCTGCTATAGTTTCCCCTCCGCTGTTTCTAATTATATTAGCAGTATCATTAATTCTATCTACATCAACTATTTTTACTATATCTGACGCCTTGTCAACCGCCTTTGCAGTATCCGTAGTCTTATCCACCGCCTTGACTGCATCTGCTACATCGAGTGCTTTTTCAAGTTTCCTTAATTTGCCAGCCTTAACTATAGGATAGAAATTACTTGCAATATCAACAGCTAACTCTGCACCTGTCTCTTAATAATGCACTATCTCGTCTAACAATTCCAAAAAAAGTTCTGGTCACTCACTAAAACCTTAGAGACTTGAATATCTTGGCATACAATGTCAATTAACATACTTGATAAAGTAATTGTAGCTCGTATCATATTATTTTTCTCTTCAATAAGTCTAATGTCATGTACAGTGTGAGACATGAGATTTTCAAAAGGAATATCTTTCATATTGAAATTTCTTGTGCCAGCCTCACTTTCCCAACATGTCCAACCAGCATCCGTCTCATAGTCAACCTTAAAACAACGGTAGAAAACTATCTCCCAGCAATACTGATCCGATTTGCCATTTTCAATCTCGATATATAGTTTACATTCATCCCCGAAAAATGAAACTCTAAAGTCTAACGCATAGGCATCCCAGTAATTCATACTGTCAATCTGTTCTTGAATTTTTAAAATATTCATTAACTACCTCCATTGTTCCACGGTATATGACCAGCTGGATCTTTTCTACCAACAATTTCTCCATCAATGTTTAATAAATTTTTATTTTCATCATATATATGCATATGAGGATAGGTTGTAACCTTATCTGGAGGATCTAATTTTATCCTGTCTACACCATTTTTCTTAATATGTACAAAACCATTATGCTCATAAACAACCCATCCGCTATTATCAGGTATAGTACTTTTGATTTCATCGAGAATCATATTTTGCAGTCCCTTAGGAGAAGGCTCATCAATACTCTTCACTACTTTATTAGCATCTTTAACATCATCTACTTTATCAACCACACGAGCAGTATCCGAGGAGGTATTTGCTATTTTAGTAATATTATGCCATTAAAACACTATCTTTAACCAATAAACCTTAATCGGGTCATAATATAAATTTCCTGAATAATTCTGGAATTCCACCTTCTTGTGTAAATAAAGTCTTTACAGCAAAATCATTATCGCAAAAAACAACTTCTTGAAAGTTATTATCAATTCTCCACTCAATATCCGTATAAGGAATATTATCATTTTCTACATTAACAATTTCAAACCACCCTATTTTCACTCCATAAAAAATAATATCTTCTAATATCTGAGTTGAATATCCTTTATTTTTAATAAAAAATGAAAATAAAGTCGAAATGATAGCATCTTCTTCCGCTATTGATAGTAATAGTTCTCTTAAATCCATAAAAGTCATTTTACTCACCTCCAGTCAATGGAATTCTAACTGTACCCTCACCTACTGTTGCTTTTAAATATGGACCACTATGAATTTCATCCGTAGCATCAACATAACCAAACCATATTATGTCCACTTGGGTCTGTATAGTTAACAGGATTGTTCTGCACATAACTGTAGCGGTTCTGGCTAAGAGGGTCTGTGTCCTCTCCTGGGTAGCTATCCTCGCTTAAGAAAGTACCTCCCTGACTATCATAATACCTTGCGCGTAAGTAGTCAAGTCCAGTATCGTCACGAGCTTCGCCGTTATAGGCAAAGGGATTCCCTGTTGTGTCTGTGCTTGTCTTTCTTGCCCCATAGAGGTTATAGCTAATTGAGGCGACGGCTTGTCCATCCTTGGTCAAGCCTGTCACAGAGGCTGACTGATTGGTCAAGTAGTTGTAGCTGTCGCCTGTTTGGTTGTTGAGGTAGCTAGCTCGACCCTTGCCGTAGCTATAGGTCTCACGGGCCTTGCCATCATGGTCATAGGTTTCGAGGACTTCTGTATGTTCACGATTGACATCATTGACATAGTTGCGTTCCTCGTAGTAGTTGTAGGTGTCCTCTCGTGTAGTATAAGGGATGAGGACATCCTGAACCTGACTGGCATAGGTCACTTCTCCCTGACCCGGTAAGTTTCCAAGTTCTGGTGGGTTGACAACGATCCCCTCCTTGGTCGCTCGATCCTTAGCCACCTTCTGGTGGTAGGCTGTCGATACATCGTCAAAGATGCTGTGCCAGATGCTTCCTATTGTCTGTGGTAAAGTAGACAGGGCTTGGAGGACATTCTGAGTAAAGCCATACCAGAAGAGGGAGTGTTGCTCCCCACTTGGGGCTGTGTATGGTGATTTGCGACCTGACTTGGTATCCTTTGGTTTACGTTGGAAGAGCTGGTAGGTGTTCTTGCCTTCCTTACGACTGGCAGTGAAGACACGGTTATCATCCCCGTCGTAAAGCGCAGCCATGAGCAGGCCTTTCTTGTCCTTGATCGCAAGCAGACGGTTCTCTGTGTCGTAGATGTAGTCTAGCTTTTCTGAATTCTTCTCAGAAGCGATGCGATTGCCATTCTTGTCGTAGGTATAGGTGATGGTACCATCTGGCCCTTCCAGTTTGGTCAAGCGGTTATGGTCATCGTAGGTAAAGCGTGTCTGGCTCTCCTTGCCATCTACCGTCTCAGTGCTAGTCAGTTTATTGCCCGCTAGGTCATAGGTGTAGGAGAGTTTAGAGAGTTCCTTACCAGCTCCATCCGATACGGTCATGTTTTCCACTTGACCCAGAGTATCGTAGGTATAGGTATGGACTAGTGTTTCGCCATCCTGCTTGATGGTTTCCTTGGCGATATGAGCTTATACTGCTTGTCTACTGTGAGGCTAGTATAAAATAAACTAGGGGAAAATTTCCCCTAGTTAGAAATTGAACTAAGTCACAAATTGTATTTGTGAAAGTGATTTATACTTTCCAATCATCTAAATTCAACACTTTACTCACTCTAAAGTTTCATTATCCTGCCAAAAGAAATGAGCACTCTTTAAATCAAGATGTTCTATCTGAATATCACGACAAACAATTGTCATTTGCAACAAACCAATATCAACCATACACTTCACAAAATCAGGATTCTCCTCATAAATTTGTAAAGAAATTTCTTGACCATGATGATGTAATTCTCCTCTAGTCATGTTTTTAACGGATTGATCTTTTCTCCACTGAATGTCTAAAGCATCATTGCTATACTCTACTTTTGCGCATACTAAAAACTTAATTTCCCAGTATTTTTCTTTGTTATGATAATCTTCTATGCACAAAGAAACCTCATCTCCAAAATAGGATATCTTTAAATCTAGTATTCCCATTTCCCAATAATCTATTGCTGCAATCTCTTTTTGTTTAGTTATTAAATTAAATAGTAACATAACTCTCTCCTTACCATTTATCCCAAGGAATATGTCCCGCAGGGCTTTTTACATCAACATTATTCCCATGAATATCTAACGGTTTCCCATTTTTATCATAAATGTGCATATGAGTATAATCTGTACCAACATTATCAGGTGGATCAATACGAACTCGCATTTTCCCATTTCCCTTAATATGAACACGTCCATTATTTTCGTGGAATGTCCAGCCTTCTGGCAGTCTTCCTTTTAGCTCCTGTATATTTAGGTCAACTATCTCTTTTGGAGATAATTTATCTAATTTAGGAGGATTAAAAAGCTTACCAGCATCGGACGCCTTGTCTACCGCCTTTGCAGTATCCGTAGTCTTATCCACCGCCTTGACTGCATCTGCTACATCATCTACCTTGTCAGCTGTCTTTGCGATTTTCCCTAACTTACCCGCTTTGCCAGCTTTGAGGAAGGGTAATATATCTAAGGCGAGCCATAAACCTGCTTCTAAGCGACTGGTCTCCTCACCCGTAACTGGATCAATCCCTGTAATCAAGCGGTAAACGTCATAGATTCCAAAAATTTCGCCTAAAATATGTTGGCCAGTTGTGAGGGTCCTATCCCAAACTTCTTGATTTAACCGAGCTAATTCAGCTTGAGAACGATAAGGCACGGTCCTCTCCATCGTCTTATCATAGCGATAACTCTTAGAAAGCTCACTAATAGCCTGAAGATCGCCTTTGTTAGCTTTCTCAATCAAGTCTTTGGTCTTCGCATCCAGCTTATATGGTTGCATGGAAGCCTGAACAGGACGCTTACTGTAATAGGAATCTACCAAGGAACGAGCTAGTTTCTGCTGAAGCATGACTCTATAATTGGACTGGTGACTAAGTAGCTGGTATTGCGTTACAGATAAAGCAAAGTTTTGATTCGTATAAAGTGCCCTGGCCTTTTCAGTCGCATACTGCGGCCCCTGAACAGATCTCAGTACTCCAAGTTGGGCATTCTGTTGCGAGATAATACTGGAAAAAGTCTCTGGTCTAGGCAAATCATTGAAAGCTGACATCTTATCCGTTGTATCCGTCAAAATTTGCTTAGCCGCACTCAGATTACTGGATATATCCGAGGTTGAAGACGCATCCAGTGTGATTAAGTCTGATATCCTTGAATAAGTTCCAGATAGACTCTGCCGAATAGTGGCCAAGCCCTGACTAATCCCTGGAAAGATAGTGCCCAACTCTGCCAGATAGTCCGTATCAATCACTGCATCCTGAGCACTCTCTCCCACCTCCGACTGAAAGGTGCTAATCAATGCCTCGTAGTCAGCTGACATAATCTCCAAAGCTGTCAGATAATGCGTCATCATAGGCATCTGGTGGTTCTTAACTTTAGCATCAATAGCTGTCTTGACATCTCCCTGCAGTGCCTGACTCTCTACAATCTGATTCAATTTTGAGCGGGCTAATTCAACCTGCCCCCGCATCAGCTTGATTGAAGTAGCCAATTTGGTCTTGTTACTCTGCACTTCATTCATATCAATCTTCATTGGCAACCTCCACATCATAAATGGTAGAGTAGACAGATCCCTTGAAATAGAACTCTCTCAACTCCTTATCGCAATGCTGGCTGTCTTTTGCATCACTGTAACCTTCGGAAATCACCCGCTTGATAAAGAGATTACTGATGTAGAGAGGCAATGTATCAAAACGCATACCGTAAGGATAGACATGTCCTGCGTAATCAATGTATGACTGAGAATCCAATTGCAGTCGACGACCAGATAGAACTGCATAAAAATCCATCTCCTCCGAAGCAAACTGCTCAACCAACTCGGTCGGAAGCAGCTCCTTATCCAGCTCCACAATCGTTCCCAATGGGTAGATCTTACTGAAGGCCAAATCAACTAAAGCAAAAAAGCGAATAAACACAGAAAAGGATACACGATAGGCGGTCTCAATCCGCTCAATCTCAACTTCTTCCTGATGATAATGAAAACTGAATAGAAGCGGAGCCCCAATCAATGGCTTGTACCTGCATTTGGACTCTCCTTTCAGAAAAGCAATATAGCAGGAGCGCAACACTTTGGGATGACCCGCTAAGGTCATGCCAATCGTGCGTAAATGTTGGTGTTCTGCTTCACACAGACTCAGCTCCTCTAATCCCTGCTCGAATATATACAACTGCAATTCGTTCATTTCTTCCCCCTCGAACTTTGAATATTGGATGCTTCCGTATGATCATCAGCAACTTTATTCTGTGCTGCACGGTTCATATTTACCACATCCGTACTGGTAAAAGTCCGCAAACTATTTAATGAACTGTTTAATAGCGTAATATAGTCATTAAAATTCACAAAAGGGGTTAAGTCTGAGTTGTTAAATTCCAGCGGAGTCATATCAAAAATAGAGGATACATAAGTTTCAGCAGATTTAGTAGTACTTTCCCATACTGACAAATCAACTTTTGTTTCTGACATTTAATTTCCTCCTACGAATAGCTGAGAGCTATGGAGTAGTAACTATCTGCTTCTGTAAAGGCCATCGAACTCTTTCTTAGTAAACTATCTGCTTCATCTTGAAGTTCCTTAATTTTACTACTAATCTCACCTTTATTTGAAGTTTGTTTAGACTGGTAGGTCATTAGATTTTGTTTAGCATGGGTGCATTTCTCTAAAAATCTACCCTTTACACTTCCTCTAAAACGAGATCCATCTACCTTCTCCAGTCGAGAAAAATCATTGCTCAGTAGTGAATTGATATTTTCAATTTGTTGGTCTAACTCACGATTTGCCTGCTCTAAGCGCTCAATCTTAGCAAGTAGCTTTTGACGTTGAGCTTGCAGATTGTTGCCTTTCTTTATACTTGTCTGATATTTTTCCATATAAAAATTGGCCAGTTGAGGATTTGACTTCATAAAATCTGACAATTCCTTCCGTTTTTATATCATTGTCACTATCCACATTCTACCATATTTTATTACTGATTTCTAGAAAATATAGATGAATATTGACAGAGAAGAAATTGCAAAATTATCATATTACTGCTCTTATGTCCTCATAGCAGATTCGGATCATATTCAAAAAAGAAACTCTTCACAGAGTTTCTCAGATTGAAGACAAAGTCCTTAGAACTCAAGTTTCTAAGGGCTTTTCTTTTTGTAAAGTCGTATAATAAAGGTAAGAAGAATTGTGAGGTGTTCCCTATGTTTCACAAAGAAAAACCAGATTATCATCGCTGCCAATATGGCTTCTATACGATAGACGAATTGGTCCCAGAGGATCACTTTCTTCGCCAAGTGGAATCAGAGGTTGATTTTGACTTTATCTATGACTTAGTTGAAGATACCTATAGCCCCGATCAGGGTCGTCCTAGTCTAGATCCCGTCATGTTAGTCAAAATCCCTTTAATTCAATGTTTTTATGGCATTCGCTCCATGCGCCAAACGATTAAAGACATTGAAGTAAACGTCGCTTATCGTTGGTTTCTTGGGCTAAGCTTGGATGACAAGGTGCCCCATTTTACTACATATGGAAAGAATTACAGTCGTCGCTTTCAAGATAAAGCACTGATTGCTGAGATATTTTCACAAGTACTCCATCAAGCTTTATGTGCTGGTTTAATTGATCCTTCTGAAATATTTGTGGATGGTACCCATATCAAAGCGGCAGCTAACCGTCACAAGTATCATAAGGAAATGGTTGCCCAACAAGCTAAATTTATGAGTGAGCAATTGGCAGTTGAGATTGATTTAGATAGGAGAAAACACGAAAAAAAGTCCTTAAAGCCCGCAAAAGAAAGCGAGGCTAAAGAAAAGAAAATCTCAAGGACAGATCCTGAGAGTGGTTGGTTCCACAAGGGGGAACACAAGGAAGTATTTGCCTATTCTGCCCAAGTAGCTTGTGATAAGAATGGCTGGGCCTTAGCTTATAGTGTTGAAGCAGGAAATGTTCATGATAGTCAGGCTTTCCCTGCCCTTTTTTCAAAGTTAGAAGCTTTCTCCCCACGCTACATTATTGCGGACTCAGGCTATAAGACCCCAGCTATTGCCCATTATTTATTACAGCGAAACATTATCCCCGTCTTCCCTTATACCCACCCCAAGGGAGTAAAGGGGAACTTAAGACCCGGTGATTTTGTTTATGATGCCTTCTATGACTGTTACCTCTGTCCAGAGAACCAAGTATTGGTCTATTGCACGACGACTCGAGAAGGCTACCGTGAGTATAAGAGTCATCCAAAAGTATGTGTTTCCTGTCCCCTATTATCCGTTTGTACTCGAAGCCAGAATCAACAGAAAGTCATCACAAGACATGTATGAAAGGACGCGCTTGAATTTTGTGAAGAGATTCGCCACCAAAAAGGGATGAAGGAGCTCTATAAGAAACGCAAAGAAACTATTGAGCGGCTCTTTGGGACAGCCAAAGAATACCACAATCTCCGTTATACAAGAGAGAAAGGCAAGTCCAAGATAGAAGATAAGATTGGGCTTACTTTGGCGTGTTTGAATCTCAAAAAACTAGTAAAAATGAGGGTGGGCAAGCCTTTTTATTTTGTTCTAAATCCGATTTTTGGATGGAATAGCAGATGATGAGACAAAATATTTTTGAAAATACAAAAAGACAAACGCCAAAAATGACGTTTGTCTACGTTCTGAGAAACTCTTCACAGAGTTTCTTGCATTATCTTTCTTTCACTTCTATTTCCGAATGACGATAGCCGTAGCCAAAGTAAATCAAAATTCCCAAAAGCAGAGCGATGCCAAAGGCCAACCAAGTGTCCCAGGTGTATTGAGTCATAAAGGAAAGGCAGATGATAATAGATAAAATAGGAGTTAGAGGCACTAGCGGAGTTTTGAATTCTCCAGCTTTAGGCTGTCCCTTTTCCTTCCGCAACTTCAAAATGGCAAAGGCCAGCATAATCAGATAGGTCAATGTACAGATATTGAGGAAAGAGGCGATGCTAGCAAGAGGAAAGATACCCGCACAAATAGCTGAGGCAATCCCCACTAAGATGGTAGCATTTTGGGGCACGCGGCTAGTAGCAGTTAATTCCTTGAAAGACCGCGGTAAAAGTCCGTCACGCGCTATACTGTAAATCATCCGAGACAAGGCATAGGTCATGGAGATGCAGACGGTAATCAGGGTCAAAATCGCTACGATAGAAACATAATTGGCAGCCCAATCTAGTCCAATACTGCGAAGTGAGAAAGCTACTGCATCTGGAACATTTAGCTTGGTATAGTGGAGCAAGCCTGTCAAGACCAAGGTTACCAAGATATAGAGGATGGTTACAATCCCAAGGGAAAGGACAATGCCGCGCGGCACATTTTTTTGAGGCTCTTTGATCTCATCCACAGACATAGAAATCGACTCAAAGCCCAGAAAAGCAAAGAACATCAGAGAAGCTCCAGCCATAATCCCCGTCTGACCGCCATAAATCTGACCAAAACCAAAAGGCGCAAAGTTAGACCAATTCTCAGGTCGAAGATGGAAAAGCCCAACGAGAATAAAGAGAGCCAAGGCTGAGAATTTTAGGACAACCAAGGCTGAGTTAAAGCGCAGGGCTGCTTTTGAGTTTAGAAGTACTACGCCTGTCACAAAGACCAAAACCAGAATAGGCAACAAATCCACATAAGTCCCTGCTTTTGGATTGAATGTACCATTCAAGGCTGTCGGTAGCTGGATATGAGAGCCGCTCAAAAGCCCTTTCAAGTAAGAACCCCAGCCAGAAGCTACACCTGATATAGCTGTCATAAATTCCATGATGGTCAGCCAACCAGCCAGCCAAGCCGGAAATTCTCCTAAAACAGCGTAAATATAGCTGTAAGCTCCGCCATTAGCCGGAACTCGAGAGGCAAACTCCGCATAAAATAGAGCAGAGATGCTGACACATAGGGCAGAAATCACGATCGACACAATCAGAGCTGGACCAGCATAAGTCGCCGCCCCAATTCCTGTAACCGTGAAAATCCCTGTACCAACCATGGCACCGATCCCTAAAAGAATCAAATCCATCAGTTTCAGGTGCCGCCGCATTCCCGTCCTGTTTTTACTGGCATCTTTTTTTCGAAAAATATTCATAGCAATCTCCCTCCAAAGCATAGATGGTTTATTATATCATAGATTATTGGATTTACCAAAGTCTCTTTTAAAATGCCACTTTATCGTTTGGCAAAGAAATACAAAATAAGAAGCTGGGAAAACCCAACTTCTTACATAGAGACAATTTTACGATAACTGCGGGAAGTAATCATGAAGACAATCACATAGCTGATAAAGAAGATTGCACAGACACCCAGTGTCACAGCCAGCATGAGAGCTGAGTTAAGAACACCAAGAGCAGACAAGATCAAGCTCAGCATATGATAGGCAAAGGTCAGATGGATAAAGGCGAAGGCCAGTGGTAGGAAAAAAACAATCAAAATCTGTTTCCGAATGGTTTGTCTGATTTGCTTCTCATCCAGACCGACCTTTTGTAGAATCACAAAGCGATCCCGATCCTCGTACCCTTCTGAAATCTGCTTGTAGTAGATGATGAGGATGGTTCCCAGCATAAAGACGATTGATAGGAAGATACCGATGAAGAACATACCGCCCAGCATGCCTTTGATTTCTTGCTTATCAAAAGCTGTTACCGAGCCATATACCGCTTGATTTTCAGCCAAGGTCTGATTAAACTGATTCAATTTTTCTTGGTAAGCATCCCTCAGATTGCGCTGTTCTTCCGTTGACAGCTTTGTATCAAGCCAGCCATAATAATTAAGGTTTACAGCATATTTATCTGTCATTGCAGAGAAGATTTGGTCAGGGTTTTTAAGAACCATGTAGATTTTCTCTGGAACGATCATGTTCATCTGATCAGGTAAATGACCAAAGATAAAGTCTTCTTTGAGTTCTTTCTTGATTTTAAAGGTCTGGCCAGCCAGCTGTAAGTCTTGCTTGGAATCTAACTTCACACCTTGCTGATAAAGTGCCACTTCATCATCCCCAAGATCAAGACTTTTCCCCGTCATACTCTGATAATCCGCTTCTGAAATAGCCAAAATATACGTTTTCGGTGTGACAAATTTTTGAGCGGCAGCATTGATATCGAGCTGGTTGTCAGCACGACTTGTCACTCCCATCGTATAGTATGGATAGACACCTTTCTTAGTGACTGGCAACTGCTGCTCATTCACAAACTCTGTCAGCACTTGGTCCATCTGCTCACCTGTGGTTCCTTTTCCTTGAATGCTAAAATCATGAGGAAACATAGCCTTTTGCATGTAGTCACCGCCGGCATAGATATTAGCTCCGCCAGATAAGGTTACCAAAACCATGGTCGATAGGATGGCAATTGTTGCCAAGCCCACCGCATTTTTCTTCATGCGGAAAATCAGGTTGGAAACGGAAATCATGTTATTAGGTTGGTAATAATAGGACTTCTTCTTTTTCAAAAATTGCAGAAAGACTGTAATTCCAGCATTAAAGAGCAGATAGGTTCCCAGAATCACAAAGAGCACTGCGACAAAGAATGTAAAGACTGCTGACAAGGGATTGGTCACTCCTAGTGCAAGGAAGTAACCGTATGCCAAGGCTGCAAGCCCAAGTAGTGTCTGCAGGAATAAAAAGCGACTTTTCTTTTCTCCACTATTCTTCTCTTTGACCAATTGCAGCGCATCAAGCTTTCTCAGGCGCAGACCATTGCTAATCATCAAGCAGAAAAAGACAAAGGCGTAGAAAACGGCAACCGCTATAACTACAGCAGGCTGAAAAGTTGACACCAAGACGACCTTTATCGCCATGATTTTCAGCAAGAGAGCATAGATCAACTGGTCAAATAAGAGTCCAATCCCTAGTCCAAGGATAAGAGTGACCAGACCAAATACCAGTAATTCAATTACCACCATGACAAAGAGGTGGAATTTATTGAGCCCTAGCACACTGTAGAGGCCCAGCTCTTTGGAGCGATTCTTGAAAACAAAGCTATTAGCATAAAAGACGATAATGCTGGTCGTGATGCTGACAATAACCATCCCAAAAGATAGCACCATAGAAACGGCGCTTGCACCAGTCATTTTTACTAGATTGGGATTAAAAGTCAAGGAGAAAAAGATGTAGGAGATGGCGATAGCCAGACAGGTCGCCAGAGCAAAAGGATAATAAAGCTTACGATTTTTGATTAAGTTAGAAAGCGCAAGCTTACTAGTTAATCTAAGCATGAGCTTCCACCTCACTTGCCATAACTGTCAGAGTATCGGAAATCTCTTGGAACATCTGCCGCTCGGTCTTGTTGCCACGGAAGATTTGATTGTAAAGAATCCCGTCCTTGATAAAGAGCACCCGCTTGGCCCGACTGGCTGCCGAAGTCGAGTGGGTCACCATGAGAATAGTCTGGCCGCGGTCGTTGATGTCGTCAAAGACATCCAATAGAGCTGCCGAGGACTTAGAATCTAAAGCTCCTGTCGGCTCATCCGCAAGTAAAATTTCAGGCTCAGTAATGATAGCGCGAGCAACTGCCACCCGCTGCTTCTGGCCACCGGAAATCTCATAAGGAAACTTCTCTTGCAGTTTGTTAATCCCTAACTCGTTGCAGGTTGTAACCAACTTTTGCATCATCTAGGTAATGGAGCGACGAGAGAGCACCAGAGGCAGGAGGATATTATCCTTAACCGATAGGGTGTCCAGCAAGTTAAAATCTTGAAAGACAAAGCCTAATTTCTCCCGACGGAAACTGGAAGCCTGGCTATTCTTGATGGTTGCCGTATCAGTTCCGTTGAGAAAGACGCGCCCCTCTGTCGGCTTGTCCAACATGGCTAGAATATTGAGCAGAGTGGACTTCCCAGAGCCAGACTCCCCCATGATGGCGACATATTCGCCTTTTTCTACTGTAAAGTGAATATCCTTTAGTGCCTCTACTTGGCTGCCCTGAAAGCGGGTTTTATAAATTTTTTTCACGTGTTGTACGTCTAATAATGTCATTACTTGAACCTCTTTTTTTATTTATATGTAAAATGGTTATTTAGCTTAGCTTTCAATGCTTTATTAGCTAGCTCTGCTCCAAGATTACCTGAGCCACTGCCCCTACTGAAAGCAAACTAAAAACGATACTATTATCATACCGAAAAGCCCGATAAGTTTCCATAAGCTAATCTTTCATTTTGGACGCTAATCTTACATTTTTGTCACTTAGCGATTTTCCAGTGCTGGAAAAAACTGATGTTCATTAGATAGAGCAGGCTGTATGGTTTGGGTTGCTTTGCAAGTTTGCCTCTCTAAACTTTCAGTTCCATTTGGGCACAAAGGTGGTGAGGCTGGGACAAAAGTCCTAGCCTCTCAATTGTCTTTGGATTGTCGAGTAAGACGCAGTGGTTGAGTGGGCTCTACTACCCTGATTTCATCAGCTTTTACAGCCCTACTCAACCGTGCGGAGGTGGGACTACGAAATCGAATTCTAACGAATGACCGATTTCTGTCCCACTCTCTATCCCAGCCCCTTCACTGCATCTGCTTCTTAATGACTATATTGTAACCAGAAATAATACTGGCTTGATGCACAGCCCAGTCTGGTTTTTTCGATTTCTTCCTTAGAAATCTTTTGCGCCATTTGTGTTTTTTGTTTATGATTGAAGAGATTTGTTTTCATAGTGGGCCTCCTTTTATTTGGATATTATTTGTGATTTGTTTTTCCTTACACCTATATGATATAAAATTCTCCGTCCCACTACCATCGAATAACCTTTCATTTTAAGCTTTAAACTTACATTTTTGTCATCTTAAAAAAAGGATGAGTGATTATCACCCATCCTTTTCCCATATATTTATCATATAAACAATCCGCTCTTAGAGTTTAGCTAGGTATTCCTGTACAAGTTTGACGTCTTCTTCCTTGCCACATCGGTCAATATCGCAGATATGCGCCAGCCCATATTTTTCGATAATCAAAGGTGTAGCCCCGCAGAAGGTCCGTCCATGCTTCACTGAATCTCCATTATTGACAAAACCCTTAATCAAGCTTGAATGTTTCTTAATAAAGCGCTTAGTGGACCAGGGAATTTTCCCAGCCCCAGCATTTCGCGTAATGAGAATGCAGGGTTCCTCCAACTTTTCCTTTATGCTTTGTGTCGGATAACCCAGCGATTCTGCAAATTTCTTCCCAACACCCGTTACCGAATCATAAACTATAATCATTTCCTCTCCCTACTTTCTCAAAAGAAGCACTGCTAGAAAAGTAGCAAAGCCTACAACCACCACATCCGATATCAGTTGTAAGAGAATTTCCAAATCAGGCATACTGTGAATATAGAGCAAGATACTGATCGCCGTCAAGGCCAAGACCACCAGCTTGACAGCTACTGCTACACCTGGCATCACAAGCAATCCAAGCAAGATACAAATAAGACCACCAATCAGAAATGACTGAAAGCCCAAACTTAGTCCAAAGCCAAATTCCACCCCACCATAACCAAGGGTCAAAAAACCAATCGCAACTAGGCAAAGCCCCAAAATAGTCCTTCCACTCAATAGATTTCCACCTTGTTTCATCATCATTTTCCTCACTTTCTGACTTGAATGAATATTATCAAGACTTCATTCAAGTTTTCTCAAAAAAATATTTTCCTCTAATTTGCTTTCTCCATCGCTCTATATCACACAAATCCACCTCCTTAACTGAATGAATTTCAATATATATTCATTCACACCATCTTCCAAGAAAAGGAAATTCTTATTTAGCAAAAATTCCCTTTAAAAAATATTTCACCAAGGTCTCGATACTCTCAAAATAACCTGGAAAATCCTGCTCTGTCACATGCATGTCAATGTAGTAGATCAAATCGTAAGCCTTCATGATTTGGGCGACTTCCTCCTGTGAAAAGCCCTTCTCCTGCAAGCGCTGGCTGAAAGTCCGAATCAGAAACTGGTGAAAGGCATTAGCCGCGCGGCCAGCATCCTGATTATAGTAGTCGTGCAAGATCTGAGAAATGCCCGGCTTGGTCCACTCCGCCAAAATTTTATTAGGCGAAATCAATTCAAAAGTGACTGCAAAAAGCTGTTCAACGACTGCCTCTGGCTCACCCTGCCAATCCACGCGCTGCATGGTTTCCTCACGTATGCGGTTATTCTCCGCTACATAAACCTCTAAAAAAATAGCTTCCTTGGACTCATAATACTTATAAAAGGAGCCAACAGCCATGCCAGCACGCTTGGTAATATCTGAAATATTCGTCTTTTTATAGCCTTTCTCAGCAAAAACCTGCCTAGCCTCAGCCAATAATTCAGCTTTTTTGTCCATGACCTTCTCCTTTTATGAATGAATTAAATTTTCTATTCATTCATATTATAACACTTTAAAAATCTTTGTCAAGAAAAGCGGAAATCGTACTTTGGAAAGAAGACGGCAGTTTGAGATAATAGCTCCTTTGTTAAATAAAAAAACAAACAAGTTCTCGAAAAAACTTGCTTGCGTCTTGGACACATTAGTGTTTTCTACGATTTTTCAAGGCCTCGTTGATTTTCTTGGTTTTGATCATCGAATCGACGGAGACAAGAAACCAAACCAAGAGGTAAATCAAAACAAAACTTAGCCAGAAGGGCCAACCAAAGAGCATAGTCCCCCAGCCATTGCAGATCATAGCTAGACTAACGATGGTTGCTGTCACTACAAAGTGGCAGAAAAGTAGGAAAGGAAATGGAAAGCGGTCTGTCGCGTCAAAGATATAGCTTGCTACTCCGATCAAAGCGCTGACAAGGAGGACACTGAGAATTGAACGCGGAGTCAAGAGACTTGTTTTTCCTGAAATAAGGCTTACCAGCAGAAAGACCAAGCTACCTGTTCTCAAACCATCTTGCATACCGATCAGAATTTTTTTAAAGGTCATGATTTTCCTCCTAAATTCCCAAATAGTCCATGAGCAACTTGACATAACGGCGACTGACATCGGTTTTGAGCTGATTGGTTAGCTTGGCAGTCATGTTGCCCGAAAAGCTATCCGACAAGGATTCCAGATGATCGATGTTAATGACTGCGTGGCGAGATACCTGGATAAAATTGCGACTATTGAGACGATTTTGAAAGCGAGTCAACGTTTCTGTCGTTGTGTAAATGCCCTCGGTACTGTAAATCATCAGGGTTGTCTGATTGATATCGGCCAAGATAATGTCTTCCGTCTTGAGCATGACCAGCTTATCATCCGACTTAATAGGCAGGACACCACTTGGACCAGCCTTGAAGTTTTCCAAATAATCTAGGACAACCTTGGCCTCACCAACCAGCTGATCCGCTTTCACGACGACCAGCGGGTCTTGGGAGGAAATCTGAGCATCTTCTTCAAATCTTGTCTGCAAACCTAAGCCTCCTACTTTCTTTACTTGAAGCTCATCCGTCGATTCAGCAGCCAATTTTGACCTAGCCAGAACAGGACTGCTGCCGTGAGCACTACTCCAACTATATAGTATGTTTCTTGGCTTGTCAAGAGCTTTTGCCATTCGATACGGATACCTAGGAGCTTCTCAAATTCTTGCTGGAGCTGACTCTGGTCCGCAAAAACTTCTGTCAAAGACTCCTTCATCAGGACTTGTCTGAAAAGGGAAGCCATGTAGGTTGAGGGAGTCAGTTTCATGAGATTTTGGGCAAGGCTGGGCAGAGTCCCGATTGGAATATAGGTTCCCACTAGAAAACCAGAGGCCGCTCCGATAACCGTTGCATATTGTCCCAAGGAATTTACCGATTTAAAATAAGGAACAACTAGCGCATTCAGGAGACTAGCCAGCAAGCTATTGAGCAGCATGAGGCAGAGCAGCTGGGGAAAAAGCCCCCAGTCAAAGGAAATCTTGTCCGCTAGAATAAAGTAGGTCAGCATGACAGCAAACATGAAGACCTGCATGACAAAGCCAATCGCAAAGGCACTGATTAGGTAGCTAAACCGCAAGCCCCATTGCCCCAAATCTGTGATAAAGAGGTCAGCGGTCACCTTTCTTTCTCGGTCTTCAGTTTGTTGCGAAAAAGCTGATAGGGTAGTTGTCAAGGCGGTGACAGCCAGCGTTCCGCTAATCAACCAAAAGTCAAGCAGTTCCGTCGCATGGCTACTGTCTGACCAAGAGCCTTTCATGTTGTTCTTTAGGAAAACCAGATATAAAACAAAGGGAATAATGGCTCCAAAGAGAGATAGGATCACCCCACTATGATTGCGAAAATAAAGTAAAAAGTTTCGTTTGATCAACATTAACATTTAACGTACCTCTCTTCCTGTCAGAGCCATAAAGGCATCATCCATCGTTCCTGGTTGAAATTCAAATTGTTCAATATAGGAGCCAAGCTGGCTCAGCAACATCAGCGCTTCTTGGGTCGTCTCTGGATAAAAGAAGAACTCATTTTCCTTGCCTTGCTCCCATTCGCAGCGAGTCTGCAAAGCAACCTTCAAGCCCTCTGAATCTGGGGTCAGAATCCGCAAAACATTGCGGGCATAGCGCTCCTTGATCTGGTCAGCAGAGCCTTGCGCAATGACTTGACCATGGTCTACGATGTAAATCTTATCTGCGTCGTCAGCTTCATTGAGATAGTGGGTGGTCAAAACTACGGTCATCTTTTCCTTCTGCTGCAAGTCTTTGAGCAGCTTCCAGATACTTTCTCTAGTCTGGATATCCAGGCCTGTCGTCGGCTCATCCAGAAAAAGTAAGTCGGGACTATTGAGCAGCGCACGGGCAATGTCCACCCGTCGCTTTTGTCCACCAGAAAGCGTCCCGTAGCGTTGTTTAGCAAAGCTAGCCAGCCCCAGTTGCTCGATCAATTGCTCAATCTTACCAGTTTCCACCTGCTTGTACTGCTTGGCACGAATTCGCAGATTTTCAACTACTGTCAAATTGGCATCCAGCACACTATTTTGAAAGACTACGCCCAGCTTGGTTTGTTCTGCATAAATGATTTGTCCTGATGTTGGCTGCAAGAGTCCAATCAGCATCTGGATCGTTGTCGACTTGCCTGCTCCATTAGGGCCTAGAATGGCTGTAAAACTACCTGCCTCAATTTCTAAATTCAGGCCATTTACTGCTACCTTGTCTCCATAAACTTTGGTCAGATTTTTTACTTGGACTAACATGATCTTTTCTCCTATCTTAACTTCTGAGACTATGATAGCAAGTCTTTTTTGAAAAATCTCGGCTTTTTGGACAAGCGGTAAAATGAGAGAGATGAGAGGTAAAAATCCAGACATCAAAAAATCCCCGACCAAGGGTCAGGGATTTGCTCTTATCTGGCAACAATCTTGCGGTAACTGCGAGAAGTTAGTAGGAATACTAAAATATAGGTCAGGAGGAAGACGCCGCAAGTCGCAAGTGTTGTCTGAATTAAGAGAGGAAGATTAGTCACACCCAATAGAGCAACTATCAAGCGCAGCATATGAAAGACAGCCGCTATATGTAGAAAAGCAAAGATGAGAGGTAGGAAGAAAACAGTCAAAATCTGCTTGCGAATGGTACTTCTAGTCTGCTTTTCATCTAAACCAACTTTTTGTAAGATAATAAAGCCATCGCGGTCTTCATAGCCTTCAGAGATTTGCTTGTAGTAAATCACAAGAACAGCTCCTAGAAGGAAGATAACAGAGAGGAAGACACCGATGAAGAGCAAGGTTCCAGTAAGTTCCTGATAGCTCTTTTCTGCGCTATGACGGTCACTAGCCATTGCGTAGCTACCATCTTGAGCTTGTTCCTGATCCAAAGTGTCCCTCAATCCCAGTTGGACTTGCTCGACAAACTTTTTACTGCCCTTAGTCTCTGAAGCAACTCCAATGTAGTAGTAATGTTCCACATCGAGATTAACATCTTTGCTATCATTGACCACCATATAGAGACCCTGTTCCATGGCCACGTCGTTTGGATTAGGGATTTCCCCATGCGTGAAATTCGACGGTAAAAGCTGCTTGATCTTCCAGTCTTTACCATTTACTCGGAGAGGTTTATCCTTATTTAAGGAAACATTTTTTCCATAGACAAGAGTTTCATCATCTGCCAAGTCTATCTTTTTCCCTGTCATTTTTTCATAATCCTGACGATTGATGACCGTAATCGTGCCGGCAGACTTGGTCAAGATACTTGGATCCGAATCCAGCTCGCTTTGCATTGGAACCGTGATATCATTTCCAGCCAGTTTCATGATGAAGGCTGATTGGTAGAGATAGGTAGTATAACTTGGCTTCTTCAGGCCTGTGCCCTGAGCGACCTGCTGAACCTTATCCAACAGAGCTTCCGTCTGATCAGTCGATTTCGGCAAGACGACGCTAACATTGTAATCCTTTGGATGCAAGGTAGTAATATAATCCTGACCTCCAACATAGATATTGATTGTACCCACCAGAGTCACTAAGAGCATGGTAGATAGAATGGAGATGGTTGCCAATCCTGCCGCATTTTTGCGCATCCGCGAGATAAGATTGGAAACAGAAATGAAATTCTGCGTTTTATAGTAGTAGCCTTTGCGTTTTTTGAGAAATTGCAATAGCGTAATCGAACCGGCATTAAAAAGCAGATAGGTTGCTAGGATAACCATGACCACAGCTATAAAGAAATTGCCGATAGCAGCGACAGGTTTGGTAACGGTCAAAGCCATGTAATAAGCCACACCCATGAGCAAGAGCCCCAGCAAGGTTTGCACCCAAAGGAAGCGTCCCTTCTTCTCGCCAGCTTTCCTTTCTTTCATTAGATTAAGAGAGCTATAGCGTAGAAGACGCAGAGAATTGAGCAACAAAATCACCGCAAAAGCGACACCTAGACTGGCCAGAGTCATCCAGACATTCTGCCATTGGAAGGTCGAGGCAAGAACGGCCGGCATTCCCATCAATTTCAAAAGAACGGCGTAGAGCATCTTATCCAAAGCTAGACCAGACAAGATACCTAGACCAACTGTAGCTAGATAAAAGACACAGAGTTCAAAGAAGGTCATGAGTAGCAGGTGACGCTTTTCCATCCCCAGCACGCTATAAACACCAAGCTCACGCGAACGGTTCTTCATGACAAAGCTATTTGCATAAGTGATAAGGATGAGGACGGCAATCTGAATGACCTGGATACCAAACTGCAAGGTCATCCGAGCTGCTGTACCACCATAAGAGGTCTCCATATTTGGACTGTGAGCCAGTGAGACAAAACTATACAAAATCGCTGTTGCCAGTACCGTCGCCAAGGCAAATGGATAATACAAACTGCGATTTTTGATCAGATTTGATAAAGCCAGTTTACTCGTTAGTTTGAACATAGTTGCCCACCTCACTTGCCATGACCGTCAGAGTATCGGAAATCTCTTGGAACATCTGCCGCTCGGTCTTGTTGCCGCGGAAGATTTGGTTATAAAGAATCCCGTCCTTGATAAAGAGCACCCGCTTGGCCCGACTAGCCGCTGAAGTCGAGTGGGTCACCATGAGAATGGTTTGACCGCGGTCGTTGATGTCATCAAAGACATCCAAAAGAGCAGCCGAAGACTTGGAATCCAAGGCTCCTGTCGGCTCATCCGCCAGTAAAATCTCAGGTTCCGTGATAATGGCGCGGGCAACGGCCACCCGTTGCTTCTGACCACCGGAAATCTCATAAGGAAACTTCTCTTGGAGCTGGTTAATTCCCAGCTCGTTGCAGGTCGTGACCAGCTTTTGCATCATCTCGGTAATGGGACGACGAGAGAGGACTAGCGGCAGCAGGATATTATCCTTGACCGATAAGGTATCCAGCAAGTTAAAATCTTGAAAGACAAAGCCCAATTTCTCCCGACGGAAGCTGGATGCTTGGCTATTCTTGATGGTAGCTGTGTCAGTTCCGTTGAGAAAGACGCGACCCTCAGTTGGCTTGTCCAGCATAGCTAGAATGTTGAGCAGGGTGGATTTCCCAGATCCTGACTCCCCCATGATGGCTACATATTCGCCTTTTTCTACCGTAAAGTGAATGTCTTTCAACGCCTCTACTTGGCTACCCTGAAAGCGAGTCTTATAAATCTTTTTCACGTGTTGTACATCTAATAATGTCATCATGATCTCCTTTTCTATAATTCCATTTTAATACAGAAACAGCTTTATTTCCACATTTTACTAATTTTTAAATGCCAATATTTTTATCTTTGCACTAGATAAGCAATCAGTGCGATGATCCAGAGATGGGCTGGGTAAAAGACATAGAAGAAATACTTGCCCCACTTGCCATTATAGCCTCGCTCGCCATTATAGAGATGGAGGAAGGGCAAGACGGTAATAAAGGCCCAGTCTGAATTGTAGAGCATCATCGAAATGGTGGCTCCCATGGTGGGGTAAATTTCAATGCTCAGACAGAAGAGCAGAAAAGCTAAGACCATGTAAGAAAAAGTTCTGAGAGCAGGCTGATTGCGGAAGATATAGCTAATCAGCATCAAAGGAATAATGGTCATGCCTCCTTCTGTCAAAAAAACTCCTGCCAAACCAATTAAGACTGCCGCTCCAATCTGCAAATAGCGCTTCTCATCCATAATCTTTTCACTATTTTTGGAAAGACCAAATACAAGATTAAGCACCAGAACGCCACAGGCTAAGCTGAGAAAGATATTATTCTCAAGATGAATCCCCTTGCTATGAAAGAGCATGGTCAAGATGGTATTGCCCAGCTGCATGATAGCCGCCCAGATAAACAAGCGTGCATTGTAGGCCAAGCGGTTGCGCGTATGCAGAAAACCTTCTACTGCGCTAAAAGCAAACCAAGCAGCTACACAGCGAGTCAGCAGGTGGAAAATCCCGTCCCAGCCCGTCGGCAAAAGCCCTGGAATCTTACCAATATGATCAAAAACCATTAAAAAGGCCATGAAAAGCTTGAGTTGGAAAGCATTTAATCCTCTTGTTTTCATTTCATATCTCCTTGTCTTCTTTATACATCTATCTTACAAAAAAAGAAAGGTCGGTACCATAACCTAACCTTTCAATTTCACTGGCCAACCTTACAAATTTGTAAGAATGCCTTATTCAAATATCATCTTCTTCTCTGAAAAACTAATCATGACAGTTGTTCCATGTCCAACTTGAGAAGCGATGCTAATTTGATGCCCCAGCTCATCTGCAATTTTCTTGGACAGATAAAGTCCCAAGCCAGACGACTGCTGAGTCAAACGACCATTATAGCCCGAAAAACCTCGCTCGAAAACCCGCAGCAAATCCGCATCTTGAATCCCCAGACCGCTGTCTTTGATATAAAGCGCATCCTCCTGAAAATAAATCTCAATCCCGCCTTGACTGGTGTATTTCAGACTATTTGACAGCACTTGCTCCAAAATAACGACGAACCATTTCCTGTCTGTGATGATGCTTCGGCCCAGATCATGTAGATTGAGGCTCAAGCCCTTTTGGATAAAGAAAATCGCATACTTCTTGACAATCTCCTTGACCAAATCTTCAAGATTTTCCTTTTTCAAGACCAAATCCTCGTGGAAACTCTCCAAACGAAGATACTGCAAGACGATATTGACATAGGACTCGATCTTGAAAAGTTCTTGCTCCAGCTGATTCTTGACCTTCTTGTCCTCAATCTCTCCGACCAGCAATGAACTAGCCGCAATAGGCGTCTTGATCTGATGGGCCCAGAGCGTATAGTAGTCCATCAGGTCATTTAGCTTCTCCCTCTCCTCAATCGCACGGTTCTTCTTGTCCATTTCCAAAAGAGCCAATTTCTCAAAAAGGAGAACCTCTAAGGCTGTCTGAGGCCGACCTGAGGCATAAAAGAGCTGGTTACGGTATTCCTTATAGGCACTAGCTAGATCCATTCCCAAGAAAAAGCTAGCAAGGAGAAAGGCTAAGAGCAGCTGATACTCTAGCAGGCTGCGCCCATCCTCGAAAATAAAGGCAAACATCCCCATAATTGAAAATACAATCAGCAAGAGCAACAAGATGAAGCGACGGGAATACAAATGATGCTTCAAAAAGAAAAATTTATCCTGCATGTCCATTGGTCAAACCGTACCCTATCCCTTTTTTCGTCTCAATGAAATGCTTCAGACCGTGCTCTTCCAGCTTCTTGCGCAGGCGGGCAACATTGACGGACAAGGTATTGTCATCAATAAAGAAATCACTGTTCCAGAGCTCCTTCATCAAGTCATCACGCGCCACAATGCTGCCAGAATGCTCAAAGAGCACCCGCAAAATCTGAAATTCATTCTTGGTCAGTGTCACAAGCTCACCCTCATAGACCAAATCCATGGATTTGAGATTTAAAATCACGCCCTGATATTCCAAAAGGCTTTGATCCGTCCCAAACTCATACGAACGCCGCAGCAACCCTTGAACCTTGGCCAAAAAGACATTATTATCAAAGGGCTTGGTCACATAGTCATCTGCGCCCATATTAATGGCCATGACGATATCCATGGACTGGTCGCGCGAAGACAGAAACATAATCGGTACCGTCGAAATTTTCCGAATTTCTTGGCACCAATGGTAGCCGTTAAATAGGGGCAGGCCAATATCCATCAGCACCAGCTGAGGCTCCTCCTTGACAAAGGTTGTCAAAACCTGCATGAAATCCTCAATCGCCACAACCTGATAGCCCCATTGCTCCAGCATCTTTTTGATCATTTGACGGATAACCGCATCATCCTCGACCAGTAAAATCTTGTGCATTCCATTTCCTCACTCATTTTTCTTACTGCTATTATATCAAATTCTCCCTTAAATCACAGAGACTTTTTTCGTTTAAAACTCACCTAATTTTCAGAAAGTTTCAAGAAAACATTCAAGAAGTATTGACAAAGACAAAGTAAAAAGATAAAATAACACTGCATTCAGAATTGTCTGAAAATTCATTTTTTATAATAAGGAGATTATTATGCTAGAACAAACTCAGACATCTACCTGGCAGTCTAAACTGAAAGCCCTAGGTCCTGGGATCCTCATGGCCTCTGCTGCTGTTGGTGGCTCTCACATTGTTTCCTCTGCTCAAGCGGGCGCCAAGTATGGCTGGGCCTTGATGGGACTGGTCATCTTGGCCAACCTCTTCAAATATCCCTTCTTTCGCTTCGGTGCTGAGTACACCTTAGAAACTGGTCACAGCTTGGTTGAAGGCTATGCCCAAAAAGGAAAAGTCTACTTGGGCATCTTCTTCGTTTTAAATGTCTTCTCCGCCTTGGTCAATACAGCAGGAGTCGGAATTCTCTGTGCTGCCATTATCGCCAGCGCCTTTCCAAACGCCCTTGGACTCAGCATTACTCAATGGTCTCTGATCCTCATCATCCTGATCTGGGCAATGCTACTCTTTGGTGGCTACAAGTTCCTCGATGGCCTTGCCAAATGGATCATGTCCGCTCTAACCTTTGCAACTGTTATTGCGGTCATCGTTGCCATTATCAAGCATCCTGAGTACGGGGCAGACTTCGTTGAAAAGACCCCTTGGCAAATGGCTGCCTTGCCTTTCATCGTTTCTCTAATGGGATGGATGCCAGCTCCAATCGAGATTTCAGCAATCAATTCCCTCTGGACTGCTGAGAAAGGAAAATCTGTCAATATCTCTGTCACCGACGGACTCTTTGACTTTAACGTTGGCTATATTGGTACAGCCATTCTGGCCATCTTCTTCGTCGCTATGGGGGCTCTCATCCAGTATCCAACTGGTCAAGCAGTTCAAGATGCTGGTGCTGCCTACATCCAGCAATTCGTTGGGATGTACGCATCTGTTCTTGGCGACTGGTCACGGATTCTGATCACATTCATTGCCTTTCTCTGTATCTTCGGTACCGTTATTACCGTTATCGATGGCTATTCCCGTGTAAATGCTGAATCCCTACGCCTCCTTCTCAATGAAGAGAAGACTTCTCAAAAAACTCTGCATATCTGGATGACCGCTACAGCTATTATCGGTGGCGTTATCATCTACTTCTTCCAAGGTAGTGTGGCTCTCATGCTTCGTTTTGCCATGATTGCTTCCTTCCTGACTACTCCATTTTTTGCCCTTCTAAACTATCTCCTCGTTACGAGCGAGAATAAACATCTGAGCAAATGGCTAAAAGGTCTTTCCATCCTTGGTTTGATCTTCCTCTTTGGCTTTGCCTTATTCTTTATCTACGCCATCCTCATCGGTAAGGCTTACTAAATCAAAAGAGCTGGAAATACTGAAGGATATCTTCAGGTTTCCGCTCTTTTCTTTTTTCCTTCCTAACAATCTGCGTCCACTTATGCTATACTGGAAGAAGATAGAATATTGGAGATAAATATGGGAATAATTTTTGATTACCTAGACCAAGTAGCTTACGACAGTATCTACGACACCCCCTTTAATGAACTGGATATGCTGATGCTAACGGAGATAACTTATCTGCCTTTTGACCAGATTGTGTCTGACCAGATGTCCCCTGATTGTACTTGCCGCTTGTTTGAAGCTGCTGAAAAAGCGCCCCAAGATTTGTCCATGTTGGTGACTAAAAATCGGTTGAAACTTTTAGAAAAGGTAGCCAGCTCAACCCGCTTCAAAAACATTAAGCTCATGGGCTATGTTAATGATATTGATTCTGATGTCCAAAAGCAATTTGCAGCCATGATTTTCAAAATCAAGCCCGATAGCTATGTCCTGACCTTCCGCGGAACCGATGATTCCATTATCGGCTGGAAAGAGGACTTCCACATGACCTATATGGATCAGGTCCCAGCTCAAAAAACGGCGGTCAATTATCTGCGAAAAGCCATGGATGCTCTGCCTGGGCAGTTCATCCTGACGGGCCACTCGAAGGGCGGCAACTTAGCTTCCTACGCTGCTAGTCAGATCGAGCCAGAGTATCAAGAGCGCATTCAGAGCATTTACAGCTATGATGCTCCTGGACTGAATCACTCGGTCATCACCAGTCAAGGCTACCAGACTATTTCAGACAAGATAAAGCGCTACATTCCGCAGGGCTCTATCGTCGGAATGATGCTCGAAACGCCCAAGCAGGCTCAGATTGTCAAAAGTACAGCTATCGGCGGTCTGGCCCAGCACGATACCTTCACTTGGCAGATCAGCGGCCAGACTTTTGTCCTACTAGATAATCTCAATCCAGAAAGCCTTCAAGTAGATAAAACTCTGAAAAACTGGGTAGATAGCGTTTCTGATGAGGAACTAAAAGACTTTTTTGACCTCTTTTTCGGTCTCATCCTAGATGCTGGTATCAGCTCCATCAATGACCTCACCAAGCTGGAAAATTTCAACAAAATCCTAGCTGTTTTTGAAAATGCCAATGCTCTCACAGACCAAGAGCGGGAAATGCTGACGCGCCTCGCCAAACTACTGGTAGACATGCGCTACCAGTCTTGGAAAGACGACATGAACCTGCTGAAGCCTAGTAAACTTGTTCAAGAAGTCAAGGAAAATCTATCCGAATTCACTAAGAATCTTCCTTTCACAAGTAATGAGCCTGTTCAAACAGATGAACCCAATGAGCAATAAGCTATAAATACAGCACTTGACAACTCTCTAATATAAAAGAAAAACACTCCTGTCTAAATCTAGAAAACTAGACTCAGGAGTATTTTATTCTAACAAATAGGTTAATTTTCTAGAATTGGAAGCAGCATGTAGTATGATGGACAGGCAGTCTCTTGACAGCTTGTTTTTTCTTTGCTAGAATGTAACAAAGAATTCTACAACTAATTAGTGATAATTTTAGAAGGAAATATATTTATGAAATCTATCAATGGAATTGCCCTTATCGCTGTCAGCATGCTCCTGACCATCTATGCTTGGGCTTCAACTGGGATGACCAACTTTATCGTACCCGGTCTGGCCTTAACTACCCTCTCGCTGACCTTTTTACTTGCGACCCGGAACGCCCTATTAGAAATAGTGGGAAAATAAGGAAAAAAGCCCTTTAAAATAAGGCTTTTGAGGTAGTTTTTTATCTTTTGGTAGCTAATTTGGTAGCCAAAGAGAGTTAATCGATAAAATCACTTGATATGAGATTGAGTTTATCCGTTAATTCGGAATCAGCGTTTGGGTATAAATGGCTATAAATACTAAGAGTAGTTTTGACATCAGAATGACCTAATCGTCTTTGAATATATAGAGCATTTACGTTATATTCATTAATGAGTAATGATGCATGGGAGTGCCTTAAACCTTTTGGTTGAATGTATTTGACACCTGCACGTTTAGAGTATTTTAGAATCTGGTCTCTAATACTACGTTTACGATATGGATTTCCGTCAAGTGATAGAATGAATGGTATCTTGTCAACTTTTGCTTGTCGTTCTTTCCATTCCTTAAGTACGTTTAGAGTATTATCATCAAGTCCAATGGTTCGTCTGGAGCTTTCAGTTTTTAGTTTGTTACGCCGAACCCAATTTTCACGGTTTATGTACTGTAAGTTGTGATTGATTGCTAGAGTTTTCTTTTCAAAATCTACATCTTCCCAATAAAGAGCAGTCGCCTCATTTACACGCATTCCCGTAAAATAATATAGCCAAAAAAGTGTATAAACAAAGTGCTCAAAATAACTCTTTTTATCAAGTGATTGTATTACTTTTTGGAACTCGTCTTTTGTCCAAAAATCTATATGTTTTTTTATGATTGGAATTGGACTGATATTACTTGTGGGAATTTCATGAAAAATCAACCCATATTTTTTCGCAGTTTTCAAAACTTGATTAAGCAATGTCATCTTGTTTCTTGCATATGAATTTGAATATCTCTCTAATAAACTGTTTCTATAATTAATCACATCATAAGTAGTAATTTCTCTAGGTTTTTTCTTACCAAAGTATTGAATAAATTCATCGAATATAACTTGACGTCTGTGTTCGAGATCCGGACTTGTTGTAGCGTAATAATTTGGCATAAAAACTTCTTCCATAAACTGCTTAAAAGTCCATTGAGTATGCTTAATTCCTCCTTTTTGTTGTATCTTATTCAAGGCTCTTGTACGTGCTTCAAAGGCTTCTTTTGCGGTTTGAAAACCACGTCTACGTTCTTGATAAGGTTTACCAGTAGCTAGGTCAACTCCAGCTTTAAAATAATAAGTATATTTGCCAGTCTTATCATCTTTCGTAACACCGGTATATCTAGTTTTTGACATGTAGTTCCTCCAATCCAAGTATCTCTGCTACAACTGATACTGGAACTGTTCCAAGTCCTTTATTATTATAAAAATCGAATCCACGTTCAACCATAATATGTTTTGCTTGCCGTAAAATATTATAAGCAGTCCATTTTGAAAACCCTAAGTCCATAATTTCTTGTACTGTCATAGTTAGTTTATCGTTCATAAGTCAATTTCTCCTTTACTAGTAAGTTCTAGGAATTCTCCTATTAATTGTTTGAGTTCATTATTTAATCGTGGGGTTTGTTCTTTAAGTGCATCTTGTAGTTCTAAAGAAAATGAGCTACTATCAAATGCTTTTAGGTGTTTTCTAAGTCTGGTCTTTTTCACTCTAATAGTGTTAGGTTTCAGGTAGGGGAATAATTCGGGTAAGAGTGCTGGTTCATGAAGAAAACTATAGGCAAATGCTTTGCTATCATCTGGAACACATGAAAGACTAAAAAAGCTAAAATTCTCCAATCGTTTAGAAATCTCTGAAATGGTTTCCTCGTTTATAGCCTTTGTTCGTAGTTGGAACTCTAACCGCCACCAAAAGGGTTTGTTTTCTATATCTAATTTATCAGCTCTTTTGTGACTTAGTACCTCTATATTCTTATCGTACAAACGTACTTGAACGTTGCTACCACTTGCACCCCAGTATTTACTTTCTATATTTCCCCCTCTACCGTAGAATATTTTATGACTAACCCCTCCTTTGATATGTTGTAAAAAAACTATTTCTGGCCTATTAAAGATATCAAAAGCAAGATCTAATCGTGACAGTCTAATTTCTAATCGATTTAATCGAGCGTAATTCATAATCTGCCTCCACACTTGTAACCCCTCAAATTCTTTTAGTGAGTTTGGGTTGAAGTCTAGGCGTATGACTTGATAACCACCATAATCCGATAGTTGAAAGAAAATTAGATTTATACTATCTTCGTTTATCGTTTTATAAAGAGTAAAATAGTCTTCTCTTAGATTTTCTTGAATACTAAATTCTTGAATTATATTATCGAGTGATTTTCGTAATTCACGAAATATTCGTCTAAGTGATTGATTTTCACTATCAAAGATTACTGTTAATCGGTCAATACTGATATAAATAGATTTTTCTAATTCTGATAAATCTACTTTATTTTGATTTTCTCGTAGAGATTGAATGGTATTTTTCAATGTAACGCCTCCTTTCTATGCTTAAAATCTGCGTAATTCGTTGCTACTATTGATTTTTGCCAATGGCTCGTTACTTAGGACGTTGCCTTAAGTGTATCGGATTGCTGGCTGTTAGAAACGCCAGCTTTTTCTTAGAGATTGAGAGAACTGCGTGCTTCGGGCGCATTGCCTTCGGCTTGCGCCCTTGCCCTTGTCTCACAATCTCTAAACTAGGCGAATGGTAGAAGTAAGTATTGCCAATTTTTATGACATTTACTGTGTAGAAGTCGTAATATCCTTAGCGTAGTCAAATTTCGCTTCATGTGGACTTTTTATTACCATTTTGGTATAATCATATTGGTTTTAAACGAAAGCCTCAGAATGCTTTGCAGAGCTTTCTGGGGTGTTTTTTCATATTCATAAGTGGACTAGTATTGCCTACAAAGTATATTTCTTATTTATATAACCAAAATGGTTATATAATCATAATACAACCATTTTGGTTATAGGTCAATAGAAAAGCGAAAGGAATTTTAAAATGTTGAAAGACAATATAAAAAAAGCCCGTCTGAACGTAGGACTTACTCAATCAGAAGTTGCTGAAAAGTTAGGTGTAGCTCAAGCCCAGTACGCTAGGTGGGAAAATGGAGGGAGAAACCCGAAAGATGAAACAGTAGAAAAATTAGCTGAAATCTTTGGTACGTCTTTTGAGATTTTAAAAGGACGTGATGACGGACTAGAAGAAATTGTTAGTTTATTGAGAGAGTATGAATTGACAGAAACAGATAAAAACAAAATTATTAAAACTTTAAAGGATTTATTACATAAATAAATCAAAATAATGTGGTAGTTGGAGAGCACAAAGTGAATAATATCCGAGAACAAAAAAAGCAAGCTAAAGAATTTATTAAACGCTGGGAAAATCGTAAATGAAAGACAAGATAGTCAGTCATTTTGGCTTGATTTGCTCCAATCTGTTTATTGAATTGATAAATGAGAAGATTAAAGCGTTGTAGGAAAATAGATATTTTATGAGGAGGCGAGGCAACTTGAAAGAATATATTGCGAGTTTAGAAAAAGAGTTTTCTTTGATAGAAAATGGTTTCAAAGAGGAAGAGAAAAGAGCCTTAACTGATTATAAAGCTAATGATAATGAATATGCTAAGAATTTGGCATTTTTAGCATATAAATCTGATACCTATCAAGTAAGAATGTACGGTGTATTTCTTTTTGGATATTTATCAGAACAAGCTGATATTTTAGCATTTATGAGAGATGAAGTTTCCAAGGATGACAATTGGAGAGTTCAGGAAGTATTGGCAAAGGCATTTGATGAATTTTGCAAGAAAATAGGATATGAAAAAGCACTTCCAATAATTGATGAATGGTTAAAAAACAATAATCCTAATACAAGGAGAGCAGTTACAGAGGGGTTAAGAATATGGACAAGTAGACCATATTTCAAAGATAATCCGAATGAAGCTATTGAAAGAATTGCAAACTTAAAAGAAGATGCAAGCGAATATGTGAGAAAATCTGTTGGAAATGCTTTAAGGGACATTAGTAAGAAATTTCCAGAGTTGATTAAAATTGAGCTTGATAGCTGGAAATTAGAAAGTAAAAAGATACAACAGGTTTACAAATTGGCAAGTAAATTGATTGTATGACAAATTTGAATTTGTGGAGGTTTTCTATGAAGTATGAAGAAATTAAATTAAATATTTCAAATGATAAAATTAGCAATTACAAAGTATTTAAAGGGATGAAGCTGTATTCTGAAATATTTAAATCCGAAGATGAAAAGAAGTTAATAAATAAAAGAGTATTTGTAACTCCAAAAGGAAACTATGTTTATTATGAAAGGACAGATATAAATTGGAACTATTGGTCAGATAAAACAAGATATGATTCGAGTTTTGAATTAAGTGATATAAAACATAATATAGTATTTGAAGTATCAACAGAATTGACTAAGTTTACAAAATATTTAGGAGAAGAAGTAGTCAAAAAAATTATGTTTAAAGAAAAAAATGGAGAAATAGTAGAAGTACTGGATATTTAGTACATCTTGAACTCCCTATTTATTAGATTAAGTAAATTTGGAATTTTCGATTGATGATGATTGGAGAAGACTAGGATAACTAATTGAAAGGTGTTGTGTATACTATACTTTAAGGGATTGGTCTATTTTGGTAGCTTTTTGGTAGCCAAACAGTCAAAGGATTGGAATTTCATAAAATACATTACAAAAAGAATGTTGATTTATCAGCATTCTTTTTCATTCCAAATGGTTTCTCGGAATTAGAAAAATGGTTCAATGGCATCGAAAAGATGTACGCCTATCATAAGTTTACAGCTATCTTTTCCGTCGTCCTACTTGCTCTCCACAATGTTGCTATGGGCGGTAGTCTCTGGGGATCTCATCTGGCAGCCCAGATCGGGAACGTCGGCATCTATCTCTTTGTCAGTATTGTTCTGGTGGCCTATCTCGGCAAGCGCATCAAATATGAGGCTTGGCGCTGGATTCACCGCTTTGTCTATCTGGCCTATATCTTTGGTCTCTTCCACGCTTATATGCTAATGGGCGGTCGACTCCTAACACCGACCTTACTAGGTTTCGTAGTCGGATTCTACGCTATCATAGGTTTAGCTTCCGGTTTTTACATCATCTTCCTCTATCAAAGTTTGGCCTTTCGCCATCTGGGAAAAATCATGCAGGTCAAACGCCTAAACCACGATACCCTGGAGTTGAAGATCCAACTCAGTCAAAAGCTAGACTATCAGTATGGGCAGTTTGCCTTTGTCAAGATTTTCCAAGAAGGATTTGAACAAGCGCCGCACCCTTTCTCTATCTCTGGCGGCCATGACAATATCGTCTACTTTACCATCAAGAATTCAGGAGACCACACTAAGAAAGTGTATGACAACATTCAAGAAGGAACCAAGGTCACCATTGACCGAGCTTATGGTCACATGATTCTTGACCAAGGGCAGGAAAAACAAATCTGGATTGCTGGTGGAATTGGTATTACACCCTTCATCTCCTATATCCGCGAAAATCCTAATCTGAATCGTCCAGTCAGCTTCTACTATGCTTATACCGGAGCAGAAAATGCTGTTTACCTAGACCTACTCAAGGACTATGCAGCCAAGAATCCGCAGCTTGACCTTCACTTGGTCGATAGCAAGGTCTTTGGCTATTTGGACTTCAAAAATTATCCTCTGGACAACCAAACCACCGTCTTCATGTGTGGCCCTGTCAAGATGATGGATAAACTAGCCGACGAATTTAAAAAGACCAGTCCTAAAGCAGATCTGGTCTATGAAGGATTTAAGTTTAAATAAAAATTGGCATATCTTAGAACAATTATACAACACTGCCTCCTTATCCTCATTGCCATCAAATCGCTAGCCTAAACGATCTAGGAACTTCTAAATAAGCTAGATGAAAAGCAACTCAGTGAAGAATCTTCTTTTCTAATCTTATTACAGCAAAAGAGTTTGGGACAAAAAGATTTCAATTTTTAAAAATCTTAATTATTAAGCCCTTCAAATCTATAATTAAATGCGAAAAGCGAACAAAGTAGAATTCTGATTACCAGAAAACTAGTTTTGTTCGCTTTTTATATTTGAGGTCGGACTTTTGTCCCAGCCTCTTTTCATTAAATGAGATAGACAACAATATTAGCAATTAAAAGCATAAGCTACAAATGTCTCTACCCAATCAAACTTCCATTTGGGACTTTCTCGTCCACAGTTAGGAGAGTCAGTTGGTCGCCGTGCTCGGCTGATAGAATCATACCTTGGCTGATGCGGCCCATCATTTTGCGCGGCTTGAGGTTGGCTACGATTTGGACTTTCTTACCGACTAGTTCTTGCTCGTTTGGATAGTATTTGGCAATACCAGAAAGGATTTGGCGGTCTTCGCCGTCTCCTGCATCCAAGCGGAATTGGAGCAGCTTATCAGAGCCTTCAACCTTAGAAACTTCTTTGACTTCTGCGACACGGATTTCCACCTTATCGAAGTCGTCAAACTTGATTTCTTTGCGGTTAAGTTTGAGCTCGACTTCTTCTGGCTTCCATTCTTTTTCAACCGCAGGTTTGTTGCCTTCCATTTGTTCTTTGATATAGGCAATTTCTTCTTCCATATCGAGACGAGGGAAGATTGGTGTCCCTTTATCTACAACTGTCAGGCCTGCTGGGAGCTGGTCAATTGCTAGGCTTTCCAACGAAACTGCTTGAGGCAAGCCGAGTTGACTGAGGACAGCCTTGCTGGTTTCCATCATGAAAGGTTCAATCAAGTGCGCCACAACACGCAGACTCGCTGCCAAGTGGCTCATGACTGCTCCCAATTCTTTGACCTTAGCTTCATCCTTAGCCAGAACCCAAGGAGCGGTTTCATCGATGTATTTATTGGTGCGGGAGATGAGCGTCCAGACTGCTTCCAGCGCACGTGGGTAGTCCACTGCATCCATGTGTTTGTAGTAGTCAGCGATGGATTCAGCTGCCACCTGAGCCAAAGCTCCATCAAAGTCTGTTACATTTTCTTCATAGGCTGGCACGTGACCGTCAAAGTACTTGTTAATCATGGAAACAGTACGGTTGAGAAGGTTCCCAAGGTCGTTGGCTAGTTCGTAGTTGATACGACCAACATAATCTTCTGGCGTGAAAGTTCCATCAGATCCAACCGGAAGACTGCGCATGAGGTAATAACGCAGGGCATCCAAGCCATAGCGTTCTACCAGCATTTCAGGATAGACCACATTGCCCTTAGACTTGGACATCTTGCCATCCTTCATGACAAACCAACCGTGGCCAATCAAACGTTCTGGTAATTTCACATCCAACATCATAAGGAGGACTGGCCAGTAGATGGAGTGGAAACGAAGGATGTCTTTCCCAACCATGTGGAAGACTGTTCCGTTCCAGAACTTATCAAAGTTACCGTGCTCATCTTGACCGTAACCAAGAGCAGTCACATAGTTGAGCAGGGCATCGAACCAAACATAGACAACATGTCTTGGATTAGATGGCACAGGCACGCCCCAAGTAAAGGTTGTACGAGAAACTGCCAAATCTTCCAGGCCCGGCTCGATAAAGTTTTTCAGCATTTCATTGAGACGGCCGTCTGGCGTAATGAAGTCAGGATGAGATTTGAAAAATTCTACCAAGCGGTCTTGGTACTTGCTGAGGCGGAGGAAGTAAGACTCTTCAGAAACCCACTCCACTTCATGTCCAGATGGCGCAATCCCACCCGTTACATTTCCAGCTTCATCACGGAAAACTTCAGCCAACTGGCTTTCAGTAAAGAATTCCTCATCAGATACAGAATACCAGCCTGAATATTCACCCAAGTAGATATCATCTTGAGCTAAGAGACGTTCAAAGACATCGGCTACAACCTTTTCGTGGTAGTCATCGGTCGTCCGGATAAATTTATCGTAAGAAATATCCAAGAGCTGCCAGAGATCCTTGACCCCAACTGCCATACCATCGACGTAAGCTTGCGGGCTGATACCAGCTTCCTCCGCTTTTTGCTGGATTTTTTGACCGTGCTCATCAAGACCAGTCAAATAAAAAACATCATAGCCCATGAGACGCTTGTAGCGAGCCAAAACATCACAGGCAATGGTCGTATAGGCAGACCCGATATGGAGCTTGCCAGACGGGTAATAAATAGGTGTCGTAATATAAAACGGTTGTTTTGTAGTCATTTTTTAATCCTTTCAAGGCTAATGAAACCTTTTTTGATAACACTTCATTATATCATATTTCCTAACGATTGAAAGAGGATAACTGACATTGATTTTAGGCCTTCTTCTCTTAAAATAAATAAGGACGATAGGTTTTATTCCATAGTTTCTTTCGACGATAGTAATAGTAAAGAACAGCTCTATTCATCAAATCAGTTGAGAAACAAAACAAGCTTCTTAGTTTGTTCATAATTTTTCTCTAGGGCTATAATAAAACAGCTTGATTTAGCCATCTATTTTGTTCTAGCCAAAGATCGCTATTTCCCCAAAACTTGCCAATCCTTGCTAAATACAGTGGACTATATAAAAAATATTTATGGAGATTACTACATGATTTAAGGAGATTACTACATGATTGATGCATATAAAAAATTTTGGAAGGGCTATGTGGATTTCACCGGTCGCTCAACTCGCCCAGAATATTGGTGGCCAATTCTCTGCCATTTTTTAGTAATGATACTAATACTTTGTACTGCTCTTCTGATTGAGACGGTTTTGAACTCTGAGACTGGAGGAGCCTTATCTACCGCCTTTGCTGGCCTGATGGTTATCTATTACATTGCAATTCTGCTTCCCTCTCTCGCCATTCAAGTTCGACGATTGCGAGATGGTGGCTATCATTGGGCTCTTCTCTTTTTGTACTTGGTCCCACTTTTTGGCCGTTTGATTCTGTTTATTTTTTATTGTCAGCCTACAAAATATGAACTCGTTAGCAATGGTTCCTATAATAATACAGACTACCAAAATCAGCAATTTAGCCAAAATCCCTATCAAGAGCAGCAAAATTACCAACAAAATTTTGTGGCAACTGAAAACGAGTAAAGTCCATTGAATCAAACAAAAAGCATTCTACTTTAACAGGCCTCCCGAAAGGTTAGATTTTTGTATCTAACTCTTTGGGAGGCCTGTTAAATTTACCTGGTTTTTTATGTTTGTTAGACCATACTATTTTTCCATAGCTTCATTATAGATTCGAATCCGAGGGGCAACTTGATTTATCACATCTAAAAACTGTAATAAGTCAATATATTTTTGATCCGTATAAGGTCCAAAAGCCAGACGAATATCTTTGTTAGAACTCATTGGATTGTAATACAGATACAGGTGATGAACTTTTGCATACTTTGTTTCTTGCACTTCCTCAATCTTAATGGTCACATCAGCTAAGTCAGAAAGCATGAGAAATTGGAAATAAGCATCAACCCGTATGATGGCATCCTTATAGAGATAGAGAGATAGGCTTTCACGCACATAACGAGAATCGCTATAAATTAGTTGAAAATCCTTTTCTAGCTCTGGAAAGTGAGAATAAAGTTCTTGACAGCGTCGCAAACTCTTTTCTCTATTGACTATAGCAAGGCAAGTAAAGAGACCACTCATTGCCATTAGCAAGATGATTAAAATCAGGGTCATTCTCCCCCCGACTTCATCTGTCTGTGACAAAGCCAAGAGCAAAACGAAAGCCCCTAGACCACAAAAAACAGGAAAAACTAATTCCTTATAAAATTTAACATTTATTTTTTCTTGCACCAATTATCCTCTCAATCCAAACATGGCTCGTTTTCCACCTTTAGCCTAGGCCCAAGGATTATAAAAGCGTCCTTGATTGACAACGAAAAGAAGAAGGCTGAGGGCTAGTAGAAGGACAGACACCACGATTACAAGTTTGTCTAGTTTTCCGAAGGCTTGCTGGGTGTACCAGGTCCGCTTCTTGTTTTTCCCAAAGCGGCGTAGCTCCATGGCCGTCGCGATCGTATTGATTCGCTCAAGCGAGCTGAAAATCAGGGGAATGACGATTTGCAGATTGCCCTTGACCCGCTTGCTGAGGGGAGCCTTTTTGGATAATTCTTGCCCACGCGCCTCTTGAGACATCTTGATGAGGTAAAATTCCTCCTGCAAATCTGGAATATAACGCAGGGTCAGGCTGACCGCATAGGCAATTTTATAAGAAAGGCCGATTTGGTTCAGACTGGAAGCAAATTGACTGGGATGGGTGGTCATGAGAAAGATCACCGCTAGGGGAATCGTTGAGAAATACTTGAGCAAAAGATTCAAGAGATAAAAGAGCTCCTGAAGCGTGAGATTATAAGCTCCCCATCCTGTCCAGAGCAGATTCTTGGCTCCGTAAATTTCCACCCCATACTGAGGGGCAAAGAGATAGACCATGAGAATATTCAGCGCTGCAAAAGTTCCCGCAAAAGCCAAAACGAAAGAAATATCTTTCAGCCGAATCTCAGACACTCGAAATAACATCAGGGAAGCCAGAGCCACAAGAAGGAGGAACCGCGTATCGTAGCTCATCATGGCTGCCACTGAAACCAAGATAAAAAAGATCAGTTTGCTGGCACCAGAAAGAGCATGGAGAAAAGTCTTTCCGGCATGGTAGCCAATCAATTTCTGTTGATTAAACATGACTTTCCTCCTTTTTTCGCATGTAAAATTGAGTCAGAGCTAGCGGATCCACTCCCAGCTTCTCAGCTAGACTAAAAATCGAAGTTTCCTTTAGATTTGCCGCTGCAATCAACTCATGATTGGACAAAACCTGAGCAGGCGACTGGTCTGCTAAAATCTGGCCGTCCACCACCACGATGGCCCGATCCGAATAATCCAGCATAAGCTGCATATCATGGGTAATCATGATAATCGTGTGTCCCTGCTGGTTTAGCTCATCGAGAAAGTCCATCATTTCTGTATAATGGCGCTGATCCTGACCAGCTGTTGGCTCATCCAAAAGGATAATCTCTGGATTCAGCACCAAGATAGAAGCAATGGTCACCCGCTTCTTCTGACCAAAAGACAGGGCTGAGATTGGCCAACTGCGGAATTCATAGAGGCCACAAGTTTTGAGCACAGCATGAACCCTTTCTTCAATCTCTGCTTCTGCCAAACCACGCAACCGCAGTCCCAAAGCCACTTCATCAAAAATCATTGTGGTCGAAATCATCTGATTGGGATTTTGCAGGACATAACCAATCCGCTCTGCTCGATCCTTGATAGAGTCTCCCTTGATATCCTGTCCCTGCCAATGATATTGCCCTTCTGTATCAATAAAACGACAGAGAGCCTTGGCTAGCGTAGACTTGCCAGCTCCATTTTTCCCAACTATGGCTATCCGCTCACCCTTGAAAATCTTCAAACTGATATCCCGCAAAATAGGTCTATCGCTCTGATAAGCAAAGGAAACATGGTCGAGTTCTAAAAGGGCCTCGTGCCTACTGTCAATCTGCTCTGCTTTTTGGTCGGTCAGATTCTGCGAAAGTCCTGTAAGTTCCAGCTCGGTTAAATCAGCCAGATGAGTCGCGCTTGCCACATCAAAACCAAGCTGCCGCAAGGCTGTGATATAGAGAGGTTCTCGAATCCCATTTTCCGCTAAGAGCTCCGTCTTGAGCAGATCATCTGGCGCACCGTTAAAGAGGATTTGCCCATCATTGACGAAGACAACTCGGTCAACAGGTCGATAAAGAACGTCTTCTAAGCGATGCTCGATGATGATGGTCGTGGTCGCAGCTTCTCTATGAATCTGATCAATCAGGTCAATCGTATCCTGACCAGACTTGGGATCGAGATTGGCCAAAGGCTCATCAAACAGCAAAATTGGACTCTCATCAATTAAGACACCCGCCAGACTGACCCGCTGCTTCTGCCCACCAGACAAGTCTTGAGGACGGTGGTCCAAAAGCTGCTCTAGGTCTAGCTGCTTGGCCCAACGCAGGACTTTCTCCCGCATCAAGGGCAAGTCCACCATATCATTTTCCAGGGCAAAGGCCAGATCCTCTGCTACACTAAGCCCGATAAACTGCCCATCTGTGTCCTGCAAAACCGTGCTGACAAGATTGGACTTGTCATAAATACTGCTATCAAAGGATGGCTGCCCCTTAATCAAGAGTTGGCCACTGGCCTGTCCCTTGTAAATATTGGGAATAATGCCGTTTAAACACTGACCCAGGGTTGACTTACCAGAGCCAGACGGTCCAATCAGCAGCACCTTTTCCCCTTCATAAATGGTCAGATTGATATGCTTCAAAGTCGGCTCCGACTGAGCCTGATATTGAAAACTAAAATCTTCAAATTGAATAATTGGTTTTTTCATGTTTTTCTATAAGGCCAGAGCGATCTGAATCGCCAGATTGGCCACCTTGTCTTTCTCGTCTAAGTCCGCGTGATTAGCCAGATTGCGCATGTCCCAAGCCTCCTCAGACAAATGATCCGCCGCATAAAAGAACTGGCAAATTTGAACGCCACGAAAGGCCGCCAGAGCCGCTACAGCCGAGCACTCCATATCCACACAGATAGCTCCCGCCTCTTTTCGCCTGCGCAGCTTGTCCGCAGTCTCTCGGAAAATACCGTCGGTCGTCCAAACCTTGCCCAAGCTATGGGAAATCCCTCGCTGTTCAAGGAAATTCAAGAGAAAATTCTGCAAGCCAACATTGACCGCTATCTCCGAACTAGCCGGCTGGTAATGATAGCTAGTCCCCTCATCACGCAAGGCTGCTGTCGGAATAATAATGGATGCTTCTTTGATGTCCTCGTCCAGCACACCACAAGTCCCAAAGAGAACCAGCTTTCTCATACCAAAAGCAATTAAATCCTCCAGAATAGCCACACAAGCAGAAGCCCCAACTGGAGCATTAAAAAGAGTTAGCTCCTGCCCATCCGCAAAAACCCGATAAATAGGAATTTCAATGTTGGCCATAGATGTCGTCGTAATCAACTCATGGTCAAAATCCGCCAACATTCGGGCAAAGGTCTCCCGAGCAAAGCAGGACACTGCCGTCTGCGGAAAGCCTTCAATAGGCTCTATCAAATCCTCTGGATTAATGATGGCCTTACGATTTTGATCAAACTCTTCAAGAATCATCGACTTCTTTTATACCTTTCTTTAGCACGAAATAGCCAGCTAGCGTCCACTGACTCTATCCTACTATTGTATCATAAAAAGGCTGTCTACTGACTATCACCAGCATATTTTCTAGCTAGCCAAGGATATAGGCAGACTCTATAGCAAGGATGGGTTCAAGCGCATTTTAGAACAAAAAAGATTGGGATAAAGCAACTGCCCTCCAAGCGCTAGATTAATATCTAGCTATCGGAGGGCAGTCAATCTGAATGAGAGTTTTCACATAAAAAGATTATTCATCCATAAATGGAAGCTAAACTGGCTGAGTCCAGTCTTGGCATGAACAAAGACTACAAAACAAACTCCTGACAATCTTCAAAGAGAGCTTTCATTTGGGCAAAAGTCATAGCAGAAACAAGAACTTTCTCAGCATCAAATAATTGTGTCATATTTTCAGGAAGCTTGTCCAAAAAATCTGAATATGAAATTCTCTTGTAAATAAAGAATTTCTCCAGATTGTCCGGGTCTGCATCATCACATCCGACCAGATTACAGCACCAGCTAAGTTTTGATTCATCAATATATTCAGTATCTTCTGGTGCGAGGGTAGGTACGAGAGGAAGGATTGTATCAACACCAGCAGTTAGCGTATAGGTCCCTAAAATTTTTTCACTCTGCTCACTTCCATAAAATTTACTTTGAGCGTCATAGGCACCAATATACTGTCGAGTGGTGAAAAAATCGCTATAACTCTGAGCAGGATTATCTGCCTTCAAGAAACCTTCCACCAGATGTAGACTCAGGGCAAGCGTTCTCCGAATACCATCTTGATACACAAGCTCATAGCCTGATTTTAGAAAGTCCTCCAAGCCAAAAACTATGTCCTCTTGATAAGGGTAGTCCCAGACACTTGAACTGCTATATTCTCTACCATGTTCATCACGGATGCTTGTCCCCAAACGACTTGATAGCTTAGAAATCAAAGTAAGGGCCTGAGACCAATCAGCAAGTGTTGAAGGAGTCAGAATCCGCACATTGTAAGTTTGTTGAGTCTTATCATATTCCAAGTCAATATAACGACCTGACTTTGCAGGAACCCAGCATTTCAATAGAGCAAGCTTATCTAGTCCAAGGTACACAAACTCTTTCTGTATAGGGTGGGGTTCAAGTCCATCAACAAATCCAAGCAATTCACTGATTTTTAAAACTTTCTGAAATCCTAGAAAACCCCGTTTATTTGGAATGGAAAATGTAATACTCATAAAGTAAACCTCCTTATATTATCTTGTTATATTATAATATATGCTACAAGAATGTAAAATAAAGACCTACAACTAGAAAAATAGAGCTATAAGAGATTTTCTAGATTTATTTCTAAAAATACTAGCTTGCCATACCATCATCCTAAAATACGTAACGCTGAACCCCTTTACTAAACAGCTTGTCTTTCCACATCAAAAACAGCCCCAGTGGACTGTTTTTGATTCTTTATGCAGGACTTACTTCATTTAAACTTTCTCCAATCGCAGTCAAACGTTCTATCACTTCATTTTTGCGTCAGCTCCTGATTGTAGTCCAAAGCTAGCTTGATCCAGTAAGACAGTTCCTTTTGTCCCTCGCTATCTAAATCAATATAGCCATGATAAAGCCTATTCTTCATCACTGTGACACTGGCACCATTTTTAGGCAGGACCTGCTTTTCCAGTTCCTTACCTATGCGGACCATGACAAGCTCTTGACCTCTCGAACTCACAGTAACGGTCATCTTGCCTCGGACCATAAAAGCCAAGCCACCAAACATCTTCTTCTCTTCTACCTCTTCTTCAAAAACACGAGGAGAAAGTTCAGTAGCTAAAATGGTACGAATCTGTTGAGCCAAAGATTTACTATATGCCATCGCTCTCCCCTACTTCATCATCACATCCCAGCCGATACCAAAACGGTCAATCAAGCGGCCATAAAACTTAGCAAAAGCTTGATTCTCTAGAGCATAGAGAATCCGTCCACCTTCAGCAAGCTTAGCAAAGAGCTCATCGGCTTCTTCTCTACTACCTGGACTCAGAACTAACCATTGATTGGGCTGATGATTGCTAGGAATAGATAGGTCGTTAAAAATGCCTACATCCTCTCCATTCAGGGTCAAGTTTCCCGAATCTAAGGCAATCCAGGCAATCTTATCTCGTTTTTCTGCAGGAAGGTCTGCTGGATCCATCATCTCACTGGCTCGGACAAGTCCCTTTATCTCTGTCTGAAAAAGATCTGCATAGAAACGAAAAGCTTCTTCGGCCTGACCATTAAAACTTAAAAACACGTCTAATTTCATTATTGTTCCTCCAATTGTTTATAACTGAGAATAAATCTCTAGTATCAGTTTATCAATTAAGATAAAAATTTTCTTATTCTCAATTGCGCTTGTTTGGCTAGGGAACGCATGATTAAAACTGGAAGATTAACTGTAATAGGTGGATCACTGGGCAAGGGCCTGCGCATGCTGATTTCCTCCTGATAGATGCTATCGCCTGAAAAAGTGAGAGGCTCATCGCTGCCCCAGCGAAAGTTATGCTTCAAGACATAGTTTTTAGTTAGGCGTAAATCCTCCAGCAATTCACAGGCCAAAAGATAGTAGTGACCATCGGGTACATTTTCAAAAGTAAACTGTCTCTCCTGACTAAGTGCTACTCCGATAACTGGCTCTTCTTTAGGTATGCGGGTTTTAAAAAGCCCGATACAACTAATGCGTGGTTCATACCCCTCAGGATAAGATAGCGTCACAGTCAACCGATTGCCACTTTTACAGTCGGGATCCTGATGCAAGAAAGCTCCCTTCTCATCCAGCTGTTTGACCATAAAATCATAAGCCTTGGTTGATTCCTGATAATATTTTTTAGGCGAAAGTCCAGTATGCCGCTTAAAAGTATTGGAAAAACTGCCTAGACTATCATAACCAGCTTCCATAGAGGTCTCAGTCACATTTTGCCGGCCTTCTACAATCTCCTAAATCCCTTTTTCCATCTTAAGAGCTTCCATATATTGCTTGATAGAAAAGCCCATCTTTTTCTTGAAAGTTCTGGATAGATGGGAAGGACTATAATGGAAATGATGAGCCAAATTGGTCAGACTCAGCTCTTCATCTGCATGCTGACGCAAATAGGCTGCCACTTCTTCCATGATAGCTTTAGACATAGACTTGCTCCTTTCCCATTTATTTAAGCCCATTATATCACATCAAAAAGAAGGGACAAAACATCGAAATCTGAATAATGAAAAAACTTTAGACACTATTTGTCTAAAGTTTTTTATCTTCACGATTAAATTACTGAGCTACCAATGTTTCCAAGCTTTCTCCAATCGCAGCCAAACGCTCCACCACTTCTGCTTGTGTCAATTCATTTTCTGAAACATAGCGGTTGCGAGGATGAACACGGCATTCGTGAGAGCAGCCACGGAGGTACTTGTCTTCGTTTTCTTCTGAAGTCAGGATGCGGCGGTTACACTCTGGATTGCCACAGTTGACATAGCGCTCGCAAGGAGTCCCGTCAAACCAGTCTTTCCCAATCACAACTGGATCAACATGGTTGATATCAACGGAGATACGCTCATCAAAGACATACATCTTGCCGTCCCAAAGCTCACCTTGAACTTCTGGATCCTTGCCGTAAGTCGCGATACCGCCATGAAGCTGACCGACATCCTTATATCCTTCACGCACCATCCAGCCTGAGAATTTCTCACAGCGAACACCACCAGTACAGTAAACAACCACGCGCTTGTCCATGAACTTCTCTTTGTTATCACGAACCCATTGCGGCAATTCGCGGAAGTTGCGGATGTCTGGGCGAATGGCTCCACGGAAGTGACCTAGATCGTACTCATAGTCGTTACGAGTGTCTAGGACAACAGTGTCTTCATCAAGAAGGGCTTCTTTGAACTCTTTTGGAGACAAGTAAGCTCCTGTCGTTTCCAGCGGGTTGATGTCATTATCAAAATCATTGTCTTCCAAGCCCAAGTGAACGATTTCTTTCTTGTAGCGAACAAACATTTTCTTGAAGGCTTGCTCATTTTCTTCGTCAATCTTGAACCAAAGGTCTTCCATGCCTGGAAGGCTGTGCACATAATCCATGTATTTTTGAGTGGTTTCATAGTCACCAGAAACCGTTCCGTTGATTCCCTCATCTGCTACCAAGATACGGCCTTTCAGACCGATAGATTTACAGAAGGCCAGATGATCAGCTGCAAATTTCTCAGCATTCTCAATCGGAACATATTTGTAGTAAAGTAGGACGCGAATATCTTTTGCCATAAGATTTCAACTCTCATTTCTTTATAAATTTTCTGAATTTTTTAATTCATCTATTTATTATAACCTGATTGAAAAAACTGGGCAAAAAATTTGTTTGGAAAATAGCAGAGCTGGAATCTCTATGCAGAAAAGCACCTTAGCCCTCTTTCTCCAATTCTTCTAAATATTTTTCAAAGCGCTTCTTCTGCCACTTGCTGAGGATCTCTAAGAGAATATTGACCAGCAGCATAAAAGGAAAGTGAATGACAAAAGTAATTAAAATAACAAATAGGAACATGGGGTGAAAAACACTATTATGATAAATAGCATGATTGAGCTGAAAATTCTGGCAGGCAATCAAAAGGGTCAGAAAGCCTGTCGCAGCCAGCACACCCCAGATAGTCAGACTGAAACTATTGTAATAATTAGCTCCCAGATACTGAGTGCGACACATGAAATAAAAACTGGTGATGAGAATCAAAAGCAAGAAGGGCTGATAGTGAACGACTCCCCCATTCATAGCTACAGAACCCATATATAAAGCTAAACTGCCACATAGCATGAGACTGAAACTCTCCATACCAGCCTTGTTGACCAGTTGTTCTTCGCGTTCGTCTAAGATTTGACGTTTAATAAGTTTTATTTTCATTTCAAACTCCTATACTTCTACTCCAAAAATAGGGATTAACAACATAAGAATGGCAGGAAGTCCGTTATTAATCATGTGAACTGCAATACTGACTTCCAAGCGCCGAGTTTGACAAGCCAGCAAGGTCAAAATCACAGAAGCACCACCATAAATCACAAAAGACATGATATTAGTTGGGCCATGAAAAATCGCAAAGAGCAGTCCGCCTATGATATAGCCCCAGTTTTCATAGCCTTTAAAGATTTTTAGAGGAATGATGCCACGGAAAATAATTTCTTCTGCGATGGGCGCTAAAATTCCAAGCATGATGGACAATAAAATTACATCTCCTCTTCGGAACTCCTCCATCAAAGATGCCTGATTAGCCGTTGTCACCTCGCCATGCAGCCATCGGAGTAATACCGTCCCAAGGACAGATATGAGCAACATGCCTAAGAGGCTGAGAGCAATTCGTTTCCCGTCTCCTTTTTGAAAAATTTTTCCAGATGGAGATAGGATGCCAGTTTTCTTTGCTACCGCGACAAATACCAGTAAAATGAGGATTATCAGCGAAAGTCCAAGACCAATGGTCCAATGTTTAGGAAATTGATAAATTATTGCTAGCTGCTGAAACAGCATAGGGAGGATATACAAGGCCAAGGCTAAAAAAGCGCAGCCAACCCAGATCAATCGTTTCCACCAAGTCATTCTTCATCCTCCAATTCCTGATCGAGCTTTGCCTGACCTTTGCCGTTTAGGTAAAGACTGATCTTGTCCATCATCAAGCTTCCAAGCAGAAACAGTATCATTGCAAAAGCCAGCTTGAGCAGATACAAAATGCTGAACATGCTAGCCAGATTTTCTCGCTGACCAAAGAAATCAATGCCCATAAGGATGAGAACAAAGACGACTCCACCGCCAAAACGCTCTGGCCATTTTTCCTTTCTCACCATATCACCAACATCAATGCCTAGGCTTATGCGACGAAGCAAGGCATATAGACCTACTAGGGTAAGCAGAATACCTTCTGGCAGATAGGCCAGCAAGCTTAGATGAAGGACATAGGCTTTGAAAAATACAGAGATAGCCAAGAAAAGGAACATTCCTAGTACTAGTTCTCCCGCAACTTTGCCGTCCAATTTTTCTGTTCGTTCATCTTTTATAACCGGCTGCTTCTTCATTTTCTTTCTCACTTTCTTATTTATAGGTTGAAGATTCATTGATTCTAATTCTCATCATTTTCTAGTTCTTGGTCCAATAAAACCTGTCTCTTCTGATAAAAATGATCGACCAACTGATCAAATATACTAGAAAATGCAGTTATCAAAGCTAAAATAAAAATAAATTGCAAAATTGGATGATGGCGAAAGAATGGTCGAAGAGCTGAATTTCCACTCCACATCTGAACAGCCACGATTACAATCGCTAAGATAGCTCCATTGGCCAAACGACTTCTGAAACTCCTATGCCCAATAGATGGCTTGTAGCGTCTGATATCAAGTCCCAACTGCCAGCTCCGAATTCCTGCATATAGCTCCATCCCTAAAATAATCAAGATTTCTGGTAAGTAGCCTTCTACTGGCACATGCCAGATCATAATTTTGATAAAAATAGAAATAAGGAGTAAAATGATCGCAAAAAATGCAACTTCATTGCCTAATTTTCGTTCAAGTTGTAAAGTCCGCTCGTCTGTATAGACTTTTTGTGGTTTGTCCTTCATTTTCTTTCTCACTTTCTTCCTATTCTTCCCAAAACAACTGATCCAGCGTTTTATTGAGGCATTTGCAAATGGCCAAGCATAGACTAAGACTGGGATTGTACTTGCCTGCCTCAATCAGGCCAATGGTCTGACGAGTCACACCAATGGCATCAGCCAAGTCGCCTTGAGTCATGTCATGCTCAGCCCTTGCCATTTTTAACCTAAGATTTTTTGCCATGGCCACCATCCTTATCGTCATTCTTTTGCCCGTCTATGGCGTAGAAAGCAGAGCCAAGGGCGGCATTAGCACAAGCGATTATGATAAAGGTTTGATCTTTCTGAATCATGCCAACAACTAGTAGAACTATCGCCAATACAAGACAAATAAGTAGTGTAAGCAGATTATTCCCTTTCTTATTCATATTTGCGCTCCTTTCGTCTTCATAAATCCATTATACAATATATTTTAAATAATGCAATATATAAATTACATTTTGTTTTTTATTTTGTACAAAAAAAGATTGGGACTTTCCCAATCTTGTAATATCTAGTTTGATTAATCTTTCTTAAGGCTACCTGAGCGAGTCTGAGTACGAGCGTAGGCTAGTAAGAGCAAGGTTCCTGCTACGGCAACTGTCACTCCATTGGAAAGAGTTGCTACAAAGCCTTGCACAAAGACCTTATTGACCGGCTCGCTATAAATCAAGATATCACCAATCGGAGCGACCAAGAGCCAGACAAAAGCATTGGCCAAAAGCTGGAAGATATTGAAGTTGACGATGTCCTTCACTTCAAAGATACCTTCTGCTGCACGAATGCGATTTTTAAACAAACCGAGAATGAAACCAAAGAAGGCACTAGCGATAATCCATGACCACCAGAGACCGTAGCCAGCCATAGCATCTTTGATAACGTGACCAATCAAGCCCATCAGGAAGCCAACAAAGGGACCAAAAACGACACTGAAGAGGGCCTGAACCGCATATTGCAACTGAATACTGGTATTTGGGACAGGTGTTGGAATGCTAATCATTCCGATAACTACAAAAAGTGCAGCTCCAATCCCCGTTGCAACAACTTCTTTAATAGTAAACTTTGTATCTAACAATTTCTTTTTCATAATGTTCTCCTTTAATTTTCTATACGTTTAATCTCAATATGCCATTGAGCACCGACACCAACATTATAAGCCTTGGCAAAAGAACCTTGGTTAATAGCCAAGCCCACCCGATAGAGGGAATTGATGTACAAAATCGGCTGACCAATGCGGACATCCGCAAAGGACTTGCCATAGGTCACTTGGTTTTGATAAACCAGCATGTCATTGTTGTAGATAGTGACTTCAAAGCGGTCGCCAAAGTTGGGCTCTAAGGTGCAGAATTCCTCGCGCGTAATCGAAGTCCAAAGCGAGCCAAAGCGAACATCCAAAATATCAATAGCTCCGCTGACAAAATTATCCGCCAGCCTTGTTTCGACAACAGGGATTTCAACAATTTCTTCGACACTCAGTTCTGGGCCAACTTCCTCAAAACTGATGTGGCCGCTAGCTAGCTTGGCACCTGTGTAGGCATAGACATCTCGCCCGTGGAAGGTATAAGAATGCTCGGTATTCTTGCGACGATTTTCCACTTCTGAAATCTCACGAATAGCTACGATACCGACATGCTTTTTGATAAAGGACAGAGTACCATTATCAGGTGTCACGATATATTGATTTTTGCTGGTCTTAGCAACCACGCTTTTCCGCTTAGAACCCACTCCCGGATCCACGACCGAAACAAAGGTCGTTCCCTCTGGCCAATAATCTACCGTCTGAAAGAGACGATAACTGCCCTCAAAGATATTGTAAGGAGTGATGTCATGGGTCAAATGATGGATTTTCAGCGTTGGTGATTCCTCCAAAGCTACTCCGATCATAGCTGACACTGCTCCATCTACCAGACCGAAGTCCGACTGCAGCACTAATATGTTGTTCATCTTATTCCTCCCAGGCCTTGAGCCTGATATTCTCCAAGTCTTCTAATCTTACCAAAATTAGGCTCTTTTCGCTAGAGCTGGAGGCATAGGATTTTTTTATAACCGTCTATTTCTCAAAGATATAGCATGCAAGCTAGTTTTTTTCTGGATCAAACTTATGCCAGAACAATTCCTTGAGCAAGCTAGGATAGGAAAGTCCGGCAACTTTTGTCTTGCTTAACTTTTTTATGACTGAAAATCAGCTTTTTCACTGCGTTTCTTTACCAGATATTGGCCGAACAGACCACCGATTAAAGCACCTGCCACTACCATCACGATAAAACTAGCAATGGTCGGGAAATCCAACGGCAGCAAAATCCGATTGATGTATTCTGCTGTCTTACCACGCGCTACCAAGCTATCAATATAAGCCTGACGTGCTAGCCACATGAGGATAATAGGCCCCGAATTGACAAAAGAGAAACAAACAAAGGAAATCAGATTCAAGAATTTATTTTCGTATTTGCCCAAGCCTGCAATCATGTCCGCCAAGAGACCGAACACCAAGCCCGGCAAACCAGCAATCATAAAATGACCAGACAGGAGGAAAAAACCTCCCATTATTAGGCCTACTAAGCTGATCGCTCCAAATTTTTTAATCTTGCTTTGCAGCAACATATAAACGCTTCCACCAAAAACTGCAGCAAAGACTGGAGCATAGAGCATATTGCCAGCATTGTCAAAAAAGTGCCCTACTAGTACTCCTAGTCCGACACAGAGAAAGTAGAGCAGAGCAAAAACTCCCGTCCATTTCAACTCTTTCAGTGTTAACGATGTCATTATTGAATCCTTTCTAATTGTGAAGCTAAAACTTCATAAAACTATTGATAGCTATATCCTTGATACGTGCAAATGCGCATTTCATGCTTTGCCATCCTTGCTGCAGGAGGAAGTTCTAGCAAGGTTTGTAGATCTAGCATCCTTGATAAGCTTTCTTCCTAGGAAAACTAATTGTTTATTAAAGCAACTTTCCTCGGCATGGGCAAAATCCAGCACTGCCAAGAAGTAATGTATTATACTATTTTTCTATACTTAGCTTTATTTATTATAGCATTATGAAAATAGAATGTAAATTAAACTTTCAGACTTTTCAAAGGAAGATAGCTGACAAAAGGAGGCTGGGACAAAAGTCCGAGCCTCTAAATTGTCTTTGGATTGTCGAGCAAGACGCAGTGGTTGAGTGGGTTCTATTACGCTGATTTCATCAGCGTAATAGAACCCTACTCAACTGTGCGGAGGTGGGACGACGAAATCGAATTCTAACGAATTACCGATTTCTGTCCCACTCTCTGTCTAGCGATGACTGATCTTTCTAGTTAGGAAATCTCCCAGAAACTGGATAAAGAAGATAAGAAGCAAGAGCAAAACAGTCGCTAAAATGGTCACGTCTTGGTTGAAACGTTGATAACCATAGGCAATCGCTACGTTCCCAAGGCCACCTGCACCGATCGCTCCCGCCATAGCTGTTTCACCAACTAGCGAGATTAGGGTCACTGTTGTCACCCGAATCAAGTCTGGTAAGCCTTCGCGCAGGTAAACACCAATGATATCCCATGAGTTAGCTCCAACCGCCTGCGCTGCTTCAATCACCCCGCGATCTAATTCTGATAGAACCACCTGTACCTGACGGGCAAAGAAAGGGAAGACCGCCAAAGATAGTGGCACCAGAGCTGCTGTTGGACCAATCCCTGTCCCCACAATCATCCGTGTGAAAGGATTGATCAAAGCTAGGAGAATGATAAAGGGAATTGCCCGAAAGATGGATGTGACCTTGTCCAAGATGAAAAAGGCTGTTTTATTTTCTAAAATACCACCAGGCGCTGTCAATACCAGGAAAAGTCCAGCGATCAAGCCTAGAATCCCACCGATCAGGAAAGAAATAATCGTCATATAAAGGGTCAGATAAATCGCTGTTCCCCAGCCAGCCTGACCAGCCCAGCCCATCTTATAGACATTGGGCAAAAATGTTTTAATCAAGTCTATCAATCTAAATTCCTCCCTTAAGCACCTTTAATTCTATGCCAGCAGCTTGTAAATTGCTTTGAGCAGACGCAAGATTTTCTGCATTCCCTGACAAAATGACTACCATCTCCCCGACAGGCACATTGTCTAAAATCTCAATGTTAGCATGTAAAATATTGGCCGAAACCTGATACTGCTTGTAGATATCGTTGATAATGGCTGTATCTGTCACCGTACCAGCATACTTCAAATGCGCCAAGACAGAATCCGCTGGCAAATCTTGCACAATCTTCTGCTGATTGATTTTAACCATCGCTTCAGTGATGCCTGTTGCCGTGGTGATAAAGTCTTGGGTCAATTCGTTCTGTGGATTGGTAAAGATATCCAAAACCGAGCCTTCCTCGATCAATTTTCCATTCTGCATAACAGCTACACGATTGGCAATATCTTTGACAATCTGCATTTCGTGCGTGATGAGTACAATCGTCAGCCCCAACTTTTGATTCAAATCCTGAAGCAAGGCCAAAATTTGCTTGGTTGTTTTAGGATCCAATGCCGAAGTCGCTTCATCTGAAATCAAGATTTTTGGATCATTGGCCAAGGCTCTAGCAATCGCCACACGCTGCTTCTGCCCACCAGACAGTTGAGACGGATAATTATCCGCTCGATCTTCCAGACCAACCAGTTCTAAAAGTTTACGAACCTTCTCCTCTTTTTCAGCAGCAGACAAAGTTGAGTGCTTCAAGGCAAATGCGACATTTTCCTTGGCCGTCATCTGAGCCATCAGATTGAAATGCTGGAAAATCATACCAATATCTTTTCGCTTTTCCCGCAGTTGAGCCGCATTCAGCTGGACTGTCCCCTTGTCGTATAGGACTGTCCCATCCACAGTGATGCGACCACCAGATGGCTTCTGCAGGAGGTTAATAACCCGCACCAAAGTTGACTTTCCGGCACCAGAATAACCCACGATACCGTAAATATCTCCCTGATTGATGTGAATGGTCACATCTTCAACCGCCTTGATGACACGATTTTTCTGTGTAAATGTGACATCAATACGGTCTAATTTGATAATTTCATTGCTCATAACTTCTGATTAACTCCTTGATTAATTCAATATGGGTATAATAATCGGCAATCTTGACATTTTCATCGCCGCCATGATCTCGACTGTTAGCATTTCCCAAGCCAAAGGCAGCCATCGGAACTTCCAAAGCCTCAAAGACTGTATGCATAGGCCCTGTTCCTGCCGATGTTGGAAGCACTGAGATGCCTTCTGGATAAAAATCCTTGGCCAGTTCAATCACATTCAGGATGGAAGGGGCACTCATATCGCTACGATAGCTCATTTCTCCCAATGTATAAGTTAATTCTACCTTATTATAGCCATTTTTGTCCAGTTGCTTGCGAATCTTGTCCAAGACATCATGGGGCTCCAAGCCTGGTACCAAGCGTACTTCCATCTTGGCAGAGGCATGTGCTGGGAGTATGGTTTTGACTCCCTGACCCTGATAGCCCGAACCGAAGCCTTCAATATTAATGGCTGGCTCAAAATAGAAGCGACGGAGAAATTCCTGCCTTTCCTCCTTCAAGACTGGAAGCTGGAGACCGTAGATTTCCTTCAATTCTTCTGGTGTCTTCAGAGCATATTGGTCAATCAAAGCCAGCTCTCGCTCATTGGGCTCCTGTACTTGCTCATAGATGCCCTCCACTAAGATTCGACCGTCCGCACTACGCAGGCTAGAGATAGCATCCATCAAGTACCAAGAAGCAGAATTGATGACGCCCCCATAGCTAGAATGGATATCGACTTCCGCACTACGAACAGACATATCAAAGGTAACAATGCCTTTATTCCCACCAGAAATCTCTAGCTGGCCTAGATTATTACGCGTGCCCTGCTCCCAGACCAGCAAATCTGCTCCCCGCAAATGTTTCTTATGCTTAGCCAGATATTTATCCAAGTCTGTCGAAGCCGACTCCTCTGCTCCCTCCATCATAAAGATGATATTGACTGGCAGCGAACCGTTCTCTCGGATATACTTACGCACCGCTGTCAAACGCGCCGTAATGTGGCCCTTGTCATCATCGACTCCGCGGCCATACATAACACCGTAGTGGACCGACAGAGTAAAAGGATCGTTGGTCCAAGGCTGGTCATTATCGGCCGGCACTGTATCATAGTGGTGATAGAAAATGATAGTCTTGGCTTCAGGATTGTCCGACTGAAACTCTGCCAATACAAAGGGAGCCGTGTAACTGTCATCAATCATCACTTTAGCACCCGCGGCAGTGAAAATTTCTCCCAGATAGGTAGCTACCTCCTTGAGCCCAATTTGCTGGGCAAAGATAGATTTTTTAGAAATCAAGGTCCGCAACACCTCAAAATAGTGTTGAGCCACCTCATCATTTTCAAACTTTTTAATTTGTTCACTCTCAGTTGAGAAAGGCATGTATAACTCCTACTAATCGCATCTGTTTAAAGATGACCTGCTATGAGTCACGAAAGCTGCTATCTTGTAAGTCTACAGCTCTCCATCAAAAATCACCAAATCATCTCTGCCAATAAAAACTCTAACTAATAGCAGATAAAGGGCTGGAGAAATCCATTCCCCGCCCTTTCTATCTTCAATTATTTTTTATAAAATCTTACCAAACTGGTTGATCCATACCATCTGAAGACTCTTCAATGACTTTTTTAACTTCGTCAGTATGGTAAGCCTTGATGATTTTCTTGATAGCGTCTGCCTTGTCAGATTTTTCCCAATCTTTCTTAGCAGCAATTAGGTTGTACCACAGTTTAGAATTTTCATCTGTCTTTTCTTTGTAAAGAGCGCTCTTGTAGTCAATACCAGCTTCGCGAACGAAGGTATTGTTGACAACCGCTGCATCTACAGAAGTAAGAGAAGCTGCTGTTTGAGAAGCATCCAATTCAGAAATTTTCAAGTTTTTCTTGTTTTCTTTGATGTTAGCAACAGTCGCAAGCTTAGTTGAATCTACATCTAACTTGATCAAACCAGCTGCTTGAAGAAGGTTCAAAGCACGGCTTTCATTTGTTGGGTCATTTGGCACAGCAATGCTTCCGTTTTCTGGAATGTCTTTCACATCAGTATATTTGTTTTTGCCATCTTTAGTACCAGAGTAAAGACGGATTGGTGCGATATAAGTATCTGCTACAGACTCCAAGTCAGCATTGTTTTCTTTATTCCAGTTTTTCAGGTAGTAGTAATGCTGGAAGGCATTGATATCTACATCGCCGTCACGAACTGCTTGGTTAGGTTGAGAATAGTCTGTAAATTGGGTAAACTCCAATTTAACACCTGCTTTATCCTTATCAAGGATTTCCTGAACCTTGTCCCAACGTGCTTCTTCTGTATCGCTGAGGTTCATCACACCAACTTTTACAGTCACTGTTGCACTGTCTGCTGACTTAGCGTCTTTAGATGTTGAAGACGAGCAAGCTGCCAAACCAAATGCTGCTACAGCTAAGAGCGCTGTTGCACCAAACCATTTTTTCAATTTCATGAGATAATCTCCTTATAAAATATATTTTTTTAGTGAAAGGGTCGTAAGTTATTTCCGATTGCTTAGGGCAAAGAAAATCAGAACTTACTTGATATCCTTGGCATCTGGCAAATAAGTGCCGCCAAAGAATTCTTTTGATAATTTTTCAAGTGTGCCATCCTCGTAGAGTTCCTTGATCCGCTTGTTCATAAAGGTTTGAAGTTCTTCTTGTCCTGAAGCAAGGATCGGATAGACATACGGTTGTTGGTCACTTGGAAGTTCAATCACTTCGACATTATCTAAACCTTGGTCTTTGATGATGGTATCTACTGTGATACGCTCAAAGATCTTGTAGTCTGAACGGCCATCATTCAAATTGGCCAAGATTTGCTGGATTGTACCATCTGTGTAGTTGATGGTTGTGGGATTTGAACTGTGTTCTTCATTGTACTTTTCCAGTTGTTTGGCTGTTGAAGTACCTTGAACAACCTCCGTAGACTTGCCTCCGATATCGTCCAGCGACTTGATATTCACTCCTTTACGAACCACCAAGACGGTTGGGTTTTTAGCGTAAGGGTTGGTATAGAGGTATTTACCAGCACGGTCTTCTGAATAACTGATGTTATTGGCACCGATTTGGTAGCGGTCACTGTCCAAGCCAGAGAAAACAGAAGCCCATTTGGTTTTGTTGAAGTTGACTTCGTACTTATCTGAACCTTTAAAGATTTCACGAAGCACTTCAATTTCGTAACCAGTTAGTTTTCCGTCCTTATCTTCATAAGAGAAAGGCTTGGTTGTCCCAACCGTTCCGACTTCAATCGTCTTTTTCTTTGTAGCACTATCTTTACTTGCAGAAGACGAGCAGGCTACAAGCAGCCCAACTGCAAGACTTCCTACCACAGCAGTGGCAGTGTATTTCAATATTTTTTTAATATTCATATCTCTATCTCCTCCTAAAGAGCATGTTTCTATCATACCAAAAGTCGAAAATCCTGACCATTATATATTTTTTATCAAGGTGATAGATTTTCTTTATCACTGATTCGATTATTCAAACTATTTGAAAATATCGAAATCTTGTTTTTCTATGATAACAAAAGAAGAGGAGATTGCCTAGTTCTTATTTTCTATGAAAGACTATAGTTATTTCTTATAGTGCTTGAGGAGGAAGAGGGCGTTTTCGACATAGTAAGGCACAGAAATCTGAAAGGCCGCATCATCAATCGTCATGCTATCATGGTGCAGGTCAGGCGCATCTGCTGCACCATTTGAGCCGATAAAAGCAAAGACACCAGGGATTTTTTCTTGGTAAAAGGCAAAGTCTTCGCCAGCTGAAGACGGCTGGGCAGGCAGTAGCTCCCCGATATTCTGAGAATTTTTAAAAATAAGCTCGGCTAATTCTGGATCATTATAGGTCACTGGCGGAGTCTGATCCCAGATAATAGTGGCCTTAGCACCGAAATTCCCCGCTGTATGCTCCACAATACGGATAAAATCCGCCTTCAAACGCTTTTGCAAATCAGGATTAAAACAACGAATGGTGCCTTCAAAGAAGCCATTTTGCGGCAGAACATTCCAAGTCGCTCCAGCCTCAATGTGGGTCACAGATAAAACAACTGGCTCAAAGGGCGAGACAGTCCGAGAAACCAGAGCTTGGAGATTTTGAATCATGCTGGTCAGAGTCAGCACTGTATCCACTCCCAGGTCCGGCCGAGCCGCATGGCTACTGACTCCCTCTACAGTCACCTTAAACTTTTCCACGCCTGCCATCATAGCTCCCGGCTTCAAGGCCATTTGCCCAGCTTTTAACTGGGGCATATTATGAAAACCGATAATCGCAACTACATCATCCAGCAAACCCGTAGCCAGAACTTGACTGGCTCCTTGGGAGGTTTCCTCAGCTGGCTGAAAAATCAATCGAATGGTTCCCTGTAAATCTTCTTCCATAGCCTTGAGCAACTCCGCCGCTCCCAAAAGACTAGTCTGATGAAAATCATGGCCGCAGGCATGCATGACACCAGGATTTTGGCTAGCGTAAGGCAGACCTGTCTTCTCTAAAATGGGCAGGGCATCAATATCTGCCCTTAAAGCGATAACTGGGTCTCCTTGACCGATTTCGGCAATCAAACCCGTCTCTAAGCCAGAGTCCAAAATTTTAATTCCTAAGTCTTGCAAATAACGGCTTAGAAAGGCTGTTGTTTCATATTCTTGGCCAGACAGCTCTGGATGCTGATGGAGATGATGACGCGTTTTTACTAATTTATCATAGAATTTTTTCATGGTAGACTCCTTTACTCTACATATCTACGCTCCAGTATAGCACAAAGCTAGACTAGGAAACAAAATAAATAGAGAGCAGAATGAAGCATCCGCCCTCTCATCTTGCTATTAGGATATATCGCCTTCAAAAGCTCTGACGATAGATTCATAAGAATAATCACGCTCTAGGACCCATTTGCCATCTGTTTTGACAAATTTCAACTGATAATCTCGTTCTGGTGTAAGGAGAGGACGCGAATCCATTCCAGCCATCATGTCATTAGCATAGCTCTTATCGGTAGCTTTATAGACGTCACTCAGACTTCCATATTCAGAGCGATGTTTGTCATAAAAATCTTGACGGTAGGTATACATGGTTTTATTTAGACTGACCGTTCTCGGTTTGATCTTGATAACGATTGAATTTGGCATGTACTGGGCTACTGTGTAATCAATTTCTGAGCGTTTGGCATTACTTTTCACATAGGCATCAATGAAAGCATTGATTTCATCATCACTAAATGGATAATCATGCAATTTACGTGTGAAATCTGCTGCAAAAGCTGCTCTATAATCTTTCTTATCTTGCTCCAAATCGCCACCTAAGACCAAATCGCCTTTGTCTTTGGAGGATTTTGTCTTTGCTTCTCCTCCCAAGAAAACAGCATTGAGGTAATCAGAAGCTAATTTCTTTGATTCGTCAACGTGATTCGGATATTTCGCAGGATCAACTTTTAGTTTGATGGGTTCTGCTTTTTCATCGGAGCCGTAGGATTTCTTCTCATAGTGAAGTTCATATTTCTTGCCATCTTCAACCTTAAAGACCAGATTACCAGAAAGAGTCTTTCCTTCCGCTAAATCTTCATAGCTCAGTGTTTTAAAGTTTTCTTTGTCGTCATAGACTCCGACCGGCTGGATCTTTTCTCCCTCTGAATCATAAAAACCAATGTCTGAGGAGGAAATCATAATCTTATCATTTGTTTTATTCTTAATTTCCAAAGACAAGGCCAAGTATTTGGCATCAGCTGATCCGTTGCTTGGCATAATGAACTGGCCATCCTTAATCTGGATATCAACCTGCCCATTGCTGGCTGATTTTTTGACAGTCGTTTCCTGGCTTGGCTTACCAGAATGTTTTTTATTTGGACTTGGAAGCAAGGCACAGGCTGTTAAGCTCACACCTGCCACAAGCAAGGCTGTGTATTTAAATACTTTTTTCATCATTGTCTCCTTAATTTCTTAATACTGTGACTTTTCTATTTTATCATACTTGGCTAAACTGGTAAATACCGTTTGAAATCAACCTCATGTAAAAATGCATCCTTGCAATCTCTAAAATGACCAAGCAGATCAAATGAAAATTTTAAAGTGCGGTCTTAAATAAAACAGGCAAAATTTCTAATTCCCATATAAGAAATTGGTTACAAAAAAGAGAGTGGGAC
>NZ_JAPVZT010000011.1:0-87612 GCF_041432495.1 Streptococcus sp. 27098_8_73
TTTGTCCCAGCCTCTTTTATTTTCTTGCCAATTGGCTTCCTAAGATGGTATAATCAAGAAACTGCAATCAATGTAGAGGAGAAAAGATGAGTATTTTAGAAGTAAAAAATCTCAGCCACGGTTTTGGGGACCGGGCTATTTTTGAGGATGTATCCTTCCGTCTGCTCAAGGGAGAGCATATCGGTCTGGTTGGTGCCAACGGTGAAGGGAAGTCAACCTTTATGAGCATTGTGACGGGCAAAATGCTGCCGGACGAAGGGAAGGTCGAGTGGTCCAAGTATGTGACGGCTGGCTATCTGGACCAGCATGCAGTTTTGGAGCAAGGTCAATCTGTCCGTGATGTTTTGCGTACGGCATTTGACGAGCTTTTCAAGACCGAGGCTCGTATCAATGAAATCTATATGAGCATGGCTGAGGAAGGGGCCGATGTTGATGCCCTGATGGAAGAAGTAGGCGAACTGCAGGACCGCTTGGAGAGCCGGGATTTCTATACGCTAGATGCCAAGATTGACGAAGTTGCACGAGCACTAGGTGTCATGGACTACGGTATGGAAAGCGATGTGACAGAGTTATCTGGTGGGCAGCGGACCAAGGTTCTTTTGGCTAAGCTGCTTCTGGAAAAACCAGATATCCTGCTCTTGGACGAGCCAACCAACTATCTGGATGCGGAGCACATTGACTGGCTCAAGCGCTACCTCCAAAACTATGAAAACGCCTTTGTCCTGATCTCGCACGATATTCCTTTCTTGAATGACGTGATCAATATCGTCTACCATGTGGAAAATCAGCAACTGACTCGTTATTCTGGTGATTATTATCAGTTCCTAGAGGTCTATGAGATGAAAAAATCTCAGCTGGAAGCAGCCTACGAGCGCCAGCAGAAGGAAATTGCAGACCTCAAGGATTTTGTAGCTCGCAATAAAGCCCGTGTAGCGACCCGTAATATGGCCATGTCCCGCCAGAAAAAGCTGGATAAGATGGACATTATTGAGCTGCAAAGCGAGAAACCAAAACCATCCTTCGATTTCAAGCCTGCCCGTACACCTGGCCGCTTTATCTTCCAAGCTAAGGACTTGCAGATTGGCTACGACCGGCCTCTAACTCAACCTCTTAATCTTACCTTTGAGCGCAATCAGAAGGTGGCTATCATCGGGGCAAATGGGATTGGGAAAACAACCCTACTCAAGAGTTTGCTGGGGATTATCCCGCCTATCGCAGGTCAGGTCGAACGTGGGGACTATCTAGAGCTGGGCTATTTCGAGCAGGAAGTAGAGGGCGGCAATCGTCAGACACCTCTCGAAGCGGTTTGGAATGCCTTTCCAGCTCTAAATCAAGCAGAAGTCCGAGCGGCTCTGGCTAGATGTGGATTGACTTCCAAGCATATCGAGAGCCAGATCCAGGTTCTTTCAGGTGGCGAGCAGGCCAAGGTCCGACTGTGCCTCCTCATGAACCGAGAAAATAATGTTCTGGTTCTGGACGAGCCGACTAACCACTTGGATGTAGATGCCAAAGAGGAGCTCAAGCGCGCTCTGAAAGAATACAAGGGCAGCATCCTTATGGTCTGCCACGAGCCCGATTTTTATGAAGGCTGGATGGATCAAATCTGGGACTTCAATCAACTAACTTAAAAAGCTATTAAGGCGGTTTTGCATGCAGAGACGAGGGTGTCTTCTCAGTTACTTGCAAGCAGCCGCTTTTAATAGCTTTAGTTTTTAATATCACATAGTTGCAAATGCAATTATGTTGTGTTATACTTCTTCTTGTTGGGAGTTTTGGATTTTCTGTAAGATATGATCCAACTGAAAGAGTTCAGATGAAGTCAGTTGATGCAGACTAGCCTGAATATATCTGTCCTCGTAGCCAATCAGCTTATCATATACTTTTAGTGCAGGAGTCAGTGGATAGAGCTCCTTGAATTTCTTATTCTCTTGCTTGGTCTTTTTGACAATCAAGCCTCTTTCTTCCAGCTTTCTTAGAGACCGGCTCAGGGTAGTCTTGTCAATCTGAACCAGCTCTGCTAGCTGAGATTGATGGATGGCGGGGTGTTCGACAATGCGAGTAAGAATGAGAAAGAGATTATTATCAAGCCCGTATTGGCTAGCTTCTTGGTTCATTCTCATCATGGCTTGACGGGAGATGAATCCCATTTGACGAAATAACTGACGGTAATCCATAAGAACTCCTTTGATAGTTGCATTTACAATGATTATATAATAAAGCAAGGACGGAAACAAGTATGTGGTATAAAAAATATTTGCAAGAATTGGATATACTAGAATTTTACAAGCTTTTAAAACTGCGGATCGATACCTTTGTCGTCGAGCAAGAGCGAATCTATCATGAATTGGACGAAAAAGACTTGAAAGCTGTTCATATTTTTCATGTTAATGAGCAAGAGGAAGTAGACGCCTATGCCCGTGTGTTTGAGGAAGATGAAAAAGTCGTTTTTGGTCGCCTTGTGACAGCCCCGTCAGCCAGAGGAAAGGGTCTAGGGAATAGATTGGTAGAGGAAATTTTGATTCTTTGTGAGAAAAAGTGGCCGGGAAAAATGATTGAAATTGAAGCTCAGGAGCAAGTCGTGGGGCTTTATGAAAAATTCGGTTTTGTGACTCAAGGAGAGCCTTTTATCTTTGAATCAACGCCTCATATCAAAATGATTTACAAAAAATAAAAAAATCCAGTTGAAGAACCGCTCATAGTGATGGTGTCTCAACTGGATTTTATTTTTTTAAAACATAGAGTATTCATCGGCTAACATGACAGTCTCTCTGCCGTTATTATCCACAACGTAGATCATGCGAGGGTAGAATGGGTCAAATTTATAGGTGAAATCAAAGGAGATGAGTGTATCGAGATGGTCCTCAGAAAAACGAAAAGTCAGCTTTCCTTCGTTATTGATCAACTCGAAGCGAATCAGATTATTCAAAGGGAAGACATCTTTAAGGAAGTTGTCGATGATGTACCAGAAAGTGTCAATCACATCATCTGGAAGGCTAGTGATAGCGCCAAAGCTGGCATAGCGACCACGAGTATTGGTAAAAGCCATGAGACTCACTCCTTTCTAGAAATTTGCTGTGGAGGACCAGAAATTGATCCTCTAGTGCTTTACTAGCAGCATTGATGGTTCTATCATACAAGAAATAAGTAGGAATTGCAAGAAATTGCTTCCTTGCTGGACGAAGGTCTTTTGAGAAAGAAAACAAGAAAAAAGAGCTTGCGCTCTTTGACAACTTTATCGATTCTTTAGTTCAACATAACGTTTGTACCAAATTTTCACATAAGCATCGGAGAAGGGACCGCGTTCGTTGTTGATCCAGTCAACCAGAATCTTGACGTTTTCCTTAAGAATGAAATCCAAATCATCCGAATAGTTCATTTGCCTTTTATGACGCTCATACTCTTCTACATCAAGCAGCCGTTTTTCTCCGTCTGTGAAGACCTTAACATCTAAATCATAGTCGATGTACTTGAGGGCTTCATTGTCCAGATAATAGGGGCTGGCAAGGTTGCAGTAGTATGAAGTGCCATTATCACGAATCATGGCAATGATATTAAACCAATATTTCTTATGAAAATAGACAATGGCAGGCTCTCGTGTTACCCAGCGCCGGCCATCACTTTCTGTTACCAGTGTGTGGTCATTAACGCCAATAATGGCATTTTCTGTTGTCTTTAGTACCATGGTATCTCGCCAAGTGCGGTGAAGATTCCCATCATGCTTATAACTTTGAATTGTAATAAAGTCGCCTTCTTTGGGAAGCTTCATAACCTACCAACTTTCTACAATTTTTAAGTTTATCCTCTTTATTGTAACATATTTTCATAAAAATGCCTAAGTTTTCATAGAAAATCTTAAAGATATTCTCTTAGAGCGCTGGCAATGTCCGAAAAATCATAGCCTTTGCGAGCCAGAGCTTGGGTCAGACGCTGTTTTAAGTCGTAGCCCTCGTACTTTTTGGAGTACTTGCGGTATTGCTTGTCTAGCTCTTTATAGAGCAGTTCTTGCTGGTTTTCTTGGTCTTCTTCGATGTCTAAATGCTGGAAGGCTTCTTTGGCCTGTCCATAGGAAAAACCTTTGTTTATCAGGGCTTGGAGAATTTTATCTTGCAAGGCCTTGCTGGGCAGTTTTCCTTGGTATTTCTTTAAAAGTTTCTCAGCAACTCGCTCAGCTGCTTCAGTGAAATCAAATCGTCTTAGCTCTTCTTCGATAATAGTGCTAGAAATCCCTTTTTGGCTGAGTTTTTGCTTGAGAACAAAAGCGCCCTTGTCACCAGTGAGAAGGTTGGATTGGATATAAGAATTGGCATATTTTATGTCGTTGATCCAATTTTCTTTTTTCAAAGCGTCCAAGACTTGGCTGATGATTTCTGGTTGGATGTCGTGCTGTATTAAGTAGTCTTTAACTTCCTTGGCAGTCCTTTGCTTGAAGGAGAGATGGTAGAGGGCTAGATTTTTTCCATAGGAAAATTGGGCGTAAGTTTGAATCTCTTTTAACTCCTGCTCCGTGATTTCCATTCCTTTAGACAGCATGAAGTGGACGATGGTGTCTTCTGTAATATAGAGATTTTCACTGTTGTCCAACTCCAAGAGGTAGAGCCGTTTTTTCTTTTCGATTTTTGTGATTTTCATAAGAGATTTTGGTAGAATCCTTTCTTTTAGCTAAATGCTTCAAAGGCAGCTATCAAGCGCAGTTTGTCTGTATCAACATCCTTCCGGCCATAGTAGTCAAGAAAGAGCTCTGCGTATTGGGGGTCAGATAAATTATAAGTAAGGGACCAGATCGACCAGTAAAGGTCAATGTGGTGATCGCTAAAGCCTGCGAGTCCAACGTCAATAAAGCAGGAGAAGGTTGCTGCGTCTTTCAGAATGAAATTGGGCAAACAGGCGTCTCCGTGAATCAAGGAGTCTGACGTCAGTAGGTGTCCCTGTTCTTGGATAAGCTGGTAGGCTTCCTCTCGACTTTGGATATGAAATTGAGGCAGCAAGGCTTTTTGATAAAAGCAACCTTTCTGATAATTTTCCTCTGCCTGCTTTTTATAGTGTTGGAGGCGATGCTGGATTGGGAAATGCTGGGGTTGGATGCTGTGAAGTTTTTTGAGTGCGGCAGCCATTGTTTGGCAAAGCTCTTCTGGCTGTTGAAGAAAGGCTAGGGCATCCTTGCCCTCGGCTTCTCTAGTCAGCAGGTAGTCATGATCTGCTGACAGGTAGTGAATGACAGGCACACCGAGTTCTTGCTTCTCAAACCATTTGGCAAGTGTGGCTTCTTGGGATAACTTGCCTTTTTGGTCGATTTTCAAATAATAGCCCGTATCGGCATAGAAAACACGGGCGCTTGAATGTGAGGAGCTGTCGTAAAAGTTGGCTCCCTCTAGATAAGTTCGGATTTGCTCAGGGAAATGTGCGAGTGGAAGAGATATTTTTTCTGTTTTCATACTTTTATTGTAACATATTCTCAACGAATCGACTCTAGCGTGGTATAATAGAGGCATGAATGTAAAAGTGAAGCAAAGAATCCCTCTCAAAATCAAAAAAATGGGAATCAATGGGGAAGGAATTGGATTTTATAAGAAAACGCTGGTCTTTGTGCCGGGGGCTTTGAAAGGTGAAGAAGTCTACTGTCAGGTGACCAAGGTGCAGCGTAATTTTATTGAAGCTAAGCTCCTCACAATCAACAAGCGGTCAAAATTTCGGGTGGAAGCGCCTTGTGAGATTTATGAAAGCTGTGGAGGATGTCAAATCATGCACCTCCACTATGACAAGCAGTTGGAGTTTAAGGAAGATTTGCTGCGTCAGGCCTTGAAAAAATTTGCGCCAGCTGGCTACGAAAACTATGAAATTCGTCCAACCATTGGCATGCAGGAGCCGCTCTATTACCGGGCCAAGCTGCAGTTTCAGACTCGGAAGTTTAAGGATGAGGTCAAGGCAGGGCTCTATGCCCAGAATTCCCACTATCTGGTCTCGCTGAAAAACTGTTTGGTTCAGGACAAGGTAACGCAGGCTATTGTCAATAAGGTAGCTCGGCTTTTAGGTAAATACAGGCTGCCCATCTACGATGAGCGCAAGACAACTGGAGTGCGTACCGTCATGATTCGCAGGGCCAGAAAAACGGGTCAGGTGCAGATGATTTTTGTAACAGGTCGCAAGCTAGACTTTTCTCCAGTCGTCCGAGACCTAGTGGCTGAATTTCCCGAGCTGGAGACAGTGGCGGTCAATTATCATACGAGCAAGTCCAGTGAGATTTATGGGGATAAGACAGAGATTATCTGGGGCAAGAAGGCCATCCAAGAAGGAGTGCTGGACTATGAGTTCTCTTTGTCGCCTCGAGCTTTCTATCAGCTCAACCCTGAGCAGACAGAGGTGCTCTACGGGGAGGCGGTTAAGGCGCTGGATGTGACGAAAGAAGATCATTTGATTGATGCCTATTGCGGAGTGGGGACTATCGGCTTTGCCTTTGCTAAAAAGGTCAAGTCTTTGCGGGGCATGGACATCATCCCTGAGGCCATTGAAGACGCCAAGCGCAATGCGAAACGGATGGGCTTTGACAATACACTCTACGAGGCTGGAACGGCAGAGGAGATCATTCCTCGCTGGTATGCTGAGGGCTATCGAGCGAATGCCTTGATTGTCGATCCGCCACGAACAGGTCTGGACGATAAGTTGCTGGAGACGATTGTCCGCTATGCACCTGAAAAGATGGTCTACGTTTCCTGCAATGTCTCAACTTTAGCTCGCGATTTGGTCAAGCTCAGTCAGGTCTACGATGTCCACTACATCCAGTCGGTTGATATGTTTCCTCACACCGCTCGGACCGAAGCAGTGGTGAAATTGGTCAAAAAAGACAAGTAACAGAGTGATTTGTTGAAGCATATTTGAGGCAACGACAAAAACAAGTCTAAATGAACAGCAAAAGAGGCTGGGACAAAAGTCCTAGCCTCTCAATTGTCTTTGGCTTGTCGAGCAAGACGCAGTGGTTGAGTGGGCTTTACTACGCTGATTTCATCAGCTTTTACAGCCCTACTCAACTGTGCGGAGTTGGGACGACGAAATCGAATTCTAACGAATTACCGATTTCTGTCCCACTCTCTTTTGAGTTAGAGGATTATAGCTTTATTTCAGTGTTTTGGAGAACCTTTTGGGCATCGGCAACGATTGTGTCGAGGATTTCTTTACATGGACGAATTTCCTTGACTAAGCCTGCGATTTGACCGCTCATCATAGAGCCGTGCACAGTATCTCCTTCGTAAACAGCTTTAGAAAGCGAACCGATGGTGATTTCTTCGAGTTCATCACGATTGGTGCCTTTGTTTTCTAGTTCGATATAGTGGTCGGTCATTTCATTGCGGATACAACGAACCGGCGCACCAGCAATACGACCAGTAACGGCAGTAGCAGTGTCATTGGCTGCGACAATGGCATCCTTGTAACCTGCTGAAATTGGGCATTCTTCAGAAGCTAGGAAGATAGTTCCCATCTGAACCCCTTGTGCACCGAAGACAAAAGCGGCAGCGAGACCACGACCATCGGCAACGCCACCTGCAGCGATGACTGGAATATCAACGGAGTCAACAATCTGAGGAATGAGAGCCATAGTATTGGTTTCACCGATGTGGCCACCAGCTTCAGAACCTTCAGCAATCACGGCATCAACTCCGAGCTCTTGCATTTTTTGTGCGTGTTTGACACTGGCAATAACAGGGATTACCTTGATACCTGCCTCTTTCAGATAAGGCATGATGAATTTTGGTGTACCAGCCCCAGTCGTTACGACAGGAACTTTTTCTTCAATGATGACCGTCACAATCTCCTTGATATTTTTCATCATGAGCATGACATTGACGGCAAATGGCTTGTCAGTCAATTTACGCAGTTCACGGATTTCTTCGCGCAACTGCTCACCCGTCATTCCACCTGAAGCAATGATTCCCAGTCCGCCAGCTTCTGAAACAGCTGCCGCCAGTTGGTAGTGGGAAATCTGAGCCATAGCTCCTTGGAAAATAGGGTACTTAATGTTCAACAATTTTGTAATAGACATAGGGCATCTCCTTTATTCTGTATTTAAAATCATTATATCACTATAATAAAGCGTTTTCAATAAAGCCGTGACTTGGCAAAAGATAGAAGTTTGTGAAAGAAATCTCAGAAATTCTTGATAGGACTGACTTTTCCTTGTGAAACTAAATTTATCAGTGTCCTTATAACAATAACTTATAGCCTATTAGAATTTGTTATATACTCCAAGCTTGGATTTGAGCAAGTGATGGAAAGGATTTTTATTGGACGCATCTTTTGTGATATAATAATAAAAAATACACGGAGGTAGGGCATATGGATAATGTGATTGATTTGTCTATTCCAGTGGCAGAAGTGATTGAGAAGCAGCCTGAAGTTTTAGATGTCTTGGTCGAGTTGGGCTTTAAGCCTCTGGCCAATCCTGTTATGCGCAATACAGTCGGGCGCGTGGTTTCTATCAAAAAAGGAGCCAGCATGAACGGTATTGACCTGAATAAAATCAAGCAAACTCTGGAATTGAACGGCTATGAAGTGGTGGGGATTTAGAAATGGCTACTGAACGCATTGAAGTCCTCAAGTCTATCTTGCTAGATTTACATAATGGAGCTTCAGCAGAGTCCGTTCAGGAGCTTTTCAACGAGTATTTTGCTGGTGTGTCCGCTATCGAAATCAGCCTGATGGAGCATGAGCTGATGAACTCGGATACGGGAGTGACTTTCGAAGATGTCATGTCCCTCTGCAATGTCCATGCCAACCTCTTTAAAGGTGCCATTCAGGATGTGGAGGTGGCTGATACCGACCATCCAGGCCATCCTGTTCAGATCTTCAAACAGGAAAATTTAGCGCTGCGGGCTGCCCTTATGCGGGTTCGCAGGCTCCTATCCACCTATGAAAGTACAGAAGATGAGGAGCTTCTTCCTGAAATCCGCAAGGGACTCCAGCGCCAGCTGGGTTTGGTGGGGCAGTTTGATATACACTATCAGCGCAAGGAAGAGCTTATGTTTCCTATCATGGAAAGCTACGGTCACGATTCGCCGCCCAAGGTCATGTGGGGGGTAGATGACCAGATTCGTGACCTTTTCCAAGAGGCTCAGATTGCTGCAGAGCAGCTACCAGATACTTCGATTGAAAAAGTCCAGGACAAGTTTGAGACTTTTGCCGCTGAGTTTGAAGCTATGATTTTCAAGGAAGAGTCTATCCTTCTCATGATACTCCTCGAGTCCTTTCATCAGGATGACTGGCTCAAGATTGCTGAGGAGAGCGATGCTTATGGCTATGCCATCATTAAGCCGACGGAGAAATGGATTCCTGCGCGGCACTCATTCTCGGAGGAGGAAGCTGGGGATGCTGCTGATGAAGGAAGCGAAGCGCCAGCCAGCACAGAGCAGACTAGTGATGGCAGGTTTCAACAGGTCATTGATACACCAGATGGTCAGGTCACCATTTCCTTTAAGCCTAAGGAAAAGAAGGAGCAAGCCTTTAATCGGGACTCCCAGCAGCCTTTTGGTCATGGCTATCTGTCGGTGGCGGAGGCCAATCTGATTTTGGATCATCTGCCCATGGAGATTACCTTTGTCAATAAGGACGATATTTTCCAGTATTATAATGACAGCGTGCCAGCAGACGAGATGATTTTCAAGCGGACACCGTCCCAGATAGGGCGCAATGTCGAGCTCTGTCATCCGCCCAAGTTTTTAGACAAGGTGCGGCGGATTTTCAAGGCTCTGCGCGAGGGAGAGCGGGACAAGTTTGAGATGTGGTTCAAGTCGGAATCACGGGGCAAGTTTGTCCATGTGACCTATGCGGCGGTGCGGGATGAGGCTGGTGAATTTCAAGGGGTACTGGAGTATGTACAGAACATTCAGCCCTTCCGTGATATTGACAGTGATTTTTACCGAGATTTGGACTAGGTATTTGCAGTTAGAAAGTGAGAAACATGAGTTACGAACAGGAATTTTTACAGGACTTTGAAGCTTGGGTCAAGACCCAGGTCATGATTAACGAGATGGCGCTCAAGGAGAGTCAGGCGGTCTACGAGGCGGACCAGGACGAGCGAGCTAAGGAAGCGGCCATTCGCTATGAAAGTCGTCTAGATGCCTACCAGTTCCTTTTGGGGAAATTCGCCAACTATCAGGCGGGCAAAGGCTTCCACGACCTGCCAGACGGACTTTTGGGTGAGAGAAATTATTGATTTTTCACTGGAAAGGTGATAGAATAAGTTCATCAGAGGTGTTTTGAGTCAAGCATTTTACAGAAAGTGGCGATGCTGAGAAGTCCACAAATGTGTCAAGACTGGTTGCTGATGAGATGATAAATTGAAATAAACAGAGCAGCGGGCATCTGCCCGAAACTGGGTGGTACCGCGGATAAACACATTCGTCCCTTTCTAGTCTGACTAGGAAGGGATTATTTTTATGTTGCGGAAAGGAGGTTTGAATGAAACTTCTTGAATCTTATAATGGCAAAGAGTTGCCAAAGTTGGAAACTGAACAGTTGATATTGCGTCAGCGAACGGCAGATGATGTGGAGGATATGTTTGCTTATGCTGGTCTGCCTGAAGTCTGTTATCCAGCTGGATTTCCTCCTGTAGATAGCTTGGAAGCAGAGCGTGACTATTTTGAAAATCGCTATTTTGAAAATCTAGAAAAGAAGGAACTTCCATCTGGCTATGGCATTACAGTTAAGGGGGATGACCGAGTCATTGGCTCTTGTGACTTCAATCACCGTCATGAGGACGATGTCTTTGAAATTGGCTACCTACTGCATCCAGATTATTGGGGAAAGGGTTATGTACCAGAAGCCGTCAGTGCTTTGATAGAAGTTGCTTTTACCATTCTTAAACTCCACAAGGTTGAAATTCGATGTTTTGATTACAATAAACAAAGTCAACGAGTCGCTGAGAAACTTGGTTTCACCCTTGAAGCTCGCATCCGAGACCGCAAAGATGCCCAAGGCAATCGCTGTGCAGAGTTGGCTTATGGATTGCTGAGGAAGGAGTGGGAAAGTAAGTTATGAGGTGCTGTTTTTTATTTAATGGAGGCGCTACTGAAGATCTGTGGACTCATAGTTCATTTATTAGTCTGTTGGCTGCATTTGGATTGGGGACTATTATTTCAGCTATTTTATTGTTTGCTCAAGAAGGTAAGAAAAATAGTGTTACTAATATTACAAGTGAAAGATCACAGTGGCGTAAAAAAATTGAAAATTTATTATTAGAAGTTTCGGATCTTATAATACAGATAAAGTCAATTCCTGAGAACTTAAAGTTAAAAGATATAAAGTTTTATGATATTGACCTCAAAGACTATAGGGAAACTATTATCGAAAAAACAAGGGATTTGATAACTGCATTTGGGATAATAGATATCGGAAAGAAAACAAATAGACCTATTGATTATTATCTCAACAATGTTCATATTTGGAATCTTTTAAAAACAATTGAATTTGAAGATATTAGTAATGAAGATAACATTCTAAAACTAGAGTTATTGAGAGAGTATTTAAGATTTTTAAAGAAAAGAGATTGGGAATTTTCCAAGTATGAAGTTAAATATGGTATTGCTAGGACAATTTTTATAATTATAAGAATTATTTTAGGAATCTCTATAATTCTAACATTTGGGGTATACTACTTTTCAAATGAAAATAAAATATCTTCATGTAGATTATTTATAGAAACCCTATTCGTATTATTAGCATTATTTTTTTGTTTTGCATGTGGAGTGTTTATTGACAATAGAATTAATAAGAAACTCAATCAACAAATTATAGATAATGTTTCTCCGAATAAAATGAAAAAAAATTATCTAAAAAGAGTAATCGCAAAGTACAGAGTAAAGTTTCCTCTAATATTCCAAGTTACGATGTTAAATTGGATATTGTTAATGTTATCAATAATATTCTGTATATTAGTTTTTTTTATTGGAAGACAGTTAGTGAAAAATATATATAATTTAAGCATTATTGCTTTATGTCTATCTTCAATTTTCTATCTGTCATTGGTATGGATACAAACAAAAATATATAAAAATGAGGTTATATATATATCAAAATTAAGGGAATTGGAGAGTTTACCTCAATATAGACACATACTTCAATCATATATAAAACAAGAAATAAAGGAGCAAACACATGTCTAAAGAACTTTCACCTAAATACAATCCAGCCGAGGTTGAGGCTGGTCGTTACCAAAAATGGCTTGATGCTGATGTTTTCAAGCCTTCAGGCGATCAAAAGGCTAAGCCTTATTCAATCGTTATTCCACCACCAAACGTGACTGGTAAACTTCACCTTGGTCACGCTTGGGATACGACCTTGCAGGATATTATCATCCGTCAGAAGCGCATGCAAGGCTTTGATACGCTTTGGCTGCCAGGGATGGACCACGCGGGGATTGCCACGCAGGCTAAGGTTGAGGAGCGCTTGCGTGGTGAGGGCATTAGTCGTTATGACCTCGGCCGTGAAAAATTCTTGGAAAAAGTCTGGGAATGGAAAGACGAATATGCGACAACCATCAAGGAACAGTGGGGCAAGATGGGGCTCTCTGTAGACTATTCTCGTGAGCGTTTCACTCTTGATGAAGGTTTGTCAAAAGCCGTTCGCAAGGTCTTTGTGGATCTTTACAAGAAAGGCTGGATCTACCGTGGTGAGTTTATCATCAACTGGGACCCAGCAGCTCGTACAGCCCTTTCTGATATCGAAGTTATTCACAAGGATGTCGAAGGTGCCTTCTACCACATGAACTACATGCTAGAAGACGGCTCACGCGCCCTTGAAGTTGCCACTACTCGTCCAGAGACCATGTTTGGGGACGTTGCCGTTGCGGTCAACCCAGAAGACCCACGCTACAAGGACTTGATTGGTCAAAACGTCATTCTTCCAATCGCTAATAAACTCATCCCAATCGTTGGAGACGAACACGCAGATCCTGAGTTTGGTACTGGTGTCGTGAAAATCACACCTGCCCACGATCCAAACGACTTCTTGGTTGGTCAACGCCACAACTTGCCACAAGTCAACGTCATGAACGACGACGGAACCATGAATGACTTGGCCTTCGAATTTGCAGGCATGGACCGTTTTGAAGCTCGTAAGGCAGTCGTTGCTAAGTTGGAAGAAATCGGCGCCCTCGTTAAAATCGAAAAACGTGTCCACAGTGTTGGTCATTCAGAACGTACTGGTGTCGTAGTTGAACCACGCTTGTCTACTCAATGGTTCGTTAAGATGGACCAATTGGCTAAGAATGCCATTGCCAACCAAGACACAGAGGACAAGGTAGAATTCTACCCCCCTCGTTTCAACGATACCTTCCTCCAGTGGATGGAAAATGTTCACGACTGGGTAATCTCTCGTCAGCTCTGGTGGGGTCACCAAATCCCTGCCTGGTACAATGCCGAGGGTGAAATGTATGTCGGAGAAGAAGCTCCAGAAGGTGACGGATGGACTCAGGACGAAGACGTCTTGGATACTTGGTTCAGTTCTGCCCTCTGGCCATTCTCAACCATGGGCTGGCCTGATGTCGACTCAGAAGACTTCAAACGTTACTTCCCAACTTCAACTTTGGTAACAGGTTACGATATCATCTTCTTCTGGGTGTCTCGTATGATCTTCCAATCTTTGGAATTCACTGGCCGTCAGCCATTCCAAAACGTCCTTATCCATGGTCTTATCCGTGACGAGCAAGGACGCAAGATGTCTAAATCTCTTGGTAACGGGATTGACCCAATGGATGTCATCGAGAAATACGGTGCCGATGCCCTTCGTTGGTTCCTTTCAAACGGTTCTGCACCAGGGCAAGATGTGCGCTTTTCTTACGAGAAAATGGATGCATCTTGGAACTTCATTAACAAGATCTGGAACATCTCTCGCTACATTCTCATGAATAACGAAGGTTTGACCCTCAAGCAAGCAACTGCCAATGTCGAAAAAGTTGTCAACAAGGAAGCTGGAAACGTTACTGACCGCTGGATTCTCCACAACCTCAATGAAACCATCGGCAAAGTCACTGAAAACTTTGATAAGTTTGAGTTTGGTGTGGCTGGTCATATCCTTTACAACTTTATCTGGGACGAGTTTGCGGACTGGTACGTTGAGTTGACCAAGGAAGTCCTTTATAGCGACAATGAAGAAGAGAAAGTCATCACACGTTCTGTTCTCCTTTACACTTTGGACAAGATCCTTCGTCTCCTTCACCCAATCATGCCATTTGTGACAGAGGAAATCTTTGGACAAATCTCAGAAGGTTCTATCGTTACAGCAGAATACCCAACTGTTAACCCAGCCTTTGAAGACCTTGCGGCCCACACTGGTGTGGAAAGTCTCAAAGACTTGATCCGTGCTGTTCGTAATGCGCGTGCGGAAGTAAACGTAGCACCAAGCAAGCCGATCACGATCCTTGTTAAGACTAGCGATAGCGACTTGGAAGCCTTCTTTAACAGCAATGTCAACTATATCAAACGCTTCACAAATCCAGAACACTTGGAAATCGCATCAACCATCCCTGCACCTGAGCTCGCTATGTCAAGCGTCATCACAGGAGCAGAAATCTACTTGCCACTGGCAGACCTCCTCAATGTCGAAGAAGAACTGGCTCGCCTCGACAAAGAACTGGCTAAATGGCAAAAAGAACTGGATATGGTCGGCAAGAAACTCTCTAACGAACGTTTCGTAGCCAACGCCAAACCAGAAGTCGTCCAAAAAGAACGCGACAAACAAGCCGACTACCAAGCAAAATACGACGCGACCGTCGCACGTATTGATGAGATGAGGAAAATATGACTGCAATTTCTAATATGATTGCTAATTTGAGGCAATGGATTAATCAACACGAGAAACTAATTAACTGGATAATTGCTCCTATAATAGTTGGATTGATTTTAATTGTTCTTCCTATTATTTTTAGTAACGTTAGAAAATATTTTGGAAACGTTAAAATAACAAACAAGAACTTTATAAATGTTCCCAAAATTGTTAATGGTGAGGAATTACGAAGTGATGATACAAATGTTTTAGAAAATTATGTTCAAGCTAAATTTATTATTGAAAATAATAAATTTGAGAGTACAATTCACAAGTTTATTTTAACAAATGTATCTGTCGAACCTTATCAATATGTTGATTTAGTTATTCAGAATGGTTTTAATAATGATACTCAGATTGTAGATTTTTACAGATTTAATAATGGAACTCAGCAGAGTAACACAAAAGAATATAAAGTTGATATTATATACCATAATTCAATAGATAATAGTACCAGTATCATTAGGAGTGGATCAATAGCTGGTAAACCATTAATGGGAGGTGATATTGAATCAATATTTAAAATTGACTTATCCGATTCTAAAATAAAAAAATATTTTGATGATAAAATTCCTGATTATAAACAAGATATTAAAATTACTATACACTCTGATCATGAAGAAAGTCAGATAGTCATACCATATTTAAGTTCAGAGGGAAAATTCAGTAGAAATCTTGGATTTAATGGAGGACCGCTCGATAAACCTATTGTCCCAGTGCTTGAATTAGTTAAGCCATATAAACAGGATTATAACTTTATTATTGATCAAAAACTAGTGGAAGGAAAAAATTATTTCAAATTTAACATTTTAGTCGACAAAGCAAGTTTAATAACTTATGATATTGCTTTGATTGATGATAAAGGAAAGACTATAGTAAGAACAAGACAAAAGAATCCTATTCAGATAAGATTTCCTCAATACAAACTTTTATCTCCTTACAAAGATGATATTTATTATTATATGAAAATTAATAGACTAAATGAGAGTAATATTAGCGAGGTGAAGTTTCGACAACCAGAATTAGTAAATAATATTGATAAAACTAAAGAGGAATATAATTTGCCAAAATAGGATTCATTTAAAGGCTCTAGGATTTCTGTGATGGATAAAACCATTGTAGAAATTCTGGAGCCTATTTTTTCTCCTCCCAAACTCACACTTGTGTTATAATATTGTCAGTAAAAGAGAAAGTAGGAGCGTGTATGAAAACTCCATTTATCAGTCGTGAGCGCTTGGCGGAGCTGACCGCGCAGTTTCCAACGCCTTTCCATCTTTATGATGAGAAGGGAATTCGAGCGAGAGCGCGGGCTTTGCATGAGGCTTTTGCTTGGAATTCTGGTTTTAAGGAATATTTTGCTGTCAAGGCGACACCAAATCCTGCTATTTTAAAAATCCTCAAGGAAGAGGGCTGCGGGGTGGACTGTGCTAGCTATGTGGAGTTGCTCATGAGCCAAAAGCTGGGCTTTGCTGGGGATGAAATTATGTTTTCGTCCAATAATACGCCAGCCGAGGAATTTCGTTTTGCGCGGAAGCTGGGAGCGACCATTAATCTAGATGCTTACGAAGACGTGGCTTTCTTGAAGGAAGTGGCTGGGATTCCCAAGGTGATTTCTTGCCGCTATAATCCCGGCGGTGTCTTTGAGCTGGGGACCAGCATCATGGATCATCCAGAGGAAGCCAAGTTTGGTATGACCAAGGCGCAACTGATTCAGGCCTTCAAAGAGCTCAAGGAGCTGGGCGCGGAGACATTCGGCATCCATGCCCTCTTAGCCTCTAATACTGTCAGCAATGACTACTATCCAGCACTGGCGCGTCAGCTTTTTGAGCTGGCTGTAGAAGTCGTGGCTGAGACAGGAGTCGAGCTAGACTTTATCAATCTGTCTGGCGGTGTCGGGGTCAATTATCAGCCTGATGGCGAGGAAAATGATATTGCGGTTATCGGTCAGGGTGTCCGTCAAGCCTATGAGGAAATTCTGACACCAGCTGGTCTGGGGCAGGTCAAGATTTTCACAGAGCTGGGCCGTTTTATGCTGGCGCCTTTCGGTCTCTTGGTGACCAAGGTGACTCACAAAAAGCAAACCTATCGGACCTATCTGGGAGTGGATGCTTCTGCGGTTAATCTCCTGCGTCCCGCTATGTATGGAGCTTATCACCATATTACCAATATGGATCGGCCAGAAGGACCGACGGAGATTGTCGATGTGGTCGGCAGCCTCTGTGAAAACAACGACAAATTTGCCATCCAGCGGGAGCTACCTGTCAGTCAGATTGGCGATACGCTGGTCATTCACGATACCGGTGCCCACGGCTTCTCCATGGGCTACCAATACAATGCCAAATTGCGCTCTAGCGAGATTCTCCTAGAGGAAAATGGTCAGGCTCGCATGATTCGTCGGGCAGAGAGACCAGAAGATTATTTCGCCACTCTCTATGGCTTTGATTTTGAAAAATAGAGATAATTTGGTATAATAAAGAGTAATGTAAAAAATGAAATAGGAGTTCGGATTATTATGAATACATTGTTAGCAATTTTATTGATTATGCTGGCTTTCTTTGGTGGGATTTTACTTGGTATGTACTTGCTTCGCCGTCAGGTCGAGAAGGAATTTGCGGAAAATCCACGCCTAAATGTAGAAGCGGTGCGGATGTTGCTCAGTGCCAATGGTCAAAAACCAAGTGAAGCACGTGTTCAACAAGTTTACCGTCAAATCATCAACCAACAAAAAGCAGCAGTTGCTAAAAATAAAAACAAAAAATAAGCTTCTCTTAGCCGTCCTTTGGTGGCATACGGAGATTTATATATAAAAAATGGGGATTTGGGCTAGGCTTCCAATCCCTTGTTTTAGAAAGAAGACTGTATGGATAACCGACCGATTGGATTTTTAGACTCTGGGGTGGGCGGTCTGACTGTTGTCCGTGAATTGATGCGGCAACTCCCCCACGAGGAAGTGGTTTATATAGGTGATTCGGCTCGGGCTCCATATGGTCCTAGGCCGGCGGAGCAGATTCGGGACTATACTTGGCAGTTGGTCAATTTTCTCTTGACCAAGGATGTCAAGATGATTGTTATTGCCTGCAATACTGCCACAGCTGTTGTCTGGGAGGAAGTCAAGGCTAAGTTGGACATTCCTGTCCTAGGTGTGATTTTGCCCGGAGCTAGCGCTGCCATCAAATCTACGACTGGTGGCAAGATTGGGGTCATCGGGACTCCTATGACGGTTCAGTCCGACATTTACCGAAAAAAGATTGAGGCTCTCTCTCCTGAGATGGAGGTTCAGAGTCTGGCTTGTCCTAAGTTTGTCCCGCTGGTGGAGTCAAATGAGCTCCAGTCCAGCCTGACTAAAAAGGTGGTCTATGAGACTCTCCATCCTCTGGCGGGCAAGGTGGATACCCTTGTCTTGGGCTGTACTCATTATCCTTTGCTTCGGCCGATTATTCAAAATATGATGGGGCCAAGCGTCAAGCTGATTGACAGCGGGGCTGAGTGTGTACGGGATATTTCTGTCCTGCTCAATTATTTCGAAATCAATCGTAGTCGTGAAAAGCACGAACTGAACCATCGTTTTTATACTACAGCCAATGCTAAGAGATTTGCGGAAATCGCTGAAAACTGGCTGAATCTGAAAGTCAATGTGGAGCATGTGACCTTATGACAAAGAACATTTATGAATACAAAGATGCCTCTGACTGGTATGTAGCTGAATGGGGGCAGAGTGCCTCTTATAGTGAATTCGAGCAGGTGCCAGCTGAAGCTTCTGAGATTTTAGACCGCCTAGAGAGTATTTTGGCGGAAGAAGAGCTAGGCCTGCCCTTAAATATCACGGTCATTCGCTATGGTTCAGCCTTTCGCTTTTTGACCTTCTTGCTGGATGTTTTAAATCAGGAAACGGGTCGAAAGTTAGAATTGTTGCAGCGACAGGGAGCCCTTCTCTTGGCTGAAGGAGGAAAACTCCTCTATGTCCATCTGCCCCAAAATGGTGTGGATTTACAAGCCTTTCTAGGAGCAAAAGATGTCAAGGATACCCTCTTGATTGCGACTCGAAATGAGGGCAAGACAGCAGAGTTTCGCAAGCTTTTCGGGAAATTGGGCTATGAGGTGGAAAATCTGAATGACTATCCTGATTTGCCAGAAGTGGCTGAAACGGGTATGACCTTTGAAGAAAATGCCCGCCTCAAGGCTGAAACGATCAGCCAGTTGACTGGCAAAATGGTTTTGGCAGATGATTCCGGCTTGCAAGTAGATGTCTTAGGCGGCCTACCAGGCGTCTGGTCTGCTCGCTTTGCTGGCGTTGGTGCGACGGATGATGAAAACAATATCAAGCTCTTGCATGAGCTGGCTATGGTCTTTGATATTAAAGACCGCTCTGCTCATTTCCACACGACTCTGGTGGTCGCAAGTCCAGATAAGGAATCCTTAGTTGTCCAAGCGGATTGGCCGGGCTACATTGCCCATGAGCCCAAAGGTGAAAATGGCTTTGGCTATGATCCTTTGTTCTTAGTCGGAGAGACAGGAAAAACGTCAGCTGAGCTGACAATTGAAGAGAAAAATGCCCAGTCCCATCGTGCGCAAGCAGTGCAAAAATTAATGGAGGTATTTCCAGCATGGCAAAGCAAACAATCATCGTAATGAGCGATTCCCATGGGGATCGTGCCATTGTCGAAGAAATGAAACATCATTATCTAGGAAAAGTCGATGCTATTTTCCATGATGGAGACTCAGAATTACCTTTTGAGGATGAAGTCTGGGAAGGAATCCATGTCGTAGCGGGGAATATGGACTTTTATCCTGGTTATCCAGAGCGGCTGGTGACAGACTTGGATGGGACTATTATTGCCCAGACCCACGGGCACCTTTTCAATATCAACTTTAGCTTTCAAAAGCTGGATCTCTGGGCTCAGGAAGTAGGGGCAGATATCTGTCTCTATGGCCATTTGCATGTTCCAGATGCTTGGATGCAAGGCAAGACTCTCTTCCTCAATCCGGGCTCCATTAGCCAACCTCGCGGCTCAATCAACGAACGTCTCTATGCTAAGGTAGAGATTGATGATGACCGTTTTAAAATTGATTTCTATACGCGAAATCATGAACTCTATCCAAGCTTGTCCAAGGAGTTTTCCCGATGATTGCTAAGGAATTTGAAGATTATCTGCTGCAACATGAAGCCACTTTTTTGACACCTGGGGAGAATTTAGCGGTCATGATTGACACGCACAATGTGGATCATGCTATTCTCTTGCTTAGCCAGATGACCTATTCGCGCATTCCAGTGGTGACTGCGGAGAAAAAGTTCGTTGGCACCATTTCTCTGACAGATATCATGGCCTATCGGATGCAGCATGAGCTGGCAGAGGAAGAGTTTATGTCTATGGACATTGTCTACATGACACGAAAGGATGGTCTGACTGTCGAGCCAGATTACAAGATTGCGGACGTTTTGCACAAGCTGGTGGATGAGTCTTTCCTGCCTGTTGTGGATAAAGAACAACATTTTTATGGCATCATTACTAGAAAGTCGATTTTAAAAGCTGTAAACTCGTTGATGCATACCTTCACGAGTCAGTATGAGATTTCCAAAAAATGAAAGAACATATCACTCCTTTTTTAGAACAAAAAAATATCTCGGAAAATTCAAAATTAGCCTATTCCTACGATTTGGAGCAATTCATCAATGAAATCCACAGCAAGGTGACGGAAACCAATTTGCGGATTTATCAAGCCTCTATCAAGGATTTCAAGGCGGCTGTCCAGAAGCGGAAGCTCTCAGCGGTCAATCAATTTCTTTACTATCTTTACGAGAACAAGATGATTGGTGAATTTCACCGCTTGACTCTGCCCAAAGTCGCTATTTCCAAGGAACTGGGAAGCGAGCTGATAGACTTATCAGCCTTTTGGGAAACTTCTACGGTACCACAAGGCCGGCTGATAGCGCTCTTGATTTTGGAAATGGGTCTCTTGCCAAGTGAAATCCTGCAGGTCAAGGTTGAAGATGTCAATCTTGATTTCCAGGTTTTGCGGATCGAAAAGGCTGGGCAGAAGCGGATTATTAAGATTCCTGAAAGTCTGACGAGTGAATTGGGCGCTTATTTGTCAGGGACTTATTTATTTGAAAAAAATGGTAAGTCCTATTCGCGCCAATGGGGCTTTCGCCAGCTGGAGGCTTTCTTGATCGAGCAGGGGCAGGCCAGCTTGTCAGCCCAAAGCCTGCGGGAGCAATTTATCCTGCGCCAGCGGGAAAAGGGTGTCGGTATCTACGACATCGCTCGTGATCTGGGCTTAAAGACAGTGATTACATTAGAAAAATACAGATAAGAATGGATATCAAGTTAAAAGATTTTGAGGGGCCGCTAGACTTGTTGCTCCACCTCGTATCCAAGTATCAGATGGATATTTACGATGTGCCCATTACCGAGGTCATCGAGCAATATCTGGCTTATGTATCTACTTTGCAGGCTATGCGGCTAGAAGTAACGGGAGAATACATGGTTATGGCCAGCCAGCTCATGCTGATTAAGAGTCGCAAGCTCTTGCCCAAGGTGGTGGATCAGGTGGACCCGGAGGACGATCTGGAGCAGGATTTGCTGAGTCAGATTGAGGAATATCGGAAGTTCAAGCTGCTAGGCCAGAAAATGTCCCTCCAGCATGAGGACCGGGCTCTTTACTACTCCAAGCCCAAGCTGGAACTGGTCTATGAAGACGCTGAGCTCCTGCACGACAAGACAGCCGTTGATCTCTTTTTAGCTTTTTCCAAGGTGATGACCAAGAAGCAGGAGGAGTTTTCCAAGAGTCATACGACCATTGTGCGAGATGAGTACAAGATCGAGGACATGATGGAAGTAGTGCGCCAGCGCTGTCGGGCTCATAAACGTTTTGCCCTGCAGGATATTTTTGCAGAAACCAAAGACATGAATGAAGTGATTACGCTCTTTCTAGCAACCTTGGAGTTGGTCAAGGTTCAGGAGGTGCAGGTCATTCAGGAGGAAAACTTTGGAAATATTTATTTAGTAGGAAGAAAGAATGAGTAAATTAGCAGAGATTGAAGCCCTGCTTTTTGTGGCGGGGGAAGACGGTCTGAAAGTTCATCAGCTATCAGAAATCCTCTCCTTACCGCCGACTGGTGTCATCCAGAGTTTGGAAAAATTGGCGGAGAACTATCGGGCAAATCCTGACTCCGGCTTGACCTTGCTGGAAACGTCAAAGACTTATAAGTTGGTCACCAAGCCTGAATTTGCTGAGATTTTACGAGAGTATTCGCGGGCTCCAATTAACCAGAGCTTATCCCGTGCTGCACTGGAAACCTTGTCGATCATTGCTTACAAGCAACCCATTACAAGGGTGGAGATTGATGATATTCGCGGGGTCAATTCCAGCGGGGCGATTTCGAAGTTACTAGCCTTTGAGCTGATTCGGGAAGATGGTAAGAAGGAAGTCATTGGTCGTCCCAATCTCTATGTGACGACGGACTATTTCTTGGACTACATGGGCATCAATCATTTGGACGAGCTGCCAGTTGTGGACGAAGCGGAGCTCATTGCTGAGGAAAGTCAGCTTTTCGGAGAGTGATAACTTAATCCTAAAGGGACGTTTTCTGAACGCTTCCAAGTTTTGAGGGAGACACTGCTTTCCCTATTTGCCATTTTTCCAGCTGTTAAAGTTGTGAAAATGGTCTTTGTATCTTGTGAAAGGATAATATCGATGAGAATCAATAAATACATTGCCCATGCGGGAATTGCCAGTCGGAGAAAGGCTGAGGAGCTGATTAAGCAGGGGCTGGTGACCGTTAATGGTCAGGTAGTGCGTGAGCTAGCAACTACCATCAAGTCGGGCGACCGAGTGGAAGTAGAAGGCCAGCCTATCTACAATGAAGAAAAGGTCTACTACCTGCTCAATAAACCGCGTGGGGTGATTTCTAGTGTGACCGATGACAAGGGGCGTAAGACAGTCGTTGATTTGCTGCCACAGGTCAAGGAGCGGATTTATCCTGTTGGTCGACTGGACTGGGACACTTCTGGTGCCTTGATTTTGACCAACGACGGTGACTTCACAGATGAAATGATTCACCCGCGAAATGAAATTGACAAGGTCTATGTAGCGCGTGTCAAGGGTGTAGCCAATAAGGAAGTTCTGCGTCCGCTGACCCGCGGTCTGGTCATTGAGGGCAAGAAAACCAAGCCAGCTGTCTATGAGATTCTCAAGGTCGATCCAGTGAAAAATCGCTCGATTGTTCAGCTGACCATCCACGAAGGGCGTAATCATCAGGTCAAGAAGATGTTTGAAGCGGTGGGGCTGCCAGTGGACAAGCTTTCACGGACTCAGTTTGGACATCTGGATTTGACTGGCCTCAAGCCGGGTGAGGCACGTCGATTAAGTAAAAAGGAAGTCAGCCAGTTGCATAACTTAGCTGTGACCAAGACTAAGAAAAAATGATTAAGAAAATATTGATAGCGCCGGTTCGATTTTACCAGCGCTTTATTTCACCTGCCTTTCCGCCTTCCTGTCGCTTTCGGCCGACTTGTTCCAATTACATGATTGAAGCCATCGAAAAACACGGAGCCAAGGGGGTGCTGATGGGCTTGGCAAGAATTGGTCGCTGCCATCCTTGGTCCGAGGAAGGGGACGATCCAGTCCCAGACCATTTTAGTCTTCGGCGAAATAACTCTAAAACAGATTTAGAACGGAAATAGCCTCGTTTCCGTTTTTTGCTAGAGAATAAAGTTCAGCCTTAGCAATTACTATCAGCTTTTCAATATTTTTGTTATAATGTTTTTTATGAGAGTTGTTTCAGGGAAGTACGGGGGCAGACCCCTTAAGACATTAGATGGTAAGACAACGCGACCTACGACAGATAAGGTCAAGGGCGCGATTTTTAATATGATTGGGCCATATTTCGATGGCGGTCGGGTGCTGGATCTGTATGCAGGCAGCGGTAGTCTGGCGATTGAGGCGGTATCTCGTGGCATGGAGTCTGCTGTTTTGGTTGAAAAAGATCGGCGGGCACAAGCTATCGTGGCAGAAAATATTGCCATGACCAAGGAAGCAGCGCGCTTTGAACTGCTCAAGATGGAGTCGAGTCGGGCACTGGAGCAGTTGACTGGCCAGTTTGATCTGGTTTTACTAGATCCGCCCTATGCCAAGGAGCAGATTATTGCGGATATTGAAAAAATGGCGGAGCGCAAGCTCTTGAGCGAGGAGATTATGGTTGTTTGTGAGACGGACAAGTCGGTTGATTTGCCAGAAGAAATCGCAGACTTGGGTATCTGGAAGCAAAAAATATATGGAATTTCAAAGGTGACGGTCTATGTCAGATAAAATTGGGCTCTTTACAGGGTCATTTGATCCCATTACTAATGGACATGTGGACTTGATTGAGCGGGCCAGTCGGTTGTTTGATCGCTTGTATGTGGGAATCTTCTACAATCCTCACAAAGCAGGATTTTTTAGCATCCATGCGAAAAAAAGAATGGTTCTAGCGGCTTTGGCGCATTTGGAAAATGTGGAAGTCATCACTTCCCATGATGAATTGGCGGTCGATGTGGCAAAAAGGCTGGGTGTGACTACTCTTGTCCGCGGTTTACGCAACGGTCAGGACTTGGACTATGAAGCTGGCCTGCATTTTTTTAATAAGGAATTGGCACCTGATTTGGAGACCGTATTTCTGCTGAGTCAGCCGGCTTACCGATATATCAGTTCTTCAGCGATGCGGGAATTGATCGCTTTTCAGCAGGATCTTTCTGCCTATGTGCCAGCAAGTGTGATTGAGGAGTTAGAAAAAAAAAATGAATAATGACATGACAAATCCGAAAAAGATGACGAAGGAAAATAAACGTGGTTTAACAGTAGTTGGTTGTGCTGGAGTGGCCTCGATTATCGTGCTTGTGCTCTTCCTATTTTCTTTCATTGTTCCATTGCCTTACTATATTGAGGTGCCTGGAGGCGCAGAAGACATTCGGAAGGTTCTGACTGTGGACGGAAAAGAGGACCAGGCAGCAGGTTCCTATAACTTTGTAACTGTTGGAATCCAGCATGCAACCTTTGCCCACCTGGTCTACGCTTGGCTGACGCCTTTTACGGATATTTATTCGGCTCAGGATATGACGGGTGGCTCAAGTGATGCTGAGTATATGCGCATTAACCAATTTTATATGGAAACGTCGCAGAATATGGCCAAATATCAAGGTCTCAAAGCCGCAGGAAAAGACATCAAGATGAACTATCTGGGTGTCTATGTTCTAAAAGTAGCTCCGAATTCGACCTTTAAAGGAATTTTGAATATTGCGGATACGGTGACGGGAGTCAATGACAAGACCTTTGAAAGCTCGGAAGATTTGGTCAAATATGTCAATTCTCAGGCCTTGGGCGATAGTGTCAAAGTGACCTACGAAGAAGATGGAAAAACCAAGACGGCGACGGGGAAAATCATCAAGCTGGAAAATGGCAAAAACGGAATTGGCATTAGTTTGATTGACCGCACGGAAGTCAACAGCAGTGTTCCGATTGAATTTTCGACCGAAGGCATCGGTGGTCCCAGTGCTGGCCTCATGTTTAGCCTAGCCATCTATACTCAGCTGGCCAATCCAGACCTGCGAGACGGCCGCGTGATTGCGGGAACGGGCAGCATTGACAGAGAGGGCAAGGTCGGTGATATTGGTGGGATTGACAAAAAAGTCGTCTCTGCTGCTAAGATCGGAGCAACAATCTTCTTTGCTCCGGATAATCCTGTCAGCGAGGAAGAAAAAAAGGCTAATCCCAAAGCCAAGACCAACTATGAAACGGCGCTTGAAGCAGCTAAGGAAATCAAAACAGATATGAAAATCGTACCGGTTAAGACTCTTCAGGACGCGATTGATTATTTAGAAAAAACCAAAAAATCTTAGTTTCAGCTAAGATTTTTGTCTTTTAGAGACGAACGAAGGGTGTTTGTTATTAAATCGTCTGACTTTTTACAGAAAGATCTTTTTCTTCTGAAAAAATATAAATTCCCCTTGTTTTGTGATAAAATAATATGAAGTAAGATAGATGAGTGACAAAGGATAGGTATGCGTAAAGAGATTTCACCCGAGTTATATAATTACAATAAATTCCCTGGCCCAGAATTTAAGCAAATGGGCAGCAAGATAATTGCAGAAAAATTTGAGTTTGAATTGGTTGAGAATTATAAAGAGGCCTTTGACTTGACGGCCTTTCACCAACGCTTTTCAGAAATTCTGAACAAATTTGACTATATTGTCGGCGATTGGGGCAATGAACAGTTGCGATTGCGCGGTTTTTATCGGGATGAGAAAGCCAAGGAAAATGCAGAGAAAATCAGCCGTTTGCAAGACTATCTGCTAGAATATTGTAATTATGGCTGCGCCTATTTTGTTTTGGAAAATGCTCAGCCAAGACGGGCCGCCTTTGACAAAAAATCCCACCATAAGAGAAAATCGGATGGCAAAAAACATTTAGAAATTTCTAGGGAACGTGGCTCTAAAAAAACGAAGGACGATCAGCAAAAACATCGTCCAAAGGCAAACAAGAACAAACAACAGAAACAAGGCAAACAGGCAAAGCAAGCGGCATCTAGCCAATCGCAGCGCCATTTTGTCATTCGTCAGAAATAAAGGAGAAACATGAAACCATCGATTTATAGCTTAACGCGAGAAGAAATGATTGAATGGGCAGAAGCTCAGGGAGAAAAGAAATTCCGTGCTAGTCAGATTTGGGAGTGGCTCTATCGTAAGCGGGTCCAGTCTTTTGAAGAGATGACCAATCTGTCCAAGGACTTGATTGCTAAGCTCAATGATCAGTTTGTTGTCAATCCGCTTAAACAGCGCATCGTCCAAGAGTCTGCTGACGGAACGGTCAAGTACCTTTTTGAGCTGCCGGACGGTATGCTGATTGAGACGGTGCTCATGCGCCAGCACTACGGACTTTCTGTCTGTGTGACCACCCAAGTTGGCTGCAATATCGGCTGTACCTTCTGTGCTTCCGGCTTGATTAAAAAGCAACGTGACCTCAATAATGGTGAGATTGTTGCGCAGATTATGCTGGTGCAGAAGTATTTTGACGAGCGTGGTCAGGACGAGCGGGTCAGCCACATCGTCGTTATGGGAATCGGCGAGCCTTTCGATAACTATAAGAATGTCTTGAAGTTTGTACGGACGGTCAATGATGATAAAGGTCTGGCCATCGGTGCCCGCCATATCACCGTTTCGACTTCAGGGCTGGCTCATAAGATCCGTGACTTTGCCAATGAAGGCGTTCAGGTCAATCTGGCTGTTTCACTGCACGCACCCAACAATGAACTACGTTCTAGTATCATGAAAATCAACCGTGCCTTTCCGATTGAGAAGCTCTTTGCGGCCATTGAATATTATATCGTGACCACTAACCGCCGGGTGACCTTTGAGTACATCATGCTCAATGAAGTCAATGACGGGGTAGAGCAGGCCAAGGAACTGGCTGAGCTGCTCAAGAACATTAAGAAGCTGTCTTATGTCAATCTCATTCCTTACAACCCAGTTAGCGAGCACGACCAATACAGCCGCAGTCCCAAAGAGCGCGTGATGGCCTTCTACGATACCCTCAAGAAAAACGGAGTCAATTGCGTGGTTCGTCAGGAACATGGTACAGATATTGATGCAGCCTGCGGCCAGTTGCGTTCCAATACTATGAAGCGAGATCGTGAGAAAGCACTTGTTGAGAATGTTCAGCCTTAAGAATTATTTGACTTCAGATGGTGAGCTGACGGCTCGAGGCTGGAAATTGCTAGCAGGAGGATGCGGACTCTATTTCTTGATGCTCTGCATCCTGTGCTTTATTCCTCAGGTTCCAGAGCCGGGAATGGAGACGCCAGGTATCCAGTACTTTGGTCGAGTAGTGGTTCTCTTGGTTCCTTTTAATTCCTTTGTTAATATTGGCGAGATTACTTCTTGGATCCAGCTGGTCAAGGTCTTTATCCAAAATCTAGCCAATATCTTCTTGCTATCACCCTTAATCTTTCAATTGCTTTGCCTCTTTCCGAAATTGCGGAATACCAAGAAGGTTGTATGGCTGAGCTTCGGGATGAGTCTGTCTATCGAAATGACTCAGATTCTGCTGGACCTTCTTATCAACGCCAATCGAGTCTTTGAGATTGATGATCTCTGGACCAATACTTTGGGCGGTTATCTGGCTTGGCGGACTTTTCAGCTCGGTCAGAAAATCTGGAAAAAACGTCAAGACGACGCTTTCAAGAAAGATTAGCAAAGGAAATGTTCGGATTTTATAGAATTTTTTATAAAAAATAATTCTTTTTCCGTTTTTTCTCTTGACAAAAGACTTTGGAAGCTTTATAATTCTAGACAATCATCAGAAAAGTAATAATTTTTTCTGCTTTCAGGGAGCCTGTGGTTGGTGGAAACAGGTAGTGGGAGGTTATGAAGTGGGCTGATGCAAAAAAATGAATTTGAAGCAATAAAAATTCGGTGAGCACACCTTACAGTGCAGCTTGTTGTTAGACAAGGCAGAGATATGGAGGCAGTCTATACTGACTCCATGATTGAGGTGGCACCGCGATTTTACGCCCTCACACAGAGTTTTTCTGTGTGTGGGTTTTTGTTTTGCTTGAAAATAAAGAAAAGAGGAAATCAAGATGACAGAAACTAAAGGATATTTTGGACAATTCGGCGGCTCCTTCGTACCGGAGCCTATCCAAGCCTTGCTGGATGAATTGGAAGCGACTTTTGAGAAGTATAAGGATGACCCAGAATTTTTAAATGAATACCGACATTATTTGGCAGATTATTCAGGTCGGGAAACCCCGCTCTACTTTGCAGAAAGTTTGACTCAGCATCTGGGCGGAGCGAAGATTTATCTGAAACGGGAAGATCTCAATCATCTGGGCTCCCATAAGCTTAATAATGTTTTGGGGCAGATTCTTCTAGCTAAGCGCATGGGCAAGACCCGAGTCATCGCTGAAACTGGAGCTGGTCAGCATGGTGTGGCAACTGCGGCAGCAGCAGCTAAGTTTGGTATGAAGTGCGATGTTTACATGGGGGCAGAGGATGTAGAACGCCAGCGCCTTAATGTCTTTCGCATGGAAATGATGGGGGCGACTGTTCACGCGGTGGAAACAGGAACCAAAACCCTCAAGGATGCTGTGGATGCAGCCTTTGGAGCTTGGATGAGTGATTTGGAAGCCTTCTATGTTTTGGGTTCGGCTGTCGGACCTCACCCCTATCCGACCATTGTCCATGAGTTCCAAAAGGTGATTAGTGAAGAATCTCGCCGTCAGATTTTGGACAAGGAAGGCCGCTTGCCAGACTATGTTATTGCTTGTGTAGGCGGCGGCTCCAATGCTATCGGTGCTTTCTCCCAGTATGTGGCGGATGAAGAAGTCAAGCTGGTGGGTGTTGAAGCGGCTGGACGGGGTCTTGATACAGACCAGCATGCGGCGACCATGAGCAAGGGAAGCGTCGGAGTGGTGGACGGTATGAAGACTTACGCTGTCTTTGCTGAAGATGGTCAGGTAGCGCCGGTTTACTCCATTTCAGCAGGCTTGGACTATCCTGGAGTTGGTCCCGAACATGCTTTCTTTAAAGATTCTGGTCGAGTAGAATACGTAGCAGCGACAGATGATGAAGCTGTGGATGCCTTGCTCCTCTTGACACAAAAGGAAGGAATATTGCCGGCAATTGAAAGCTCTCACGCCATTGCTGAAGCTATCAAGCGAGCTCCGCAATTGTCATCTGACCAAATCATCGTTATCAACGTATCTGGTCGTGGAGACAAGGATGTGGCAGCCATTGCCGACTATCTAGAAAAACGAAAATAAAATACCCAGCAGAAGAGTAATAACATCCCTCCTTTCAGAGAGTCTGTGGTTGCTGAGAACAGGCAGGAGAAGTTATGAAATGGGCTGCTGGAGACAATATTTTGTCCTTTAGTTGATCTTTTATTACTTTGTTAGCCTACTTTGCTGTAAACCAGTATGCTGCCTTGTACTAAAAGTAACTTAAATGACTATAATAGCAAATGAGATGTGGAGCCTAAAAACTCCATAACTGAGGTGGCACCGCGATGACACGCCCTCACAGGATGAACTGTGTGGGCGTTTTTCTGTAGTTCTGGAGCAAGTTATGACAGTGGACAGGTGCTATCTGTTCTTGCAAATGCAGTCATAACTAGCAGATTGCACCTCCTTGAACGCTTCTGATTAAATAGAAAGAAACATTATGCAAAAGATTTTACCAGCTGATATTTTATCGCCGATTCTAGCTTATATGCGGATTCAGGGCGACCACAAGGTGATTTTGGAGAGCATTCCGAGAGATAGCGAGACAGCTCGTTTTTCTATCCTAGCTTATAATCCAGTCTTTGAAGTCCGCTATGAAAATGGCCAGTTAACAAAGAACGGGCAAGTAATTGAGGCAGACCCATTGGACTATCTGCATGAGTTAGCAGTAAAGAAAGATCATCATTCAGACCTGCCTTTTGGTGGTGGAGCCATCGGCTTTGTCGGTTACGATATGATTTCCCTCTATGAGGAGATTGGCCAGATACCAGCTGATGTGATTGGAACGCCGGATATGCACTTTTTCGTCTATGAGAGTCACATGGTTTTTGACCACAAAAAAGACAAGGTCTATATCGTTGAGGAGGCGCTCTACAGTGATAGAAGCGAAGCTGATTTGGCTGCTAGTCTGGAGCGTATCATGGCTGAGCTGGCGCATCCTGCGGGAGCTGAATTTTCACCGCTGGAACTGTCCAGTTTGAACTTCCAGAGTCATATCGAGCAGGCAGCTTTTGAAAAAATGGTGGAAGAAGCGCGCAGCTTGATTCGGCAGGGCGACATGTTCCAATGCGTGCTCAGTCAGCGCTTTTCAGCAGAATATTCTGGTAGACCGCTGGATTACTATCGAAATCTGCGTGTGACCAACCCTTCCAATTATCTCTATTTTTATGACTTCGGGGATTATCAGATTATCGGAGCCAGCCCGGAAAGTCTGGTGTCTGTCAAGCAAGGTCAGGTTACGACCAATCCTATCGCTGGAACCAGACCGCGCGGGAAGGATGAGAGAGAGGATAAGTCCTTGGCGAAGGAGTTGTTGGCTGACGAGAAGGAAGTGGCGGAACACCGCATGTTAGTTGATTTGGGGCGTAATGATATCGGTAAAATTGCTCAGAATAACAGCGTGGAAGTCACTAAGTACATGGAAGTGGAGTATTTCCGCTATGTCATGCACCTGACCAGTGTAGTTCGTGGTCAGCTTCTGCCTCAACTGACAGCTATGGATGCGCTCAAATCAACCTTGCCAGCTGGTACCGTCTCGGGTGCGCCTAAGATTCGAGCCATGAAACGCATTTATGAGCTGGAGCAGGAAAAGCGTGGCGTTTATGCGGGGGCTATCGGCTATCTGTCTGCGACAGGCGATATGGATGTTGCCATCGCTATACGCACTATGGTTTTGAAAAATGGCAGAGCTTACGTTCAAGCTGGAGCGGGTATTGTTTATGACTCGATCCCTACTAATGAATACCAAGAAACCATCAACAAGGCCAAATCAATGACCAAGATAGGAGAGATGCAATGATTTTATTGATTGATAATTATGATTCTTTTACTTACAATCTAGCCCAGTATATCGGCAATTTCGCAGAAGTTAAGGTCTTGCGAAATGATGATGCAGGCCTTTATCAGGCGGCAGAAGAAGCGGATGCTTTGGTGCTGTCTCCGGGTCCAGGCTGGCCAGCAGATGCAGGACGGATGGAAGAGCTTATCCGCGATTTTGCTGGTAAGAAGCCGATTTTGGGAATTTGCTTGGGGCACCAAGCCATTGCAGAAGTATTTGGCGGAAAGCTAGGTTTGGCTCCCAAAGTCATGCACGGCAAGCAAAGTATTCTGCGCTTTGAGGGGAAATCACCTATCTATCAAGGAATAGAGGATGGGCAGCCAGTCATGCGCTATCATTCGATTTTGATTGAGGAGATGCCAGAGGACTTTGAAGTGACAGCTCGGGCAGTTGATGACAACTCGATCATGGCTATCCAGCACAAGCACCTGCCGATTTATGGTTTTCAGTATCATCCAGAAAGTATTGGTACGCCAGACGGCCTGTCTTCCATTAAAAATTTCATCGACTTAGTAAAATAGGGGAAGAATTATGAAAGAAATTATTGCAAAATTAGCAAATTTTAAGGATTTAAGCAGCTCGGAAGTGTCAGATGTGCTAGAGCGCATCGTTACTAGAAGAGTAACGGAAACACAAATTGCAGCCTTTTTGCTGGCTCTCAAGATGAAAGGGGAAACGGTAGAGGAACGGACAGCCTTGGCTCAGGCTATGCGAGGCCATACTCCGCAGATCCCTACTACAATCCGCACAGCCATGGACAATTGTGGAACTGGTGGTGACAAATCATTTAGTTTTAATATTTCGACCACAGCGGCCTTCGTATTAGCAGGTGGTGGGATCAAGATGGCTAAGCACGGCAATCGATCCATTACCTCTAAATCAGGTTCGGCTGATGTCTTAGAAGCTTTAGGGATTAACCTAAACATGGATACAGCCAGCTTGGGTAAGGTCTTTGATCAGACGGGGATAGTCTTTCTTTTTGCTAAAAACCTTCATCCAGCTATGAAATATATCATGCCAGCTCGTCTCAGTCTAGGTGTTCCCACTATCATGAACTTGACAGGGCCGCTCATCCATCCTATGGTTTTAGAAACCCAGCTTTTGGGCACCAGTCGGCCAGATATGCTGGAGAGCACGGCAGAAGTTTTGAAAAATATGGGCCGCAAGCGTGCGGTGGTCGTGTCGGGTCCAGATGGTCTGGACGAGGCCGGTCTTCATGGTCGTACCCAGTACGCTTTGCTGGCAGATGGGGAGATCAGCCTGCATAGCTTTCTACCGTCAGATATTGGCATGGAAGAAATTCCTCTTGAAGCGATTCGTGGAGGTAATGCCAAAGAAAATGCAGATATTCTGGTATCTGTCCTGCAAAATCAAGCCGGCCCTTATCTGGAAATGACAGTTCTGAACGCAGGTCTAGGCTTCTTTGCCAATGGGAAAACAGACAGCATAGAAGAAGGAATAGCTTTGGCCCGTCAAGTGATCGCTAGTGGCGCAGCCTATGAAAAACTCAAGCAACTACAGGAGTATCAGAAATGAGCAAAGAATTTCTCCCGACCATTCTAAAGCAAAAAGAGCAGGAAGTGGCAGTCATGTCTTATGAAGAGCTGCGGCCCCTGCGCTCGACCTATTCTCTCTATGAGTATCTCAAAAGTCATCCTCAAGAGCTGCAGCTGATTGCTGAGGTCAAAAAAGCCAGCCCCAGTCTGGGAGATATTAATCTCGGTGTGGATATTGTGGAGCAAGCCCGCACTTATGAACGATGCGGTGCAGCTATGATTTCGGTCCTGACAGATGAGATTTTCTTCAAAGGACATCTGGATTACCTGAGAGAGATTTCTAGTCAAGTGACCATTCCAACCCTCAATAAGGACTTTATCATTGATGAGAAGCAGATTGTTCGCGCCCGCAATGCAGGAGCAACGGTTATTCTTCTGATCGTGGCTGCCTTGCCTGAAAAGCGGCTACAAGAACTCTATGATTTTGCGACGGGGTTAGGCTTGGAAGTTCTGGTCGAAACCCATAATCTGGCGGAGCTGGAAATTGCCCATAGAATAGGAGCACAGATAATCGGTGTCAATAACCGCAATCTAGTCACTTTTGAGACAGGTATCAATACAAGTCTTCAGCTATCTGCCTATTTCAAAGATGACAGGGTTTACGTATCAGAGTCCGCTATTTTCAGCAAGGAAGATGCTGAGTTGGTAGCTCCTTATTTCCATGCGATTTTAGTCGGAACAGCCCTGATGCAGGCTGAGGATGTGGCAGAAAAAATCAAGGAGCTGAAAATTGACAAAGGTTAAGATTTGCGGCTTATCAACGGTCAGCGCTGTGGAAACGGCCTGCCAGGCTGGTGCAGATTACATTGGCTTTGTCTTTGCTGAAAGCCGTCGGAGAGTTAGTTTGGAGCAAGCTCAGAAGCTAGCTGCTTTGGTGCCAGCTGCTGTTCGAAAGGTAGGAGTTTTCGTCTCTCCGAGCTTGTCGGAGCTGCAGGAAGCTATTTCAGTGGCAAATCTGGATTTGGTGCAGATTCATGGCGATTTTAATGAAGATCTTCTGACTGAGATCGGCCGGCCGGTTATTCGAGCGTATCAGGTCAAGGGAGCGTTAAAAGGAGTCAGCCAACAAGCGGACTACCTGCTATTTGATGCCCCTCTTGCCGGTAGTGGTCAGACCTTTGACTGGCAAGCTTTTGATAAGAGTCAAATCCACCAGCCCTTCTTTATCGCCGGTGGTTTGAATGCAGGGAATGTCCGAGAAGCGATTCAGCACTTTGCCCCTTACGCAGTTGATGTCTCAAGCGGGGTCGAGACTGACGGACAGAAGGACTTAGAAAAGATAAAAGAATTTATAGAAAGAGTGAAAGATGGCATATAATCAACCCAATCAAGAAGGATTTTACGGTGAGTTTGGCGGACGCTTTGTTCCAGAAACGCTGATGGCAGCAGTTTTGGAGCTAGACAAAGCCTATCGTGAGAGTAAAAAAGACCCAGCCTTTCAGGCTGAGCTGGATGAGTTGCTGAAGCAGTATGTAGGGCGAGAAAACCCTCTCTATTTTGCTAAGAATCTGACAGCCTATGCTGGTGGCGCTAAGATTTATCTGAAGCGGGAAGATCTCAATCATACTGGCGCCCATAAAATCAATAATGCCCTAGGCCAGGTTTTATTAGCCAAGAGGATGGGCAAGAAGAAAATCATTGCAGAGACTGGTGCGGGTCAGCATGGAGTGGCCACTGCCACAGCTGCAGCCCTTTTCAACATGGACTGTACTATCTATATGGGAGAAGAAGATGTCAAGCGCCAAGCTCTCAATGTCTTTCGGATGGAACTTCTGGGAGCCAAGGTAGAGTCTGTGACCGATGGTTCTCGAGTCCTCAAAGATGCAGTCAATGCTGCCTTGCGAGCTTGGGTGGCTCAGGTCGATGATACTCACTATATTATGGGCTCAGCCTTGGGACCCCATCCTTTCCCAGAGATTGTCCGTGACTATCAGAGCGTGATTGGGCGTGAGGCTAAGCGCCAGTTTGCTGAGCAAAATGCAGGTGCCTTGCCGGATGCTTTAGTGGCTTGTGTTGGCGGTGGTTCCAATGCTATTGGGCTCTTTTATCCCTTTGTAGATGATAGCACAGTGGCTATGTATGGAACAGAAGCAGCTGGGAGAGGCGTGGATACAGATGAACACGCTGCGACCTTAACCAAGGGCCAGCCGGGTGTTTTGCACGGTGCCTTGATGGATGTCTTGCAGGATGAGCAAGGGCAGATTCTTGAAGCTTTCTCTATCTCTGCCGGGCTGGACTATCCGGGCATCGGTCCTGAACATTCTCATTTTAATGCTATCAAACGTGCCACTTATGTCCCAGTCACGGATGAAGAAGCTTTGGAAGCCTTCCAACTCCTGTCTCGTATTGAAGGGATTATCCCTGCTCTAGAGTCTAGTCACGCTATTGCTTACGCAGTTAAGCTGGCTAAGGAGTTGGGACCAGATAAATCAATGATTGTCTGCCTATCCGGCCGTGGTGATAAGGATGTCGTTCAGGTAAAGGAACGCTTGGAAATTGAAGCGGCTCAAAAAGGAGGTGCCCATGACTAAAACACTCACTCAGCATTTAGAAGCCATCAAAAAAGCAGGTAAGGGAATTTTCCTTCCATATATCATGGCTGGTGATCATGAGAAAGGTTTGGCAGGATTACCAGAAACCATCTCATTTTTGGAAAACTTGGGTGTGTCAGCCATTGAAATCGGTCTGCCATTTTCAGATCCTGTTGCAGATGGACCTGTTATTGAAGAAGCCGGTCTGAGAAGTCTTGGCCACCATACTTCAACCAAGTCTTTAGTCGCAAGCTTGCAAAATTTGGACACTCAGCTGCCTCTCATCATCATGACCTACTTCAATCCTATTTTCCAGTACGGGCTCAAAGATTTTGTCAAGGATTTGGCTACGACGCCGGTTAAAGGATTGATCATTCCGGATCTACCCTACGAGCATAGGGACTTTATCCTGCCTCTGCTGGAAGATTCAGATATCGCTCTTGTTCCTTTAGTGAGCCTGACGACTGGCCTAGAACGTCAGCAGGAGTTGATTAAGGATGCAGAAGGTTTTATTTACGCTGTAGCCATCAACGGTGTGACGGGTAAGAGCGGAAGCTACCGCGATGATTTGGACCAGCATTTGAGTAGACTCCATGATATTGCAGAGATTCCAGTACTGACGGGCTTTGGTGTTTCGACTTTAGAGGATGTTGACCGTTTCAATCAAGTCTCAGACGGAGTTATTGTTGGATCTAAGATTGTCAAAGCTCTTCATGAAAAGGACGCTAGTATAGTAGCCTTCATCCAAGAAGCAGCAGCTTATAAGAAATAATCACCATCACACCAAACAAAAGACAGGGTACAAATGCTAGCCTGTCTTTTTTCTTTTTGAAGCAGAAACAGGCGAGGCCAGAGAAACTAGCGATTTGGATAAGGATGAGAGTCTCCGTCAGGCTGAAAATAGCTGAGCAGGACGCTAGAAAGAGAAAGTCTCCAGCGCCAATACGAAGATTATAAAAGAAGGCTAGAAGTCCTAGGATCAAAAAGAAAATCATGAGCGGATTGATACCTGCTGTAGCCATCAGTAAGAACTGAAAAATCAGCCAGATTAGGAGAGGGTATTCTTGCTCACGCTGATCGTAGATGGCTAAGGTCAGGCCCATAGTTAGCAGTAAGAGCTGGGCTAGCGAAAGATAACCTAAACTCCAGCTTAGAAAAAGCAAGCCCAGCACTAACTCAAAAGCAGCATACCAGACAGGAAGACGAATCTTGCAGAAACGGCAGCGGAAGCCATTAAGCAACTGAGACAGGATAGGGATCCAATCCCGTGCTCTGAGTATCTGCTTACAGTTATCACAGTGGCTGCTTGGAGAGATGATGGACTGGTTAGGGAAGCGGTCAATGACTAAGCCTAGAAAGGAGGCGAGAACCGTTCCAACGAGAAAAAAGTATAGATGAATCATACTTCTTTATTCGCGATTTTGAGCAGAAAAATTTTGAAATTTTACAACTTTTCTAATAAAGTAAAATTTTGAGTTTTAATACTTGACTTTCTTAATTAGAAACATTATAATTAAAACATAATCAATAAAGATTAGAATGATTACAAATAAAAAGAGAGGTATCATTATGACTCAAGTAAAACATGGCGCTGCAGCAGACGTAGCAACTTTCACTAACCAAAATTCTTTACCAAAAACAAAAGCAGTTCTTAACCAAGTGGTTTCAGATCTTTATACAGCTCGTATCGCTCTTCATCAAGTTCACTGGTATATGCGTGGTGCAGGCTTCATGGTATGGCATCCAAAAATGGACGAATACATGGATACAATTGATGGAACCTTGGATGAAGTCAGCGAACGCTTGATTACTCTGGGTGGCAAGCCTTATTCAACTCTGACAGAGTTTATCCAACACAGCAAAATTGAAGAAAAAGCTGGCGAATTCAGCAAGAATGTTGAAGAAAGCTTGGAGCGCGTGATTGAAATCTTCCGTTATCTGACAGATCTTTACCAAGAAGCTCTGGATGTGACAGATGAAGAAGGCGACGATGTAACCAATGATATCTTCGTTGGTGCTAAGGCAGACCTTGAAAAGACGATCTGGATGTTGACAGCTGAACTTGGCCAAGCACCAGGTTTGTAAAATGATGTATAAAGAGGCTGGGACAAAAGTCCTAGCCTCTCAATTGTTTTTGGATTGTCGAGCAAGACGCAGTGGTTGAGTGGGCTCTACTACGCTGATTTCATCAGCTTTTACAGCCCTACTCAACTGTGCGGAGGTAGGACGACGAAATCGAATTCTAACCAATTACCGATTTCTGTCCCACTCTCTGTTTTTTCTTAAGGATTGTTTAAGCTTCTTCCCTTATACTAAGATTATCAAATGAAGACCTCCTAACTTTGTTTGATAGAACTCCTAAACTTTTCTTTTTCATAATAATCTCCTGAAAAGGCAGCCTATGTGGCTGTCTTTTCTGTTTTGTCATCTTGAAAACTTTGCTAAAATCTGATAAAATATAGCTCATGAAAACACTCTATGATGTGCAGCAATTTCTTAAAAATTTCGGGATCATTATCTATATGGGCAAGCGTCTTTATGATATTGAGATGATGAAAATTGAGTTGGAGCGGATTTACGATGCTGGCCTGATGGATAAGCTTGATTATCTGGAGGCTGAGGCGGTCCTGCGCAGAGAGCATCAAGTAGAGTTAAAGTATTTAGAAGATAAAGGGAGAAACTAGAATGGGAATTTGGATTTTATGGGCAATCTTGCTGGGAATGTTGGCTTGGATGGGCTTCAATTATTTCCGTATTCGTCGTGCAGCTAAGGTAGTAGATAATAGTGAGTTTGAAGGCTTGATTCGTCAGGGGCAATTGATTGACCTGCGTGATCCATCGGATTTCCATCGCAAGCATATCTTGGGGGCGCGCAATATTCCGTCTCAACAGCTTAAGTCTAGTATCAATGCACTTCGCAAAGACAAACCAGTTCTTCTATATGAAAACAGCCGTGGGCAACGTGTGACTAATGCGGCAATCTACTTGAAGAAGCAAGGTTTTAATGATATTTATATCCTGTCTTACGGTCTTGATTCATGGAGTGGCAAGGTAAAGACAAGCTGATTCTTTGTAGAAATATATACAAAGTTAACTACCTATAATTTAATCGGTCTGATTTTAGGCAATTCTCATCAAAAAGAAACTCAATTAGATTATAAAACAGAAAGAATTCTTAATATCGTCGGTATTGTTATTTCTGTCATCAACTGGATTGCAGGAATTCTTCTGACTATGAATGGATTTGTGTAATAAATAATAAAAAGGCTTGAATAAGCCTTTTTGTTTTACCAAGTTTGTTCCAAATAGCCTCTGATAATCTCGAGTTCGGAAGGATTCAGCGGTCGATAGCTGCCTTCTGCTAGATTGGGATCCAGCTGAAAATCACCGAAATGAGTGCGTTTGAGATAGGTGACTTTGACACCAACTGCTAGAAACATTTTCTTGACCTGATGGAATTTTCCTTCAGAAATAGTAACTGAGGCGGTGGAGTGCTCGGGGCTGGCTGTATGAATCTGAAGTTGGGCAGGTTTGCATTGAGTTCCGTCCAGAAAGATAATGCCTTGCTGAAAAGCGTTTGTGACTTCTTGGTCAAGAGGGCCGTTGACTTCGACATAGTAGGTCTTTGCGATATGGTATTGTGGATGGAGGAGTTGAAATCCCAGTGGCCCATTATCTGTAATCAGGAGCAGGCCACGTGTGTCGCGATCCAAACGGCCGATGGCGTAAAGCTGGTCGTTAAAATCTTCTGGGGCAATTAGATCTAGGACAGTCATCTTGTCCGAGTCAGAATTAGCAGTGACAGTACCGGCGGGCTTGTTCATCAGAAAATAATGGTGGGCTAGGTGGTTTAAAGCTTTACCAGCCAGGCTAATGGACTGGAGGCCACTATCGACATTTTGACTGAGAGAGCGAGCTGCTTGACCGTCAATTAAAATCTGCCTTAGTCGCAGTTTTTGTTTCATATCTTTTCGGCTAATCTTAGCTAGGGCTAAGAATTTATCAAGGCGCATGAGTTTTCCTTTCAAAGGTTGGAATCGATTCTTTTTCTCCTTTTATCATACTCTTTCGGAAGTAAAATTGCAAAAATAGCTACAGTTTACGATTTGCCTATGAAAACATTTACACTTGGTTAGCCCGTGTTTTTTGGAAAAAACTGTGTTATAATTTTTAGTTGGAAATAAATAATAAGATTTAGAGGAAAAAATGACAAAATTTAGAGAAGATATCCGTAACATTGCGATTATCGCCCACGTTGACCATGGGAAAACAACCCTCGTTGACGAATTATTGAAACAATCTGAAACTCTTGATGCACGTACAGAGTTGGCAGAGCGTGCTATGGACTCAAACGATATCGAAAAAGAGCGTGGAATTACCATCCTGGCTAAAAATACAGCTGTTGCTTACAATGGAACTCGTATCAATATCATGGACACACCAGGACACGCGGACTTCGGTGGAGAAGTTGAGCGTATCATGAAAATGGTTGATGGTGTTGTCTTGGTCGTAGATGCCTACGAAGGAACTATGCCACAAACTCGTTTCGTGTTGAAAAAAGCCTTGGAACAAGACCTTGTCCCAATTGTTGTTGTCAACAAAATTGACAAACCATCAGCTCGCCCAGCAGAAGTAGTGGATGAAGTCTTGGAACTTTTCATTGAGCTTGGCGCAGATGATGACCAGCTTGACTTCCCAGTTGTCTATGCTTCAGCTATCAACGGAACATCTTCATTGTCAGATGATCCAGCTGATCAAGAAAAAACAATGGCACCAATCTTTGATACCATCATCGACCATATCCCAGCTCCAGTCGATAACTCAGATGAGCCTTTGCAGTTCCAGGTATCACTCTTGGACTACAATGACTTCGTAGGTCGTATCGGTATCGGACGTGTCTTCCGTGGTAGTGTGAAAGTTGGGGACCAAGTTACTCTTTCTAAACTAGACGGTACAACGAAGAACTTCCGTGTAACAAAACTCTTCGGTTTCTTTGGTTTGGAACGTCGTGAGATCCAAGAGGCCAAAGCAGGTGACTTGATTGCCGTATCTGGTATGGAAGATATCTTTGTCGGTGAAACTATTACGCCGACGGATGCTATTGAACCACTTCCAATCCTTCACATCGATGAACCAACCCTTCAAATGACCTTCTTGGTAAATAATTCACCATTTGCAGGTCGTGAAGGAAAATGGGTAACGTCTCGTAAGGTGGAAGAACGGTTGCAGGCTGAGCTACAAACAGACGTTTCCCTTCGTGTTGACCCAACGGACTCACCAGATAAGTGGACCGTTTCAGGTCGTGGAGAATTGCACTTGTCAATTCTTATCGAAACCATGCGCCGTGAGGGGTATGAACTTCAAGTGTCTCGTCCAGAAGTTATCGTAAAAGAGATTGATGGTGTTAAATGTGAGCCATTTGAACGTGTTCAAATCGATACTCCAGAAGAATACCAAGGATCTGTTATCCAAAGCCTTTCTGAACGTAAGGGTGAAATGTTGGATATGATTTCAACTGGTAATGGTCAAACTCGTTTGGTCTTCCTTGTTCCAGCGCGTGGTTTGATCGGATACTCAACTGAGTTCTTGTCAATGACGCGTGGTTACGGTATCATGAACCATACCTTCGACCAATACTTGCCACTCATCCCAGGTGAAATTGGTGGACGTCACCGTGGTGCCCTTGTTTCTATCGATGCTGGTAAGGCTACAACATACTCTATCATGTCTATCGAAGAACGTGGTACTATCTTTGTTAACCCAGGTACTGAGGTTTACGAAGGAATGATCATCGGTGAAAACTCTCGTGAAAACGACTTGACTGTTAATATCACCAAGGCCAAACAAATGACCAACGTTCGTTCAGCTACTAAGGACCAAACAGCTGTTATCAAGACACCTCGTATCTTGACCCTTGAAGAGTCACTTGAGTTCTTGAACGACGATGAGTATATGGAAGTAACACCAGAGTCTATCCGTTTGCGTAAACAAATCTTGAACAAACAGGAACGCGAAAAAGCTAATAAAAACAAGAAAAAACAAGCAGCAGAATAAATCATTGAGTTGACTGGTGGTAGAAAGGAGCAGCATGATTTACCTGATTATTGGAATATTGATCCTGCTTTTCTATGTATTTGCCATTCCAACTAGTATTAAGGGAACGCTGAATGTCTTGACATTTGTACTTTTGCTGGTTGCCTTGATCATTTTGCTTGCTTTGGCAATTTTTCAAATTTTTAAATTGCCTGGAGAATTATTTGTGAGTATCTTTTTGATTATTATTACAGTGTGGGCCTTGATGGACATCGAGCGTCTAGTACCATCTCAGAAATCAAAAGAACTTTAAGCCCATAAACTATAAGGAAGGAATTAGGATTTCAAAGGTCGTGTAGACTTTTGGTACCCTAATTCCTTTTGTTTATCTAAAGCAAGATTCTTCGATGGTGGTTTTGGCTGAGTAGAAAGATAATACAGATACCGATGTATTTCATTTAAAGAAGGCCCGATTCTTTTGAATTCTGTTCACTATCAGTGAGGAAATCAGGTTTGATAAGGCACGGGAAATCAGATGTTCTGGACAGTTATCGACTGTATAAATAGGTTTTTCGAAGGTTTCAAATAGAATAACATTTCTTCTTATTTATTAAAAGCTGCTAACAGTTAAAATAAAAGCCTGATATGACTTTTTTATTTTCGCAAAAAAAGGTAAAATAGAAGGTAGTATGAATGAAGAGGTACATGATGAAGACTATTTCAAAATTTGCCAATAAGAAAGTCTTGGTGTTGGGTTTAGCTAAATCAGGGGAGTCAGCTGCCCGTCTTTTGGATAAGCTGGGAGCGATTGTGACGGTCAATGATGGGAAACCTTTCGAGGAAAATCCAGCAGCCCAATCTTTGCTAGAAGAAGGAATTAAAGTCGTGACAGGTGGTCATCCATTGGAGTTATTGGATGAAGATTTTGAATGGATGGTGAAAAATCCGGGTATTCCTTACAATAATCCTATGGTCATGAGGGCTTTGGAAAAGAAGATTCCTGTTATTACTGAAGTCGAGCTGGCTTATCTGATTTCGGATGCACCGATTATCGGGATTACTGGCTCAAATGGAAAAACTACCACCACGACCATGATTGCGGAGGTGCTAACAGCAGGCGGACAAAATGGCCTCTTGTCAGGAAATATCGGATTTCCAGCTAGTCAAGTTGCCCAAGATGCGGGTGAAACAGACACATTGGTCATGGAACTTTCTTCTTTCCAACTAATGGGAATCGAAGCCTTCCATCCAGAAATAGCGGTTATTACAAATCTGATGCCAACGCATCTGGACTATCACGGCTCTTTTGAGGAATATGTGGCAGCCAAGTGGAATATCCAAAAAAATATGACAGCTTCTGACTATGTCGTGTTGAATTTCAATCAAGACTTGGCGAAAGAATTAGCTAAGAAGACAGTTGCCAAAGTGCTTCCTTTTTCAACTAAAGAAAAGATCGATGGAGCTTACTTGGACGGCGATGTGCTGACTTTCCGTGGGGAAGCCATTATGACAGCTTCTGAACTAGGCGTGCCTGGTAGCCACAATGTAGAAAATGCTCTAGCAACCATTGCAGTAGCCAAACTGCGCGGGCTTGACAATCAAGTTATTAGAGAAACTCTGGCTCATTTTGGTGGTGTCAAGCATCGCCTCCAGTATGTGGGCGAAATCAATCAAGTCAAATTTTACAATGACAGTAAATCAACTAATATTTTAGCGACACAAAAAGCTTTGTCAGGCTTTGACAATAGTAAGGTCATTCTGATTGCTGGTGGTCTGGATCGTGGTAATGAATTTGATGAATTGGTGCCAGATATCAAGGGGCTGAAAAAGATGGTGATTTTGGGCGAATCGGCTGCGCGTGTTAAACGGGCTGCGGATCAAGCAGAAGTAAGTTATCTGGATGCTTCAGATGTCAGAGATGCTACTCGCAAAGCCTTTTCTGTGGCGGAGCCTGGGGATGTTGTCCTTCTCAGTCCAGCCAATGCCAGCTGGGATATGTATAAGAATTTTGAAGTGCGGGGCGATGAATTCCTTGCCGTGTTTAAAGAATTAAAGGAATAAAATGAAAAAAATAGTATTTACAGGCGGAGGGACAGTTGGTCATGTGACCCTCAATCTTTTGCTGATGCCTAAATTTATCGATGAGGGCTGGGAAGTCCATTATATCGGTGACCGCCATGGGATTGAGTACAAGGAAATTCAGAAATCAGGTCTACCTGTTGTTTTCCATTCGATTGCAACTGGCAAGCTCCGTCGCTATTTTTCTTGGCAGAATCTCTGGGATGTTTTTAAAGTGGCAGGTGGCATTCTCCAGTCGTTGGGCATCATGCTAAAAGTCCGTCCCAAAGCTCTATTTTCAAAAGGAGGCTTTGTATCTGTTCCACCAGTGATAGCGGCGAAGGTGACGGGCGTTCCAGTTTTTATTCATGAGTCTGACTTGTCGCTTGGTCTGGCCAATAAAATCGGTTATAAATGCGCGACAAAGATGTTCACGACTTTTGAGCAAGCTGAAGGCTTGAGCAAGGCTGAACATGTTGGAGCGGTGACCAAGATTGCTGCCCTCCCTCAAACGGAACCGGCTGAGATTGAGAAAATCAAGGCTCATTTCACAGAAGGAAAACCTACCTTGCTCTTTGTCGGTGGCTCAGGAGGCGCGAAAGTTTTCAATGATTTTATTACCAAAAACAAGGATCGCTTGATTGAAAAATATAATATTATCAATCTGACGGGCGATGCTAGCTTGGATGAGCTTTCCCACCGTATCTACCGAGTGTCCTATGTGACAGATCTGTATCAGCCGTTGATGGCTATGGCAGATGTCGTCGTGACACGAGGTGGTTCCAATACTATTTTTGAATTACTGGCGATGAAGAAGTTGCAAGTAATTGTACCTTTGGGGCTGGGGGCAAGTCGAGGAGATCAGATTGAAAATGCCAACTACTTCTTGGAAAAAGGCTATGCGCTTAAAATCAATGAAGAAAACTTGAATCGGGTCAATCTCCAAGTAGCAGTGGATGATTTACTAAGAGAAAAGGATGCTTATTATCAACGAATGGAAAAAGCGCCGGAATTAAAATCTGTAGATGATTTTTATGAAATTTTGAAGCAAGATATTAACAAAGGGAAAAAATGAAAAAAAGCAAGGAAGACAAGCAAGAAACGGCTCAACTTTCTCTTTCTGAATGGCAAGTCAGAAACAAAGAGTATCTTGAGAAAAAAGCTCAAGAAAAGGCAAAAAAGCAAGCTGAGTTAGAGAAAAAAAGAGCTGAACTAGAGCAGAAAAAAGAAGAAATGAAGGCGGAACTGGAAAATCAGGAGCCTTCTAATGAAGAAGATATAGTCTCCGAAGAAATTGACACAGACTCTCCTACAAGTGAAGAAGAAACTGCAGTTCAAGATTCTGAAAGTGAGTCTGAAGTTGAGGAGGAAGATGAAGCTGAAGCTCAGGACCAAGAGCAAGATGAAGAAGAAGTAGAGCAGCTTGAGCTACCAAAAGTTCCAATTGAGAAAATCCACTGGTATCGAGCTTTGCCAGTTTTAGTGACAAGCTCCCTGGTTTTTTTAGCTTCCCTTTATTTTCTCACACCGCTGGCAACTATGAAGACCATTGAATTTACTGGAAACAAGGTGGTGAGTCAGGAGGAACTAAAAAGCAGTAGCAAAATCGATCAGCGCGATTATACTGTTACTGTTTATAAAAATCGCCATCATTACGAGAAAAATCTGAAAGCTTCCAGCCCTTGGATTGAAAATGTAGAGATGACCTATCAATTCCCACTGACTTTCAAAATCGATGTTCAGGAATATGGCATTTTAGGTTATTTGCAGAAAGATTCTAAGTATTATCCTATTTTAACCAGTGGAGAATACGTAAAAAATGAGGTTGCGGCTGATGCCTTGCCCGAAGAGCGGATGGATGTGACCTTTTCGGATGCAGGCTTGATCAAGGAATTCGTTCAACAATTGAAGAATGTTCCTGATTCGATCAAAAAAAGTATGAGAAGGGTTGATTTAACTCCTAGCAAGGTGACAGAGGATTTAGTGACTATTACCATGTCTGATGAACATCAAGTTTTAGTTCCTATTTCTCATATTGCTAAGAAACTTCCCTACTATGAAGGAATTCATCCTCAGTTGGAAGTGCCAAGCGTGGTCGATATGGAGGCTGGTATTTTTAGCTATGCGCAAGGCACAGAAAATGAAGTTATCCATGAAGCTAGTAACGATGCGCAAGATACAGAATCTTCAACTCAACATGCAGAGCAATCTACCGAGCATTCTGCTCAATCTCAGGCAGAAAAGCCAGAGATTTCTGAAAATAACTAATTATTATAGATAAAAAACTGCGCCAATTTCGTATTTTTATGATATAATAAAGTTTGGATAACCCTATTTTCTAGAGTTATTTGTATTAGAATGGAAACGTGGAAGACAGAGAGGACTGATGTAATGGCTAGAGATGGCTTTTTTACTGGATTAGATATAGGAAGTAGCACAATTAAAGTGTTGGTGGCAGAGCACATCAACGGTGAAATGAATGTTATTGGAGTCAGCAATGCAAAGAGTGCTGGCGTTAAAGATGGGATTATTGTCGATATTGAAGCAGCAGCAGCGGCTATTAAATCAGCAATTTCTCAAGCGGAGGAAAAAGCGGGGATTTCAATTGGACTAGTGAATGTTGGCTTGCCTGCAAATCTACTGCAAATTGAGCCAACTCAAGGAATGATTCCTGTGACTAGTGACTCCAAAGAAATTACCGATGAAGATGTCGAGAGCGTTGTAAGATCTGCCTTGACCAAGAGCATGACTCCTGACCGTGAAGTAATTACCTTCATCCCAGAAGAGTTTGTTGTTGATGGCTTCCAAGGGATCCGTGATCCTCGTGGTATGATGGGGATTCGCCTAGAAATGCGTGGCCTACTCTACACTGGTCCTCGTACAATCCTGCATAATCTCCGTAAAACAGTGGAGCGTGCAGGAGTAAAATTGGAGAATATTATTATTTCTCCTTTAGCGATGACAAAATCCATCTTGAATGAAGGAGAACGAGAGTTTGGTGCGACAGTCATTGATATGGGTGGCGGACAAACTACAGTTGCTTCTGTAAAAAATCAAGAATTACAATTTACCAATATCTATCAAGAAGGTGGTGACTATGTCACAAAAGACATTTCAAAAGTCTTGAAAACTTCTCAGAAATTGGCAGAAAGCTTGAAATTTAACTATGGTGTAGCTTATGTACCATTTGCAGGCACAGAATCTTTCCCAGTTGAAGTCATCGGGGAAGTTAATCCAGTTGAAATAACAGAAACCTATCTAGCTGAAATCATCTCTGCTCGTATCAAACATGTTTTTGAACAAATCAAGCAAGATTTAGATAGAAGACACGTGTTAGATCTTCCTGGTGGTATCGTCATCGTTGGTGGTGGAGCGATCTTGCCTGGCGTTGTAGAATTAGCTCAGGAAGTATTTGGCGTTCACGCTAAATTATATGTACCAAATCAAATCGGTATCCGTAATCCAGCTTTTGCTCACGTGATTAGTCTTTCAGAGTATGCTGGCAATCTGACCGAAGTGGATCGAATTGCACAAGCTGCTGTTCGTGGAGACGAGCAGTTGCGTCATCAAGCAACTAGCTTTGAACGTCCAAGCCATAGAGTACCTCGCTTTGATCATCAGCCGGTTGAACCAGTTCAACCAGTTCAAGAGGTGGAACCAGAAGTTGCACCTATTAGAAATGAAGTACCACAAGAGGAACCAAAAGCTAGTCTTACAGATAAGATGCGCAATTTAATTGGTAATATGTTTGAGTAAGGAGAATAAATAGATTATGACATTTTCATTTGATGCGGCTGCTGCACAAGGCGCAGTCATTAAAGTAATTGGTGTCGGCGGCGGCGGCGGAAACGCTATTAACCGAATGATCGATGAAGGTCTTGCTGGCGTAGAATTTATCGCAGCAAATACAGATGTGCAAGCACTTAGCAGTGCAAAAGCAGAAACAGTTATCCAGCTTGGTCCTAAGTTGACTCGTGGTCTGGGTGCTGGAGGTCAACCTGAGGTTGGTCGTAAAGCAGCTGAAGAAAGCGAAGAAGTTTTGACAGAAGCCCTTCAAGGAGCAGACATGGTCTTTATCACTGCTGGTATGGGTGGTGGCTCTGGTACAGGTGCTGCACCAGTTATTGCTCGCATCGCTAAATCAGTAGGCGCCCTAACTGTAGCAGTTGTGACACGTCCATTTGGCTTTGAAGGAAGCAAGCGTGGTAATTTTGCCGTTGAAGGAATCAACGAACTGCGTGAACATGTAGATACTCTTTTGATTATTTCAAACAACAATCTTTTGGAAATTGTTGACAAGAAAACTCCGCTTCTCGAAGCCTTGAGTGAAGCTGATAACGTATTGCGCCAAGGGGTTCAGGGTATTACTGACTTGATTACCAGCCCTGGCTTGATCAATCTTGACTTTGCAGACGTGAAGACTGTTATGGAAAACAAAGGTAATGCTTTGATGGGTATCGGTATCGGAAGCGGTGAAGAACGTGTTATCGAAGCAGCTCGCAAAGCTATCTACTCTCCACTTCTTGAGACAACTATTGACGGTGCAGAAGACGTGATCGTCAACGTTACTGGTGGCCTAGATATGACTTTGATTGAAGCAGAAGAAGCTTCTGAAATCGTTAATCAGGCAGCTGGTCATGGTGTCAACATCTGGCTTGGTACTTCTATTGATGAGTCTATGAAGGATGAAATCCGTGTGACTGTTGTTGCAACAGGTGTTAAAGAAGATAAGGTTGATAAGGTAAGTGGATTGCAAGGCGTTAAACCTGCGAGCCGAGCTAATCAAGTACGCTCAGCACAATCATCTGCTCATTATGATCGAAACTTCGATATGGCAGAAACAAGAGAAATGCCAGCTCCTTCTCATCGCTCAACTGTAGAAACTTCTAGAGCTTCAGCCTTTGGAGATTGGGATTTACGTCGTGAATCAATCGTTCGTCAAGCAGAACCTGTGCCTTCTAGCCGTGTTGAGCGCTTTACAGATATTAAGGAAGAAGATGACGAACTTGAAACACCGCCATTCTTTAGAAATCGCTAATTAAATGGATTTTCAAGCAAATAAAGATTTAATTTTTCAAAATGTTGCTCAAATAGTTGAAAAAGAAAATCGATTGAAGGACTCCGTAAACATCATTGCGGTTACTAAATATGTTGACTGTGAAACAGCGAAAAAACTCGTGGATACAGGAATCAAACATATTGGAGAAAATCGAGTAGATAAGTTTCTTGAAAAATATCATGCTTTAAAGGAAGAAAACCTTACCTGGCATTTGATTGGTAGTTTGCAGAGAAGAAAAGTGAAAGATGTGATCAACTATGTTGATTATTTCCATGCTTTAGACTCTGTCAAATTGGCTCAAGAAATCAACAAGCGAGCAGATCATGTGATTAATTGTTTCTTGCAAGTCAATATTTCAAAAGAAGAAAGCAAGCACGGTTTTTTAGTTGAAGAACTAGATAGTGTTTTACCAGAGCTTGCAGCCTTAGAAAATATTTGCATTGTTGGCCTGATGACCATGGCTCCATTCGAAGCCGATCATCAAGAGCTGAATCAGATTTTTTCAGAGGCACATCAGCTTCAATTAAACTTACAAAGCAAACAGTTAAAAAACATGCCCTTTTCTGATTTGAGTATGGGAATGAGCCGTGATTATCCAGAAGCGATTGCCAACGGCTCAACCTATGTCAGAATCGGAACAGCATTTTTTAAATAGGAAAGAACTATGTCATTTAAAGATAAATTTAATAAATTTATAGAATACTTTACAGAAGATGGAGAAAAGTCTGACTTACCAGTACAGCCTTTAGATGAACCTGATTCTGTTTTGAAGCAGGCAGAGGTTGAGCCAGTTCCGGCTGCATCAGCAAAGGAAAACGCACGTACTCGTTCAGCTTCTTCACAAGTCCAACAAAAGCCTGCAACGGAAAATATTACTAGATTGCATGCTCGCCAACAAGAACTGGCTCAGCATCGAGTGAAATCTAGTGAGAAGGTTACGATTGATGTTCGCTATCCGAAAAAATATGAGGAAGCGACAGAGGTTGTTGATTTACTTGTGGCGAATGAGAGTATCTTAATTGATTTTCAATATATGACAGAGGTACAAGCAAGACGTTGCTTGGATTATCTTGATGGAGCACGCTATGTTTTGGCTGGGAACTTGAGAAAAGTTGCTAGTACCATGTACTTGCTTACTCCAATCAATGTTGTCGTCAATGTAGAAGATATTCGCCTTCCCAACGATGTGGACCTGAGTGAATACGATTTTGATATGAAACGCAGCAGATAATTAATGATTTACTTTATTTTAAAATTAGTTTCTAATCTAATTGATCTTTACTCCCTTCTCGTCTTCGTCTATGCACTCTTGTCTTGGTTCCCTGGAGCTTACCAAACAGCCCTAGGAAGGCTTGTTGGTTCTCTGGTTGAACCATTTTTGCGTTTGTTCCGCAGGTTGCCTTTGCAGTTTGGTAGATTAGACTTTACTGTTCTGGTGGCACTTTTTGCCTTGAGAGTGCTTGATACTTTATTTCTACACTTCCTCGCCTCCTTGTTATTGCTATGGTAAACAAGATCTATCAGCATTTTTCTCAGGATGATCAAGATTTTCTGGATAAAAGCATGGAATTGCTTCAAAGAGTAGAAAATCAATATAGCTATGAGACGACTGCTTTTTTGAATCCTCATCAGGTCAATATTCTCAAAAATTTGAGTAAGCAATATGATGTGCAAGTATTTGCTAGTTCAGATTATTTTCCAAGTGAGTTTGCTAAAGTGTTGATTGCACCTAGCTATTATCAATTAGAACTCGAAGATTTCGATGTGGTCTTGCTAGAGATTACCTATGCAAGTAAGTTCTATAAGGTGACTCATTCACAAATTATGGGAACTCTTTTGCATCAGCTAGGGATTGAGAGGCGGACATTTGGCGATATTATCGTTGTGGATGACCGTGTACAAGTATTTGTGGATAGAAGATTAGAAGAATATTTCATTACGAATGTTTCTAAAATAGCTAAAGTTCCAGTTCGGCTAAGAAGAGTTGATTTCAGAGAGCAGCTACAAGAGTCACCAGCGACTAAAACAACAGATGTTTTGGTCTCTAGTCTCAGATTGGATAAGCTGGTAGCGACAGTGTTTAAGTTATCACGTAGTCAAGCTGTGGAACTAATCATGGGGAAGCAGGTAAAGCAGAACTACAGAACCATTGATAATCCTAGTCAACAGCTCTCTCTGGGGGATTTGATTAGCGTTAGGAAATATGGAAGATTTAAGATTTTAACAGAAAATGGTTTTTCCAAAAATGGGAAGCATAAACTAACAGTTGAATTATTACCTAGCAAATAAGGAGGAAATATGGCACTAACATCATTAGATATTAGAGATAAAGCTTTTTCGACCAGATTTAGAGGGTACGATATCGATGAAGTTGAAGAATTTCTTGATATCATTGTCAATGATTATGAGGAATTAATCCGTGAGAATCGTGAGAAAGAAGCAAAAATCCGTAATCTTGAAGAGCGTCTAATTTATTTTGATGAAATGAAAGACTCGCTCAGCCAATCTGTTTTGATTGCACAAGATACAGCAGAGCGGGTCAAACAGGCAGCACAAGAACGTTCAGGAAATATTGTGCAGCAAGCAGAGCAAGATGCGCAACGTTTATTAGATAGGGCCAAGTATAAGGCAAATGATATTCTTCGTCAGGCTACAGATAACGCCAAAAGAGTAGCTGTTGAGACAGAAGAATTGAAAAATAAAACGCGTGTCTTCCATCAGCGTCTCAAATCGACAATTGAAAGTCAACTAAGTATTGTTGACTCTCCAGATTGGGAAGACATTCTTCGTCCGACTGCTACCTATCTCCAAACCAGTGATGAAGCCTTTAAAGTAGTGGTTGAAGAAGCGCTTGGTGAAAAAATAGAGCTTGAGGAAGAAGTAGATGTTACTCGTCAATTCTCACCTGAGGAATTAGCTGAATTGCAAGAACGAATTGAGCAAGCAAATCGAGAATTGGCAGAAACACAGACGCTTCAGACCATAGATGAAGAGTTGATCCAAGCACAACAGAAAGAAATTTTAGAATCTGGAGAACTTTCAGATTTGGATGAAGATTCTAAAGTTCAAGTGGATCTTTTATAAGTGCAGAAACACAAGGCAAGCAAAATATTTTTAGCGAGCAGGTGGTGGTGAAAGACCTGTAATCCCTTTTGTTTGGCTTATCATTCTGCTTCATCGTTTCTGAATCGAGTAAGAAACGACGTCCGCCTACGTTACGGGCTAAGAGGGACAGGCTTTTTCCTGTCTAAACAAAGGTGGTACCACGAATTTTCGTCCTTTCGGAGAAGTTTGTGGTTTTTTATTTTGAAAATTATGATGGAATAAGGAGACTAAATGAAACTCAAAGAAACCCTGAATCTTGGGAAAACTGCATTTCCAATGCGTGCTGGCTTGCCAAATAAAGAGCCAATCTGGCAAAAAGAATGGGAAGAAGCAAAACTTTACCAACGTCGTCAAGAATTGAACCAAGGAAAACCGCATTTCACCTTGCATGATGGACCTCCATATGCAAACGGAAATATCCACGTTGGACACGCTATGAACAAGATTTCTAAAGATATTATTGTTCGTTCAAAATCGATGTCAGGATTTTACGCGCCTTACATCCCAGGTTGGGATACTCATGGTCTCCCAATCGAGCAAGTCTTGGCTAAACAAGGTGTTAAACGCAAAGAAATGGACTTGGTTGAGTACTTAAAACTTTGCCGCGAGTACGCTCTTTCCCAAGTAGATAAACAACGAGAAGACTTTAAACGTTTGGGTGTCTCTGGTGACTGGGAAAACCCTTATGTGACCTTGACTCCAGACTATGAAGCAGCTCAAATCCGTGTCTTCGGTGAAATGGCTAAGAAAGGCTATATCTATCGTGGTGCCAAGCCAGTTTACTGGTCATGGTCTTCTGAGTCAGCCCTTGCTGAAGCGGAAATTGAATACCATGACTTGCTTTCAACTTCCCTTTATTATGCCAATCCAGTTAAAGATGGGAAAGGTGTTCTAGATACAGACACCTATATTGTTGTATGGACAACCACGCCATTTACCATCACAGCTTCTCGTGGATTGACAGTTGGAGCAGATATTGATTACGTTTTGGTCCAACCTGCTGGTGAAGCTCGTAAGTTTGTGGTTGCTGCAGAGTTGTTGAATAGTTTGTCTGAGAAATTTGGTTGGGCTGATGTGCAAGTCTTGGCGACCTACCGTGGTCAAGAATTGAACCACATTGTGACAGTCCACCCATGGGATACAGCTGTAGATGAGTTGGTGATCCTTGGTGACCACGTTACGACTGACTCTGGTACAGGTATTGTCCATACAGCTCCTGGTTTTGGTGAGGATGACTACAATGTTGGTGTTGCTAATGGACTAGAAGTTGCTGTAACTGTAAACGAACGCGGGATCATGATGGAAAATGCTGGTCCTGACTTTGCAGGTCAGTTCTACGACAAGGTGGTACCAACTGTTATCGAAAAACTTGGCAATCTACTCCTTGCGCAAGAAGAAATCTCTCACTCATATCCATTTGACTGGCGTACGAAAAAACCAATCATCTGGCGTGCAGTGCCACAGTGGTTTGCTTCTGTATCTAAATTCCGCCAAGAAATCTTGGATGAAATTGAAAAAGTGAAGTTCCACTCAGAATGGGGGAAAGTACGTCTCTACAACATGATTCGTGACCGTGGCGACTGGGTGATCTCTCGTCAACGTGCCTGGGGAGTTCCCCTTCCTATCTTCTACGCTGAAGATGGTACACCAATCATGACAGCTGATACCATCGAACATGTGGCTCAACTCTTTGAAGAATACGGCTCTATTGTCTGGTGGGAACGTGATGCTAAAGACCTCTTGCCAGAAGGATTTACGCATCCAGGTTCACCAAATGGCGAGTTCAAGAAAGAAACGGATATCATGGACGTATGGTTTGACTCAGGTTCATCATGGAATGGAGTTGTAGTAAACCGCCCAGAACTCAAATACCCAGCAGACCTTTACCTAGAAGGTTCTGATCAATACCGTGGTTGGTTCAACTCATCTCTTATCACATCTGTTGCCAACCATGGCGTAGCGCCTTACAAACAAATCTTGTCACAAGGTTTTGCCCTTGACGGTAAAGGTGAGAAGATGTCTAAATCTCTTGGAAATACCATTGCTCCAAGCGATGTTGAAAAACAATTTGGTGCAGAAATCTTGCGTCTCTGGGTAACAAGTGTTGACTCAAGCAACGACGTGCGTATCTCTATGGATATCTTGAGTCAAGTCTCTGAAACTTACCGTAAGATCCGTAACACCCTTCGTTTCTTGATTGCCAATACCTCTGACTTTAACCCAGCTCAGGACGCAGTCGCTTACGATGAGCTTCGTTCCGTTGACAAGTACATGACCATTCGCTTTAACCAGCTTGTTAAGACCATTCGTGATGCTTATGCCAACTTCGAATTCTTGACAATCTACAAGGCATTGGTGAACTTTATCAACGTTGACTTGTCAGCCTTCTATCTTGACTTCGCTAAAGACGTTGTCTACATCGAAGGTGCGAAATCACTTGAGCGCCGTCAAATGCAGACTGTCTTCTATGACATTCTTGTCAAAATCACGAAACTCTTAACACCAATCCTGCCACACACAGCAGAGGAAATCTGGTCTTACCTAGAGCATGAAGCAGAAGAATTCGTTCAATTGTCAGAACTACCAGAAGCGGAAATCTTTGCTAACCAAGAAGAAATCTTGGATACATGGGCAGCCTTCATGGATTTCCGTGGACAAGCTCAAAAAGCCTTGGAAGAAGCCCGTAATGCCAAAGTGATCGGTAAATCACTTGAAGCACACTTGACAGTTTATCCAAATGAAGTAGTGAAAACTCTCCTTGGAGCAGTGGATAGCAATGTAGCTCAACTTTTGATCGTGTCAGAATTGACCATTGCTGAAGGATCAGCCCCAGAAGACGCAGTTAGCTTTGAGGATGTTGCCTTTACAGTTGAACGTGCTGCAGGTGAAGTATGTGACCGTTGCCGTCGTATCGATCCAACTACTGCAGACCGTAGCTATCATGCAGTTATCTGTGACCACTGTGCAAGCATCGTAGAAGAAAACTTTGCAGACGCAGTCGCAGAAGGATTTGAAGAAAAATAATCCAGTCTAATATGACTGGGTTTGACTGATGGTTAGTAGAAGAAGTCCCGTCTCAACTGAGGCGGGCTTTTTTACTTGAGAACAAAGGACTTCAGCTTCCTTGTGAAAGCTGAAAAAATAAGTTTAAACTCTTGACAGGCTAGTATAAGTTATTTATGATAGTAGTAGAGATTAGAAGGAATGAGGAAAGATAATGACCCATCCAGTTTTTGGAGTTCATGAGGAAAATGTCGAGTATGTGACACGCTATGGAGTTTACGCAGTGATTCCGGATGAAGAGAAAGAAAATATCATTTTGGTGCAGGCACCTAATGGTGCGTGGTTTCTTCCTGGAGGACAAATGGAAGAAGGAGAGGACCAGCTGGCTACTCTCGAGCGGGAATTGCTGGAAGAGCTTGGTTTTAGCATTCAAGTAGGAGATTACTTTGGTCAAGCGGACGAGTATTTTTATTCTCGCCATCGGGACACGCATTTTTATAATCCTGCCTATATTTACGAAGCCCTTTCTTATCAGGCAGTAGAAAAGCCACTGGAAGATTTTAATAATCTAGCATGGTTTCCTGTCGAACTTGCAATAGAAAAATTGAAACGTGGCAGCCATAAATGGGGAATTGAGCAGTGGAAGCGCAAATATCAGAATAACTAAGCTGCTATATGTAAAATAATATAAATTACAGGTAATCGTTCACAATTCCTGAAAAACATGTTATAATAATAGCGACGATTTAAGGTAGGAGGCAAATGAATGAAGCTTATAAATACGACGAATACCCATGCAGAATTAGTAAAAAATCAATTGGAAAGCACAGACGCAACGCTTGTAGAAGTTTATTCTGCGGGCAATAGTGATGTTATTTTCACAGAGGCCCCTAGCCATTACGAAATTCTTATTTCAAATAAGCATCGTGCGATACGAGAGCAAGAAATTGAAAAAATTAGAGAATTCTTTTTGAAACGAAAAATTGACCAAAAGAATATTGACGCCTCTGCCATTCGGACGATCTATGCCAATAGTTTGATTGAGATTTCGATCCCGATTAAAGGATAATGACTTGTTTACGGGTTTAAACAGTTTTACATTCTCAATTGTATTCTTTGCTTCCCGATGGAGGTAATAGCAAAATCACTTGAAAGCCTCCGCTTTTCAGCTCTTGCTTTCAGGTGTTTTTTTATTTGTCTGATTTAGATTTTGAATTGTGTGATCTTTTCTGACTAGCAAAGTTCTTCGAACTTAATAATGTTTCCATTTTTATTCTTTCTTTTATGAAATCACCTTTATTTTATGATAAATTATGGTAAAATAACTTGGAGGAGAGTAAAGATGTTTCATAAAAGTAAGTTAATGTTTTGGACCAGTGAAGTCTTGCTGCTGACGATTATCTTTTTTATCTGGCGCCAGATGGGAGATATGATTACGCCAGTGGTGAACGTTATCAATACGATTTTAATTCCTTTTGTTATGGGAGGATTTCTCTACTATATCACAAATCCTTTGGTGACACTGCTCGAAAAAAAATTGAAAATCAATCGAATTTTCGGGATTTTAATCACTCTTTTCCTACTCTTTGGCCTAGTGACAATCGGAGTAATCTACCTCTTGCCGATTTTGATTAATCAGCTGTCCAGTTTGATTAATTCGACGCAAAATCTCTATTGGGAAATTCAGAGTTTTGTCAATCAATTATCCAAAAATCCTTTATTTAAGAGTTTAAATATTCAGTCTACTATTCAGCAACTCAATCTGTCCTATGTAGATATTCTACAAAATATTTTAAATAGTGTTACCAATAGTCTGGGTAGTGTGGTGTCTGCTGTCATCAATACCCTCATGATTCTCATCATGACGCCGATTTTTTTGGTCTACTTCCTGATGGATGGACATAAGCTTTTGCCTATGTTGGAGCGGACCGTTCTCAAGCGCGATAAGCTCAATATATCAAGTCTCTTGACCAATCTCAATGCGACCGTTGCCCGTTATATCAGCGGAATTTCGATAGACGCCTTGCTAATTGGGACCTTAGCTTATATTGGTTACAGTGTTATTGGACTCAAGTATGCCTTGGTCTTTGCTATTTTTTCAGCTTTGGCTAACTTGATCCCTTATGTGGGCCCTAGTATCGGCTTGATTCCCATGCTGATTACCTACTTTTTTACTGACCCTAATAAAATGCTGGCAGCCTTAATCTATATGTTGATTATCCAGCAGATTGATGGGAATATCCTCTATCCTCGTATTGTTGGGAGTGTTATGAAAGTGCACCCTATTACGATTATGGTTCTCTTGCTTCTTTCAAGTAATATCTATGGTATTATGGGCATGATTGTAGCGATTCCGACCTACTCCATCCTCAAGGAAATTGTGAAATTCCTCGCCAACCTCTATGACAATCACAAGGAAGCTCAGCAACAAAAGAAGAATGAAGAATTTGGTATTATAAAAAAATAGGAGAGTGAGACAGAAATCGGTAATTCGTTAGAATTCTATTTCGTCGTCTCACCTCCGCACAGTTGAGTAGGGCTATAAAAGCTGATGAAATCAGCGTAGTAGAGCCCACTCAACCACGGCGTCTTACTCGACAATCCATAGACAATTGAGTAGTCTGGAACAAAGAGAATTTAATTTTTAAAAATCTTAATTATTAAGCCCTTCAAATCTATTATTAAATGCAAAAAGCGAACAAAGCAGAATTCTGATTACCAGAAAACTAGTTTTGTTCGCTTTTTATATTTGATTTCGGACTTTTGTCCCAAACTCTTTTTTACTGCATTTTTCATGGTTCATCATTGGATATTTATGCTAAAATAATAGTAATAGCATAAAGGAGGTATCGTTATGGTAACACGTCGTAAATTTTCTCCGCAAGAAATAAGAAAAGATTCTTCTTATTTTTCGCCCTTGAAGACCATTGTAGAGACAGCCTTTTATGAGAATCAGGTGCAGGCAATCAAGACCGTAGAAGAGGCCTATCAACTGGCCTCGGTAGCTGCTGGAACGGTTGTGCTGGACATGCCAGTGATTCATACTAAGGAGCTGGGACTTCCTTCTTATGCCCGCGTTTTATTAACTAACTCGGGGGCTGTTGTCGGCCGAACTGCCAAGGCTAGACGAATTTATGGCAGAGATCGTCAGGAAGATGAGCACTTGCTGTTTCTGGTTCGTAGTGCTGTTTATCAGGCACATCAGAGGACCTTTTATAAGGCAGATGCAGTCGTAGGGCTGGATGAGGACTTCATGGTTTGCGCCCATCTGATGGTGCCTCAGGAAGAAATCAATAATCTCTATTCTTGGCTCTTGAATTTCCAGATTTTGGACGAGGAATTTAAGAACCGCTTACGAGCTTCTAAAAAGTACGAGGAAAATGATATCTTTGTCTTTTTTGACCCTAAATGGAAGCATCCAGACTATCCAGAAGGTTTGGTTTACTTTGATACCAATCATAATTGCGCTGTTATTCTGGGCTTAAATTATTTCGGGGAGCTGAAAAAGGCAACCTTGACTTTGGCTTGGGGAACGGCTGCTAGAAATGGCTATGTTGCCTGCCACGGAGGTCTGAAAATCTTCAAGCAGAAGACGGAAAAAGAAGACTATGTTGCATCTTTCTTTGGGCTATCAGGCTCAGGAAAATCTACATTGACGCATGCTAAACATGACCATAAATATGACATTAAGGTTCTCCATGACGATGCCTTCATTATCTCGGTCAAGGATGGCTCCTCTATTGCCCTCGAACCGTCTTACTTTGACAAGACCAATGACTATCCTACAGGTCATAGTGAGCAGGATTTCTTTGTCACCGTGCAGAACTGTGGAGTGACGCTGGATGAAAATGGGCGGAAAAAGCTAGTAACAGAGGACATCCGTAACGGGAATGGACGGACTGTCAAATCGCGCTTTGCGACTCCAAATCGAGTAGACAGAATTGATGAGCCCATCAACGCTATCTTCTGGATTATGAAAGATGACTCTCTGCCGCCTCTGGTTAAGATCAATGATCCGCTGATGGCTTCCACAATGGGCTGCACCCTGATGACCAAGCGCTCCAATGCCGAGAATGTCACTGGCTTGCACGAAGACCTGGTTATTGAGCCTTATGCCAATCCTTTCCGAGTCTATCCATTGGTGGAAGATTATCGGAAATTCCGTCGTTTATTTGAGTCAGGGGTCGCTTGCTACATTATCAATACTGGTTTTTATATGGGCAAGGGTATATCAAAGGAAGTATCTTTAGATATTATCGAGCAGATTGTAGAGGGAAGGGCTCAATTTAAGCCTTTTGGTCCTTTGGAAGGTTTTGAATACTTGGATTATAAGGGCTATGCTGTTCCAAACTTTGACGACAAATACAGACAGCTCATTCGTGAAAGAATGCAGGTTCGTTTAAACTTTCTATTGGCCTTTAATCAGAAATATCCCAAGACAGCCCTGCCTGTTGGAGCTATTTCCCGGCTAGAAAAAGTCTTGCAGGACTTAGAGGATTAATCTGCAAAACGCTTTCCTATAAATCCTTGTGCACGAATCCCAAAAATATGTTATAATCAAAGCTGATTATAATTTTTAGGAGAAGAATCCATGGAAGACCCTGGCAGTCAGAGTATTTTATTGCAAGCAATACTGCTATTTGTTTTAACCTTACTAAATGCCTTTTTCTCAGCTTCTGAGATGGCGATGGTGTCGCTCAATCGAGCTCGCGTCGAGCAAAAAGCCGAGGAAGGCGATGCCAAATATGTTCGTTTATTAAAAGTTCTTGAAAGCCCTAATAACTTTCTGTCAACGATTCAGGTCGGTATCACCGTCATTAATATCCTGTCGGGGGCAAGCTTTGCGGATAATCTAGGGAAAATCTTTGCTTCTTGGATGGGTGATTCCAAGACGGCACATGCAGTTGCTAGTTTCTTGGCTCTTGCCCTCCTTACCTATATTTCTATTGTTTTAGGGGAGCTTTATCCGAAGAGAATCGCTATGAATCTTAAGGATAGTTTGGCTATTCGGACTGCACCAGTGATTATCTTTCTCGGGAAAATTGTCAGTCCGTTTGTCTGGTTGCTTTCAGCTTCTACCAATCTTCTCAGTCAGATGACACCGATGAAGTTTGATGATGCAGATGAAAAAATGACCCGAGATGAGATTGAGTACATGCTGACCAATAGTGAGGAGACGCTGGATGCAGATGAAATCGAAATGTTGCAGGGGATTTTCTCGCTGGATGAAATGGTGGCGCGTGAACTCATGGTGCCACGGACAGATGCCTTTATGGTTGATATTCAGGATGATACCAAGGAAATCATTGAAAGTATCCTCAAGCAAAATTTCTCACGAATTCCTGTCTATGATGGCGATAAGGATAATGTGATCGGCTTGATTCATACCAAGCGCTTGTTAAATGAAGCCTTCGCTAATGGATTCGACAATCTCAATCTCCGCAAGATTCTGCAAGAGCCACTTTTTGTGCCTGAAACGATTTTTGTGGATGATTTGCTCAAATCTCTCCGGAATACTCAAAATCAAATGGCGATTCTGCTGGATGAGTATGGTGGTATGGCGGGTCTTGTGACGCTTGAAGACTTGTTGGAAGAAATCGTCGGTGAAATCGAAGACGAAACAGACAAGGTTGCCATCGAAGTTCATGAAATTGGTGAGAATACCTACATTGTTTTAGGAACGATGACCCTCAATGACTTTAATGAATATTTTGAAGTTGAAATCGATAGTGATGATGTGGATACTATTGCTGGTTATTATCTGACTGGTGTTGGAACCATTCCAAATCCAACAGAACGGCTCAGCTATGAAGTGGAAAGCCAGAATAAAAAAATGATTTTGACCAATGACAAGGTTAAAAATGGCCGTGTCACTAAGGTGAAAGTGGAAATATCTGAAATGATTGAAGAAGATGAAGAAGCTGAAAAATAAATTCAGCTTCTTTTGTTTTAAGTTTTCCGCAAGATTTTTATAAGGAATGCTTAAGCTGAAAGTCTTATACTGGTCTCAACAAATAAGAAATGAGGACAGTCCAATGACATATAAAGTAAATGTAACATATCAGAAATCATTCATCTGCTCCAAGTTAAACGAAGCAGCCTAACCAGTACTAGCAATAGAAGCAAGAAATAGATTCTCGTATCAACATTTCATAAATTTTTCATATCATCTCCTAAATATAAAAAACGTATAAAACTAAACAACAAACCAAAGAACAGGAAAACTCCTCTGCTCGCTAGATTTTAGCTGACAGAGGAGATTTTTTATGTTTGCTGAATCAAGCCTTCATTCTTTTTGCCGTGTAGCAAAATCCACGAAGTGAAATTTATCTAATTTGTGTCGACTCTCCGTGTATTGAAACTGGCGGCCATCAGCTAGATAGACCTGAGATTTAATGGAAACGACATGCTGGTCTCGGCCGATGTCCAGAAGGATCTGGTCTTGGTCACTAACATGATCAATGGTAATTTCTTTTCTGGCATAGGCAATGTTAAGCTTTAAGGTTTCTTCTAAGTAGGCATAGATAGAATGCTCCCCGATTTCTCTGGTCAGATCTGGCACCAAGCTTTTATCTAGATAGTCAATATCCAAGACAGAAGCGATGTTGTCGACCACTCGCTGCCGGACAATGCGCCAAACCAAGCGGTACTCTGGAAAGCTGGTTGTTTTTGAGAGCTTTTTATCTACAGTGATTTTATCAAGGCTGATGACATTGGTCTTGGACTGAAGCTGGTGCTGTGCCACTAATTCTTGATAACTGGTTAAGTTGGAAACAGGGAAGTCTAGTTGTTCCTGTTTGACGACTTTGGAGCCCTGCCCCCGCACTTTTTCGATCAGCCCCTCTTCTTGCAGGAGCGATAGAGCCTTGCGGACCGTATCCCGACTGACTTGGTAGATTTCCATTAGCTGATGTTCACTAGGAAGAAAGTCACCAAGCTGGTATTTTTCGCCTAGAATATCTCTTTCAAGTTGTTTGAATAATTGTTTGTATTTCTTCATAAATCCCTCTCTTGTATTCTTTTCACCATACAACTATCAAAATTTTAGCAGAAATCTTCTATTTTTACAACAAACAAGTTGCATACAGGATTGTTATCGATTACAATTGAGTTTGTAAGCTAGTTAAGAAACTAGCGACATCAAAAATATAAGGAGAGTGCTGGATGATTTCCAGCCACAAGTCAAATGGGAAAATTTGAAAAGGAAGCTAAGGATTTGCTGAAGGCGATTGGCGGCAAAGAGAATGTTACAGCGGTCACTCACTGTGCGACTCGGATGCGTTTCGTACTTGGTGATGAAAAGAAAGCTAATGTTAAGGCCATTGAGGCCATTCCGGTCGTAAAAGGAACCTTTACCAATGCTGGGCAGTTCCAAGTCATCATTGGAAATGATGTACCGATTTTTTATAATGATTTCACAGCTATATCAGGTATCGAGGGTGTTTCCAAATCAGCAGCTAAATCAGCAGCTAAGAGCAATCAAAATCCAATTCAGCGGGTCATGACGACTCTAGCTGAAATCTTCACTCCAATCATTCCGGCCTTGATTGTCGGTGGATTGATCCTCGGATTTCGGAATGTTCTTGAAGGCGTGCATTGGTCTATGTTGGATGGGAAAACCATCACAGAAGTGTCTCAATTTTGGGCTGGGATCAACCATTTCTTGTGGCTTCCAGGTGAAGCGATTTTCCAATTCTTACCAGTAGGAATTACTTGGTCTGTTTCTCGTAAGATGGGGACTAGCCAGATTCTAGGGATTGTATTAGGTATCTGCTTGGTGTCACCGCAGTTGCTCAATGCTTACGCCGTGGCATCCACACCAGCAGCGGAAATTGCTAAGGACTGGGTTTGGGATTTCGGTTTCTTCACTGTTAATCGTATCGGTTACCAAGCGCAGGTTATTCCAGCTTTGCTGGCAGGACTTTCCTTGTCTTATCTAGAAATCTTCTGGCGGAAACATATTCCAGAAGTGGTATATATGATTTTTGTGCCTTTCTTATCATTGATTCCAGCCTTGATCTTGGCTCACACAGTCTTGGGTCCTATCGGTTGGGTAATTGGTCAGGGACTTTCAACAGTCGTACTTGCAGGTTTGACTGGTCCTGTTAAATGGCTCTTTGGTGCTGTCTTTGGTGCCCTTTATGCTCCGTTTGTTATCACAGGTCTTCACCATATGACCAATGCGATTGATACTCAGTTGGTAGCGGATGCTGGTGGTACTGGTCTTTGGCCAATGATTGCTCTGTCAAATATCGCTCAAGGCTCAGCTGTTTTTGCTTATTACCTTATGAATCGTCATGATGAACGGGAAGCACAAATTTCCTTGCCGGCTACTATTTCGGCTTACCTTGGTGTTACGGAACCAGCCCTTTTCGGGGTCAATGTCAAATATATCTATCCATTTGTTGCGGGAATGATTGGTTCATCTATTGCTGGTCTGCTCTCTGTAACCTTTAATATCACAGCCAATGCTATCGGGATTGGTGGCTTACCGGGTATTCTTTCTATCCAAGCAAAATATATGCTTCCATTTGCAGGAGTGATGCTTGTCGCAATCGTTGTACCAATGGCTTTGACCTTTTTCTTCCGCAAAGCAGGATTTTTCACAAAAACGGAAGACGATACAGAATTACAAGCAGAATTTGCAGCTCAAGAAGAAGCAGAATTCGCCCATCAGGAAACAAAGATTGTCGCACCAGTAGAAATCGTTAGTCCTCTTGCGGGTCAAGTAAAAGAACTCAGTCAGGCAACAGATCCAGTATTTTCATCAGGTGTGATGGGACAAGGTTTAGTGATTGAGCCAAGTGAAGGTGAGTTGGTGTCACCTGTGAATGGTACGGTGACTGTTCTCTTTCCAACCAAACATGCCGTCGGCATCGTATCGGACGAGGGTGTGGAAATGCTTATGCATATCGGTATGGATACGGTCGGTCTAGACGGCAAGGGCTTTGAAGCCCATATTGAGCAAGGCGATCATGTGGCTATTGGACAAAAACTGATTATTTTTGATATGGATATTATCAAGGCTGCAGGTCTCGTGACAGAAACACCTGTCATTATCACCAATCAGGATGCTTTCGTAGCAGATATGAGTGGAGAATATCCTAGCCATGTCAAACGCGGCGATAAGTTGATGACAGCAAAACGCATCTAGGAATAGTTAACTCATGGGATGGCGGCTCTGAGCCCCTCCCTTTTATCAAAAAAGGAGAAAATATGACACTTGATAAAACAAAGGTTATCTACCAAATTTATCCAAAGTCTTTTAAAGACACGACTGGCAATGGTTTGGGAGATTTTCGCGGGATTATTGAAAAACTTCCTTACTTGAAAGAGCTGGGAGTGGACATGATCTGGCTCAATCCTTTCTATCCGAGTCCGCAGCGGGACAATGGGTATGATATTTCTGACTATACTGCGGTAGACCCTATCTTTGGAGATATGGCAGATTTTGAAGAGATGGTCAAGGTTGGTCAGCAGCATGGTATTGACTTCATGCTGGACATGGTTCTCAATCACTGCTCGATTGAACATGAGTGGTTCCAAAAGGCACTGGCTGGGGATTCCTACTATCGGGACTTCTTTATCCTGCGAGATGAGCCGACGGATTGGCTGTCCAAATTTGGCGGCAGTGCCTGGGCGCCATTTGGCGATACGGGCAAATATTATCTGCATCTTTATGACGTCACTCAAGCTGACCTCAATTGGCGCAACACCAATGTTCGTCAAGAGCTCTTTAAAGTGGTGAATTTTTGGCGAGACAAAGGAGTCAAGGGCTTCCGCTTTGATGTCATCAATGTTATCGGAAAAGATGAGGTTCTGGCGGACTGTCCAGAGCAGGATGGCAAGCCAGCCTATACTGATAAGCCAATCGTGCATGACTATCTGCGTATGATGAACGAAGCAACTTTTGGGCAAGACGAATCCGTTATGACGGTTGGTGAAATGAGTGCTACGACGATTGAAAATTGCATCCTTTACACCGCACCAGACCGGCAGGAGCTGTCCATGGCTTTTAATTTCCATCATCTCAAGGTGGACTATGAAGCTGGACAGAAGTGGACGCTTAAGGCCTTTGACTTTGAAGAGTTAAAACGCCTCTTCCATACTTGGGGCAAGGAAATGAGCAATCACGACGGTTGGTCAGCTCTCTTTTGGAACAACCATGATCAGCCGCGAGCTCTCAACCGCTTTGTTGATGTAGAAAATTTCCGCAATGAAGGAGCGACTATGCTTGCAGCCAGTATTCATCTGTCGCGTGGGACGCCTTATATCTACATGGGTGAGGAGATTGGCATGGTGGATCCTGACTACGACTCCATGGAAGATTATGTGGATGTCGAGTCTCTCAATGCTTACCAGAGCTTACTTGCTGAAGGTCAATCGCCAGAAGCAGCCTTCAGGATCATCAAGGCTAAATCTCGTGATAATTCTCGAACGCCTATGCAGTGGGATGATTCAGTCAATGCAGGTTTTACAACAGGAACTCCATGGCTGAAGGCGGGCAAATCCTATCCTCTCATCAATGTGGAAAATGAAATCAAGGGTCCGATCTTTACCTTTTATCAGAAATTGATTGCCCTGCGTAAGGAACTGCCGATCATCGCAGAGGGCAGCTATCAGCCAGCCTATGAGGACAGTCCTCAGGTCTATGCCTTTGAGCGGGAGTGGCAAGGACAAAAACTTTTAGTCTTTAACAACTTCTATGCTGACCCAATTACCGTGGATATCCTACCAGACTATCAAAATGGCCAGGTGCTGATTTCGAATTACGAGGAGCCAGCAGTAGCCGCGACTATGACCTTGAAACCCTATGAAACGTTAGCTATTCTAGTGAAATAATGATTAAAACCAGCTTAAGCTTCTTTTAAGTATGGTGCAGTATACTAAAAGCATCAAATGAAGACCTCTTAACTTTATTTGATAGAAGGAATCCTTTAGTTTAACAGATGAGCAGCTGTTATAGCTATAGTTCCGCACTTTTTTTCATAACAATCTCCGAAAAGGTCGCCCTCTAGGGCGGCTTTTTTTATGGAGAAAGCTGGAAACGGAGAAAAGCAATTTCAAGAAAAACTGAAAAACTCTATCTGTTGTAACACAATGAAAATGAAACTGAAAAACAGTTTATTTTCTAAAAAATAGGCAGAATCTATCTATTTTCACTCGAATCGTGGTATAATGTAGTTATAGTAAAACGTTTTCAGGTACAAGAGGATTATTATGGTTGAAGAAGCGATTGATTATGGGAAAGTAACAGGAATGGTGCACTCTACGGAGAGTTTTGGAGCAGTGGATGGACCAGGTATCCGCTTCATCGTCTTTTTGCAAGGATGTCATATGCGTTGTCAATATTGCCACAATCCAGATACTTGGGAGATGGAGACTAACAAGTCTCAGCTGCGGACTGTGGATGATATCCTACAAGAAGCCCTTCGTTACAAAGGTTTCTGGGGCAATAAAGGTGGCATTACCGTCAGCGGGGGAGAAGCCCTTCTGCAAATCGACTTTTTGATTGCCTTCTTTACCAAGGCCAAAGAGCTGGGGATTCACTGTACGCTGGATACTTGTGCTCTGCCTTTTAGAAATACGCCTCGTTATCTAGAAAAGTTTAATAAACTGATGGCGGTGACGGATTTGGTCTTGCTGGATATCAAGGAAATTAATGAGGCGCAGCATAGAATCGTGACTACCCAGACCAATAAAAACATCTTGGCCTGTGCAAAATATCTCTCAGATATTGGAAAGCCAGTGTGGATTCGTCACGTTCTGGTGCCAGGCTTAACGGACCGTGATGAGGACTTGATTGAGTTAGGTAAGTTTGTCAAAACACTCAAGAACGTTGATAAGTTTGAAATCCTTCCTTACCATACTATGGGAGAATTCAAGTGGCGGGAGCTGGGCATTCCTTATTCACTGGAAGGTGTGAAGCCACCGACTGCTGACCGGGTCAAGAATGCCAAGGAACTGATGCAAACAGAATCCTACACCGAATACATGAATCGGGTGCATAATAACTAAGTGATGTAAGTAGGGTAAGTGGACTGGAGAGAAACCAGTCCATTTTTCTTAATAAAATACCTGCTAATCCTCCGGTATGGCCTAATTTTATAAGATTTGATAGCATGAAAGCACACATTTAAGTACGTTGCAGGTAGTGGCTGTCTGATTTTAAAAGGATGGATATATTAGAAGAGCTTATAGCAAGCTTTCTTCTTTTTGCCTGATTAGCTTTCACCTCTATTTTAAGGCTAGAAAAGTTAGGTCTAGCTTTCAAGAAGGTGTTTGAATAAAGGCGGAATTTATGGTATAATAAGGCCTAATAGCGATTTTTTAAGAGAATAGAATAAGCGTAGAAGGAGTAGTGTTTTGGAAAAGAAAAAAGCCATTGTGGTTTCGGGAGATTATGGGTATATTAGACAGATCGAGACGACCATAAAATCTCTTTGCTGTCATCATAAAAATCTAGATATTTATGTTTTTAATCAGGATATTCCTCAAGAATGGTTTTACTATACGCGTCGGAAGGTAGAAGCAGCTGGCAGTCAGTTGAACGATGTGAAATTATTCAATGATCAGATTGATGATCAGGTGAAATCAAAATGGGAAGCTGGAACTTACGCTCACATTAACTACATGGCTTATGGGCGCTATTTTATACCGAATTATGTTGCAGCAGATAAAGTTTTATATTTAGATTGTGATATTGTTGTGACACGAAATCTGGACCATCTTTTTGAGATAGATCTGGAGGATTATTATGTAGCAACGATTCGCGCGACATATGGAGTAGGCTTTGGCTTTAATTCTGGAATGATGCTCATTAATAATAAGCGTTGGCGTGAAGAAAACATGGCTCAGCAATTGGTCGAGTTGACAGATAGAGAATTAGCTAATTTTACTGAAGGTGATCAGTCTATCTTGAATTTGATGTTTGAGGGCAAAAAACTTGATTTGGAAGATACTTACAATTTTCAAATCGGTTTTGACATGGGAGCTGCGCTAGATAAGCATGACTGGATTTTCGAAATTCCACTTTCTCCACTACCTGCTGTTTTGCATTATATTTCTGGTCAAAAACCATGGAACACTGTTTCCAACATGCGTCTGCGTGAAGTATGGTGGTTTTACAATTCTCTCGATTGGTCCACAATTATTGAGACAGATGAATTTGATGTCGAGAAGGCTATTAAACAGAGGGATGAAGGCTTTGCTCTCCACTGTGTAACCTTGACAAACTCAGATAGGTTAGAGGGAATTGAAGATTTGGTGAATGCATTACCAAACTGTCTATTTCATATTGCTGCCTATACACAGATGTCTGATAAGTTACTCAAACTGATGGCTTATGAAAATGTTCGTTTGCACCCTGCAATTTTGCCATATCCTTTGAGAGATTTACTTGCGAGCAGCGACATTTATCTTGATATCAATCACGATCAGAAATTCGATACTGTAATTAGAGAGTTTCAAGAGTCTGGTAAGCCTGTTTATGCCTTTGATAATGTACAAACAGAAGGGGTTTCAGAGCGAGTATTCTCACATGAGAATTATCAGGAAATGGTGGAAAAAATTCGATCAGATTTTAATTAAATGACGAACTGCCCCACATTTTGTAATCAAAATAGAGAAAGCAAGTTGATTCCTTATCTATAATTCTATGGAATGGGCTTGCTTTCTTAAGTCTTTGGCTTAAAAGACAAGTTTATGTATGAAAAGAGGACTCTGGGCAAGTCCAAAATACAAATAAAGGATAATAAATGGAGCACTTTGGTCTTAAGAAAAAGAAGCATCAGAATATTTTTAGAAAGAGAATCTTCTTTACACTGTTCATTATTGCTATTTATATATTAGGAAGACATATCTTGCTTCCAGGCTACAATGGCAGTATGGAAGCTTTTCGGATAAAGGAAGACAATCCCTTGGCCGCTTTGTATTTGCTGGCAGGAATTGATGTTTCTCAGATTTCAGTATTTTCTTTGGGTTTAGGACCTTGGATTACGACGATGATTGTATGGCAAGTCATGAATCTAAAGAAAAGCTGGAATATACAATCTTGGTCCCTTAAAAAAACGGATTTCTTTCAAAAAATCTTAACCTTGTTCTTTGCGATTGTGCAGGGACTGGCCATTATGTACACGGCTTATAGAGGAAATGGTCGCTTTCTACTTCTCGTGGATGATTGGCTCTATAATCTAGCAGTTTTACTTACAGTTGTGACAGGTAGTTTTATCATTATTTGGTTGTCAAGTCTTAATACTCGTAAAGGAGTGGGAGGGTCAACCATTATTATCATTTCAGGGATTTTACTCCAGTTTGCTGACCAATTAATAGTCTTGCTTGGGAAATCCTTGTCTTCTGTCCGAGGAGGAATGATGTTAGTTGTGGCTCTATTAGCCTATCTTCTCTTGACCTTTGTTGCTGTCGTATGTGAGAAAGCCGAGATACGTCTGCCTCTTAATCGGATCATGTTAAGCAGTCGTTACAATGATAAATCTTATTTGCCAATTAAGTTCATTCCTTCTGGTGGAATGCCCATTATGTATGCAACAAGTGTCTTGATGTTATTCCAATTATTACTAGACTGGACGGGGAAAGGACTTTCACTAAAATTTGGGAATTTGTTTGACTTTACAAAGCCCTTGGGTCTCCTTGTTTATCTAGTTGCGATTTACTTGTTGGGTATTTTGTTTGCCTATATCAATTTAGAACCGGAAGAGACTGCCAAGCGCTTGCAGCGTCAGGGAGAATATTTTGACTATATTCAGCCTGGGAAAGAAACCTTAAAAGTGTTAAAACACTATATTTCTTTGCAATCAAATATAGGAGCTATTTATCTCATCTTGTATGTCGGCCTGCCCTATTTTATTAATTTCTTCTTGCCTTTGCCAAGTTTCTTTTTGACCTTGCCAAGCACACTAGTCATTTTGATCAGCATGCTCTTGCCCTTGCGTGAAGAAATACGAATCTTAAGAATCGGGACTTATTATCATAAAGAACTAGAAGTAAAAGGAGAATAGAGGGATATGTTTTACTTTGTACCTTCTTGGTATAAACAAGATCGAAAATGGTATTCTACTGCCCTACCTTTCTATCTGCAACCGAAAAATATGATGTTTGACGATGCCGTAAATTTATTGCGGATGTTTCAACAATCAGGAGAAGCCAATTCTGTCTTGATTTTGAATTATTCACCTCATATTCGGACTTTCTTTTATCAACAAAGACTTTCATCAGATGAAATGTGGAATCTATTTGATAGCATACAAGGTCTGACAGATGTGCCTGCACGAAAAATTTGTTTGGATGATTTGAAATGGCCGCAAGGAGCAGAAATCTTTTATACTCCTTTTATTATAGATGTTCACGTCGATCACCTACCTCATGCTCAGATTAATTTTTCACAAATAGGTAATATTTTTGATATTACCTATTTTGAAAATAATCAGATAGATTATCAGCTTGTTTTTGATGACCGTGGCTTTGTCTCCAGTATTATCTATTTTGAGCATAATCAGCCTTATTATCAGGACTATCTGAATGCACAAGGAATATGGCAATTCAGAGAATTTTTGACAGCTGATAACCAGCAGGTCATTATCAATCCTGAGGCACAGGGCACATTTGCTAAGGATGTCTATCAGAATATTGAAGAGCTTGTTAAAGAAAAGCTAGAGCAGCATTTGGCTTCTGTTTTAACCAAGGATGATTCGATTATTGTTTCAGCAGATGTGCAGCATAATCATTTTTTCCAACAGATTAAGAAGGATCATCTTGTTGTTCTGTCCTTCTTTGGCAATCGTTATCCGATTACGAATACAGAACAGCTCTTGGCTGATTTAAAAGATACCCCATTTTTTGTGGTAGATAGCTTGGATAAAATCGTGAAGATTGCAGAACAAGTGGGGGAAGTAGAAGAAGAGCAACTTCCTGCTTATTATGAAATTCCACCTTATGATACACAGTTGAATCTTGGGCATAGTCAGCGGAAAAAAGAGTTGATCATCTATGTCAATTTCGATACTTTACCAGAACATCATCTTCAATATGTTTTTACTTCCTTGTTTGATATGATGTTGCAACATGAGTGGATTGACTTATTGGTTGGGACGCAGAGTCAGGATTTTGGTCGAGAAGCTTCTATTCGACAGTTTCTTGAGGAATCTTTATCATCAACAAAGTATGCAGAAAAATTGCTCCTTGTTGACAAAGATAAGGCCGCTAAGATTGGTGATCCACGCTTAGAAGATGATGATAGCCTCAGAGAGCGAATTGATACTGTGGTGATTCATAGTGATACCGATTTGGCGAAGGCTCTGAAGTATGTTCGGGTCATCTTGGATTTGGGAAGCCCGGCAGATATACGAACTCAAATTGCGGGTATCAGTGGAGGGATTCCTCAAGTGAATTTGTATAATTCTTCCTATGTGAAGCATGGCGAAAATGGTTGGATCATGAATGATATTTCTAACCTGAGAGAGGCACTCTTGTATTACCTCACAGATTTGGAACACTGGAATCAGTCTTTGGTGCATTCGGTTAAGAGGATTGAGCTGTATACAAGGGGAGAAATTGTCGAAATGTGGAAAAATACGATAAAGGAATTAAAGCTAAATGAACAGAATTAGTGTCCTACAGATTGCCAATGAGAATTGGCAGCACCAATATGAGATTCCTAGTAATATCGCATGGACATTTGTTAAACCAGAAGATATCATGTCTCTCTTGCCCGAAGATATTGGTATTTTAAAAAAGGATGGAAAGAAACCAAAGGCTGCTAAGCCCTATGATGTTGTATTGGTCGATACTGTTGAGCATTTTGAGTACATTACAGTATTGGACAGCTTAATTCAGGTTTATCGCTTGTTTTATCATGAGCGCTGTCAGATCACTACAAAAACCTTGGAGAGATTCCTTTTACGCAAAAGGGCCGTTCAGTCTACTTTTGAAGATCCAGCTCAGATGCTGTATCTATTTTCAAGAGGCTTTTCTTCCAAGCAAAGTGGTACTAAGCTCAGTGTCAATCATCTAGCCGTCAATCCCTCCTTTTCAGGTCAGATTAACTATGAAGGAACTAACTATCTCCGTCTGTGTGGCCAATATGGTGAGGATTACCAAACTGTAGCAACCTATCAGTACAATATCTTTCTGAGTGCAGACGCCCCTTTGGATTTATGGCCAGAGTTCAGAAATTCTGAAGATTGCGCAATTCGTTATGTCATCAAGGGTTATCCAGTTGGCAATTCTCCCATGCAAGAATGGATTTATGATGAAGAATCTTTTGATAAGCCTCTCGTTTTGGATACCAGCGATTCTTATTACCTAAGCGTCAGTGTTCAAGTAAAAGGTCAAGGAATTGTGAAAATTGGACCATTCCACCATCGCCAGTCTCATTTGGGTTATGGGGATTTATTGATCGGTGGAAATCGTGTTGTGGATAAAAATCGGGAGGAATTGATTTACTACTTCCATCCTGGTGATTTGAAGCCACCTCTCAATATTTATTTTTCTGGTTATCGTCCAGCTGAAGGATTTGAGGGATACTGGATGATGAACAATTTGGGAGCCCCATTCTTGCTGATTGGAGATCCACGTTCTGAGGGTGGTGCTTTCTATCTCGGCTCAGAAGAGCTAGAGCAAAAGCTTGTTCAGGTTATTCATCACTGTTTAGATGAATTAGGCTTTACAAGGGATCAGTTGACCTTATCCGGACTATCAATGGGGACCTTTGGAGCCCTGTATTATGCCTCCAAGTTAGAGCCTCATGCAGTGATTGTCGGTAAGCCCTTAGTAAATTTAGGCGATATTGCAGAGAATGAATCCACGATTCGTCCTGGAGGTTTTCCTACTTCTTTAGATTTGGTGCTTCGTACAACAGGAGAATTATCAGAGGAAGGAACAGCTCAACTTAATGAGCACTTCTGGACATCGTTCAAAGAAGCTAATTTTTCAAGGACGAAATTTATTGTGTCTTATATGTATCATGATGACTACGATGGTACGGCCTACCCTGATATGCTAGAAGAGCTAGGAAAGCGAGCTTATCGCGTTAATGTCATTAGTAAAGGATTAACTGGACGACACAATGATGATACGCAAGGAATTGTCGAATGGTTCTTTAATCAATATAAAACTTTATTAGTGAATAGTTTTGAAAGGAAGTTTGATTCGTGATATACAAGGAAGAAATCTATTTTGCTTATTGGGATATGCAAAGTGTATCACAGTATCTATATGGATCGTCTGTGAAGCTGCTAGCAGATGGGCATGTCTTATATGAGAATCAGTTCATGCCGTCTGGTACAGTCATTCATGAATGGCATTCGCAGGCAAACTATCAGGCTTTACGAAATACAAGTCAGCTTCCTGAATTGAAGCGAGGAGAAAAATATATCTTTGGCAGCCATCTGGAGACTCTTCCTGAAAATTCGACCTACTTGAAGATTGAATTTATGAATGCACGTGATGAGGAGATTTTTAATCAAATCATTAAGCAGGGTGAGACAATGAGCGTTCGTGTTCCTAACAATACCCATCATTATAAAATTCAATTAGTGAGTTCAGGTTGCCATCGTTTCTTGTTTGAAAGCATCTATATTGCTGAAGAAGGTGTGGCAGATTATACTGTCGATCGCTATTGGATTTCGAAATTGTTGCATAAGGACGTCAATCAAGAGACGATTTACGTTTGCTTTACGGAGCCTGATTTTAATCGGACGGGTTACATTCCAGAAATTGTTCGGGAGCATTTTCCAAATTTGTTGGTAGTCAATTCTTCCTATAAAGACGCTCTTTTGTATATGGAAAAAGAGTTCTTCGAAATCTTACTTGGAACAATTGAAAAGCTGTCTCGAGAATATTCTTTTGAAAAGGTCGCTTTTGCTGGCTATGGGCCGATTTCAAATATCGCAGCCTTGCTTTACTCACAGCAATTTGAAAATGCCTATGCTTTAGTGACTGATGATTTCATGCCAGAATTGGATTATCAGCATGTTCTTGTTCGCTATCAAAATAGGGTAAATTATCCTTTATTTAGAGATTTGCTACTGGAACGCTTCAATTCAGCTAGAGTAAAAGAGTATGCCCATCTGAAAAATAGGCCACGGGTACTAACCAAAATTGATTATTTGTTGGATCAGTCCTTTTTGCTTCAAAAAATAGACTTGGAGAAAACGGAAGAGTGGATGAGAAAGAATGAAGCCTAAAAAATTACATTTAGCTAATTCCTTTAAACTAAGGCGTTATAAAAAAATCTTAGAAAAGATTAATCAGCTTTCTGACGATTATGCAGCCATGTCAGATGAAGAATTGCAGGCTAAAACTCAATGGTTTAAAAGCCGTCTTTCTAAGGGAGAAAGGCTGCAGGAAATTTTACCAGAAGCCTATGCCACCATTCGTGAAGCGGCTAAGCGCGTCTTGGGGCTCTACCCTTACGATGTACAAATCCTAGGTGCCTTAGTCATGCAAGACAATCAGATTGCCGAGATGAGGACGGGAGAGGGAAAAACACTAACAGCAATTCTGCCCTTGTACTTAAATGCTTTAACTGGAAACAGCACCATCTTGGTTACGGCCAATGAATATTTGGCGATACGCGATGCTAAACAAATGGCTCCTGTTTTTCATTACTTAGGAATGACAGTTGGGATTGGTGTTTCAGAAAATCCAGCTAAAAGATTGAAGGTTGCGCAAAAGCAGCGGATTTATCAAAGTGATATTGTGTATACAACACATAGTGCGCTGGGATTTGATTACCTTGAAGAAAATTTAGCGACCTCTCAAGCAAAGAAATTCTTGCCTAGGTTCTATTTCTGTTTAGTGGATGAGGTTGATGCAGCTCTCTTGGATAGTGCTCAGATGCCTCTGATTATATCAGGTTCTCCTCGGGTCCAGTCTAATCTGTTTCTTTCCTGCGATGAATTTGTTAAGACCTTGAAAGAAGAGGAAGATTTTAAGCTAGATTCGACTCGGACTTCAGTCTGGTTGACGAGAAAAGGTGTTAAGGAAGCAGAAGTATACTTCCGTGTACAAAATGCCTACGATCCAAATAACTACCAACTGATCCGCCAAATTAATTTGGCCTTAAGGGCCAATCATTTATTTGAAAAAGATCGTCAGTATACTGTAGAAAATGGCGAAGTTAAGCTGATGGATGAGGCAACAGGGCGAGTTTTAGAAGGGAATAAACTCCAATCTGGTTTGCACCAAGCCTTGGAAGCGAGAGAACGCGTGAAGATTTCCTTAGAAACACGTTCTATGGCCTCTATTACCTATCAAAATTTGTTCAAGATGTTTCCTAAATTGGCGGGGATGACGGGTACAGGGAAGGTCTGTGAAGATGAATTTCGTGAGGTGTATGACTTGGGAGTGGTCGTTGTACCAACTAGAAAGCCCAATCAACGGATTGATTATCCAGATGAGATCTATCTAACTATCCCTCAAAAACTTTATGCTTCTTTGGATTATATTAAAAAACTACATAAAAAAGGGCAGCCAGTTCTGATTGCGACAGGATCGGTAAGAATGTCAGAAATTTACTCCATGCTCCTGCTGCAGGAAGGAATTGCTCATAACGTGCTAAATGCCTACAATGCAGCAAAAGAAGCAGAGATGATTGCACAGGCTGGCCGGCGTTCTGCGGTAACCGTCGCAACTTCTATGGCTGGTCGTGGAACGGATATTATCCTAGAAGAAGGTGTTGCTAAATTAGGCGGACTGGCGGTTATTGGAACAGAGAGAATGTCCAGTGAACGAGTGGACTTGCAGCTTCGTGGTCGTGCAGGCCGTCAAGGCGCACCTGGACTAAGTAAATTCTTTGTTTCACTTGAAGATGATATTATTACAAAGACTGGCAGTAAGTGGATCAATGATTTTTATCAGAAAGAAGTCGCCAAGCCAGAGGAAAAACAGAAGGTTCATCTAAAATCTGTTCGTATTAAATATGAGGTGACAGAAGCTCAGAGAAACAGCGATAATGCGGCAGCTGCTTCAAGACGATCAACGGAGCAGTATGACGAAAGTATCCGAATTCAACGGCAAATCATTTATAACAAGCGTAATGACATTATTGCTCGTCCTGACTTTAAACTAGAATATTTTTTATCTGTTTTATCAGATGCTATGGACGCCTATATGAAGAAGCATCCATTTAAAGAGCAGGCCGATTTGTATCGATTTGTTTTGGATAATATTAGCTACTATTGTCAAGGCATTCCAAGAGATTTAGATGTGACAAACATTCGTCAAGTTAAGAAGTTCCTATCTAAGCTTTTCATTGAAGAATATCAGCGAAAACGCGATAGAATTGAGGATTCAGAACTGTTTGGGCAGCTTCAGCGCATCGCAGTGTTAAGAGCAGTGGATGATTGCTGGGTGGAGCAAGTTGACTATCTCCAACAATTTCAAACTTTAGTGGTTAGTCAAGGTTATGCGCAAAAGAATCCTGTATATGAGTTTCATAAAGAGGCTTTTGAGTCATATAAGAGAATGAATGCAGACATGAATCTTAAAATTATAAAAAATATGGCGCTTAGTTATGTCGATGTTCAGCCTACAGGGAAATTAGAGGTTTTCTTTGGCTAAAGTTTTGACAGATTGTGCCATAGACTTTATAATAAGGATATAACTGCATTCGGGAGAAAATGTATATTTATGGGTAAGAATAATAAAGCAAAAGGGTTTAAGCGCGTTATATCGAAGTTTAAACGATTGGTGACGGAGGATGATAATTATTATGATCCGGATGCAGCCATCTTAAAACCGATTAGCCGAAAACCCCAAGAGCAGAATCAGGTTGTGTTAGGTATTAATGAAGAATTAAAACCACAGACAGAGCCAATTTCTATTATGGAAGACTTTGAGGATTTTCAAGCCAATAATAGCTTGGTAGTAGATGATCTGATAAAAAATGTCAGCCAAAGTTTATCAATGAGCGTTTCGACTTCAATGAGTTTGTCTGCTGAACATTTCGATAGTGACTCTGTTTCAGCAAGCGAGAGTCCTCTTCAAGATTCGCTGTGGGAGAATGATTCATTAGAGACTTATTCTTTAGACTCTTCTTCTCACAGTATCTCAGAGTCAGATTCACTTTATGAGAGTGAGTGGTTATCCGCTTCTATCAGTGCAAGCGAGAGTCTTTCTGAGTCTGAATACTGGAGTATCTTTGAATCTGAATCTCTCAGCATATCAGAATCAGATTCACTTTATGAGAGTGAATGGCTATCCGCTTCTATCAGTGCAAGTGAGAGCCTTTCTGAGTCTGAATACTGGAGTATCTTCGACTCTGAGTCCCTCAGCATATCAGAATCAGATTCACTTTATGAGAGTGAATGGCTATCCGCTTCTATCAGTGCAAGTGAGAGTCTTTCCGAGTCTGAGTACTGGAGTATCTTTGAATCTGAATCTCTCAGCATATCAGAGTCAGATTCACTTTATGAGAGTGAATGGCTATCCGCTTCTATCAGTGCCAGTGAGAGTCTTTCTGAGTCTGAATCCTGGAGTATCTTTGAATCTGAATCTCTCAGCATATCAGAATCAGATTCACTTTATGAGAGTGAATGGTTATCCGCTTCTATCAGTGCAAGCGAGAGTCTTTCCGAGTCGGCTTCTATCCTTCTTAGCGAATTCGTTTCAACTTCGGTAGCGGATAGTCAGTCAGCTTCTCTGTCAGAATCCATTAGTGCTAGTCTGAGCCTTTCAGAATCTGAGTCTCTTAGTGCCTTAGAAGAGACTTCTATGAGTCTTTCAGATTCAGTTTATGAGGAGGAAGCTGATTCACCTTCAGTAAACGAGAATAAGCCAGATACTTTCTTGATTTCTCTTAGCACTAGCCTGAGCCTCTCTACTTCTGAATGGTTGGCTCAGTCTGAGTTTACTTCACTTAGCCTTTCGGCATCTGAATCTTTGAGTATCAGTCAGTCTCTATCCTTGAGTGAAGCATTTTCTCAACTTCTTTTCGAGTCTGAATCAGCCAAGGAGAGTCAGCAGCTATCAGAATCACTTAGCCATATCCAGTCCCTTTCTCTTTCAGAATCTTTGAGTGAGTGGACAGCAGAATCTCTCAGTCTCAGCGAGTCAATCTTTTTGAGCGAGTCAATTTCCCTGAGTGAGTCCATTGCCGAGTATACTTGGTTAAGTTCTTCATTATCGGTTAGTGCCTCTCTTGCTCAATCCGAATTGGAAAGCCAATTGACATCAATTTCCGAGTCTATTAGTGTCTCAGAATCTCTCAGTCAGAGTGTGAGCGTCTTCACTTCTTTCAGCTTGAGTGAGTCAATTTCCTTGAGTGAATCCGAAAGTCTCAGTGCATCAAGCTCCTTCAGTTTGAGTGAGTCCGCTTCTTTGAGTGAATCTGAAAGTCTTAGTCAGAGTCTCAGCCTTTCAGAATCCTTGAGCCAAAGTGTCAGCGCTTCACACTCTTTGAGTCTCAGTGAGTCAATTTCAGTCAGTCAATCTGAACAAGAAAGTCAGAGCCTTAGTGTGTCAGAATCCTTGAGTCAGAGTGCAAGCATTTCGACTTCATTTAGTTTGAGCGAATCACTTTCCGAGTATACTTGGCTCAGTTCGTCACTCTCAATTAGTGCTTCTGTTGCCCAATCTGAATTGGAAAGCAAGTTAACATCGCTTTCCGACTCTATTAGTCAGAGTGCTTCACTCTCTCTGAGTGTTTCAGAATCTCTCAGTCAGAGTGCAAGCCTTTCAACTGCCTTTAGTTTAAGTGAATCAGTTTCCTTAAGTGAGTCTGAAAGCCTTAGTCAGAGCCTCAGTGTTTCAGAATCCTTGAGTCAAAGCCTGAGTGTTTTAAGCTCCTTTAGTTTGAGTGAGTCCGAAAGCCTTAGCCAGAGCCTCAGTATCTCTGAGTCATTAAGTGAGAGTGCGAGTCTTTCAACTTCTTTAAGTTTGAGTCAATCAATTTCAGAGTACAATTGGATCAGTTCTTCACTCTCAGTTAGTGCTTCTGTTGCCCAATCTGCATATGAGAGCAAGTTAATTTCAGTTTCAGAGTCGGCTAGTCAGAGCACCTCAACCTCTATCAGTCTTTCCGAATCTCTTAGTCATAGTGTCAGCATCTCAACTTCCTTTAGTTTGAGTGAGTCGATTTCCCTGAGTGAATCAGAGCAAATCAGTCAAAGTATTGTGAGAGTTTCCTTATCTGAGTTTTATAGTATTTCAGTCTCAGAGTTGCTTTCTTACAGACAGAGTGTTTCAGAGTCTAAGTCAGTATCACATAGTTTACAAGTCTCAGAATCTCTGTCACTTAGCTTGTCTCGAACAGAGTCAATGCGTCTTTCCTATCAACAAGAATCGCTTGATAGTATGAACCTTGCATCTCAGGAACTTTCAGAGGCAGTTGCACTATCTCAAGAAAGCCTGTCTGTTCAAGTCTCTACAACTCCAAACTTGAGCGTGACAGATCAAGAGGCATATCAGATGGTAAGACCAGGTTTACAGCCAATTTCTCCTGACTTAAAAAATGTCGCTAGTACATTATCTGGATTGGCTTCAATCACTCAAAATAAGAAAGACCAGCGATAATTTTAAAGATACTAGAGGATACAATAGTATCCACATATATTCACAAAATCAAAAGGAGTCATTATGATTAGAAATACGATGCCCAACAGCAATAAAGGTTTGGGAACGACGGATGTATTACCAATTAGTGAACCACGTATAGGAGTACTGACAGGGGAAATCAACTACAAAAAAGTACCAATAGGTGCCTATGATCTTCTGGGGCAATTTACTTTAGCGAGTCAACCGAATTATGTTAGTGATTTGAATATGATTCAATCGATGGGCTTCAATGTTTATAGAATTTCTATCTCTTGGGCACGCATTTTCCCAACTGGAGAAGAAGCGCAGCCAAGTGAAGAAGGTTTGAAATATTATGAAGCTATCATTGATCAAGTGTTGCAAAAGGACATTGAACCGATTGTAACTTTAAGTCATTTCGATCTTCCTCTTCATCTGTATGAAAAATACGGTGCGTGGAAGAGCCGCAAGATGCTTGAACTTTATGAGCATTATACAGAAGCTGTTTTCAGACATTTTAAAGACAAGGTAAGATATTGGATTACCTTTAATGAATTTAATATTTTACACCATTTACCATATCTTGGTGGCGGTCTGTCTTTTGAAGATGGAGAAAATCGAAACCAACGAATCTGGCAGGCGGCTCACTATCAATTGGTCGCTTCGGCACGTGCTGTTAAGCTTGGAAAATCAATCAACCCAGAATTTCAATTTGGTGGCATGTTGGTAGTCAGTCGTAACTATAGTCAGAATCTAGATAGTGCGATTGATGCGATGGAAGCAGAAGTTAAGAACCGTGAAAACTATGTCTTTACAGATGTACAAGTTCGTGGTTCTTATCCAAACCATTTCTTGCGCCGATTAGAGCGTGAGCAGATTGCTTTGGATATTGAAAATGATGACTTCTTTGACTTACGAGTCGGAAAGGTTGATTTTGTTAGCTTTAGTTACCATGCATCTAGTAATTCTCAAGAAGTCTTTATCAATAAATATGGCTATAATAACACCAATAAGAATCCAATTGATCCTGTAGGTCTTCGCCTAGCTATGAATAATCTTTATGACCGCTATCAAAAGCCACTATTTATTGTGGAAGATGATCTAGTATTAGACGAGTCAGATAGCCGATCAATAGAAGAGCTAAAAACGAATATTCAAGAGATCGTTAAAACAGTAGAATATGATGGCGTTGAGCTTCTTGGCTATACACCTCTCAGCTGGGTAGATCTCAATTTCTAAAGTAGATGCGTCTACAACTAGTTACCTTTTAAGAAAATACCTGAATGGATTATATGTCATCTATTCAGGTATTTTTGTTTATAAAAGAATAAGGTTACAAAACTAAGAGAACCATGGAACTAGCAGGTGGATAGAATTTTATTTGCTCTTGTAGTATCCTGATTTTTTTGCTCGGAGACTTATAAAACAATGGTAATAAGCGTCATTTTATGCTACAATTGATAAGATAGTATATAATTAGAATAAATGAAGAATAGAGGGAGCAGAATGAGACTTAAAAAGACCCTATTTGGTAACTATCGTGCCAAGGAAGTTGAAGAATACATTGAATCGTTAGAAGAAGGATTTGATAGTGAAATTCGTAAAAAGAATGAGAAAATTGAATCTTTACGTAAAAAAATTGATGCTTTAAAGAACCAAGAAAGAGAAATCGGTGAAGCCGTTGTTTATGCTAAATCGCTGATTATTGAAGCACATGAAAAGGCAGAAAAAGAGGCTCAAGAGGTTCTAGAGAAAGCTCAGAAAGACTTCTTACAAGTAAGATCGTCTATCCTTGAAGAGATCGATGAATTGACGAAAAAACGTCTTGAAACGGAACAACTCTATAAGGCGCAAAAGGAAAAAATCAAGGAGCTTCTTAGTCAAATTGGTCAGATTCTAGACGAAGAAACTTTAGAGGGTCAAATTGACATCGCAAGTCTAATCGAGGAAGCTTCGGAAGACGACGAATTTGCAAGCATATTTGATACTCCTTTAGAGGAAGATGAAGCTACGCGTTTGTTTGATACACCTTTGGAAGAAGACGAGGCTCCAAATGAGCAAGTTGAAGCTGAAAGTCTATTCGATGAAGCTTCTCTTGAAGCGCACGAAGAAGAAGTAAACGAATCAGATATTTTTGGTGAGGAAGAAGTCCCAGTAGAAATCTCTGCTCCACAAAAAGAAGTTGTGAATATTGAGCAAACATTTGCTAAGACAGGTACAGATAGCTCTGTTCCCGTTACTTACTTCACTTCTCCTGTCAAAAAGTCTAAAGACGAAGATAAAGAAAAAGGGAAAAAGAAGAAAGGAAAAATCATCAAACGCCTTTCAAGAATTAAAAAAGATAATCTTTTGTAAGAGGAACATGGTTTATGACAATTTATAACATCAACCTAGGAATTGGTTGGGCAAGCAGCGGGGTTGAGTACGCACAAATTTATCGTGCAAAATTGCTTCGCAGTGTGGGCTTAGAGGCAAAATTCATCTTTATGGATTTTATTTCAGCCGATAATATTGAACATTTGACGAAGAATATCGGCTTTGAAGACTCTGAGGTCATTTGGCTCTATCAGTATTTTACAGATGTTAAGATTGCTCCAACGACCTACACTCTGGCACATGTTTTAGCTAGTTTTGATAGAGAACCTATAGAAATCGTTCGTAATCCTGAGAATAAAACCTTTCGGATCCTGTTTGGAGATAATGATTTCGTAACGTGCTACTCATGCGATATGGATAATGAACTGATTGAGCGGGCAGAGATTGTTTCGCGTGGCTGTCTCATTCAGAAAGAATATTATACTTATACTAAAAACTTTATTGAGTATTATAGTCCTGTAGATGGTCGGGCTCGTCTCTATCAACGGACTTGGCTCAATGAAGACGGTAGTGTGGCTTACGAAGAGATTATCGATGAGGTAGACGGTAAGCAAGAAACGCAAGTTTATCGTTTTCCAGATCAGGTCTTCTACTCCAAGCAGGAGTTTGTTGCTCATTTCATGAGAAGTTTGAAGTTGACAGATAAGGATTTACTGATTCTAGACCGAGAGACAGATATTGGCCAGCCAATCTTCGCCAATAAGGGGGCTGCCAAACTAGCTGTTATCGTTCATGCAGACCACTTTAGTGAAAATCCTGCTGAGAAAGACTATATTTTGTGGAATAACTATTATGAGTATCAGTTTGAACATGCTGAAGAAGTGGACTATATCATCAACTCGACGGATGCTCAAACGGAGCTTCTGAAAGAGCAGTTTGCTCAATATACCGACATCAAGCCGAAGAATATTTTAACTATTCCTGTGGGTAGCTTGGATCAGCTGCGCCGACCAGAAGGTCAGCGGAAACCTTTTGGTTTGATGACAGCTTCTCGTTTGGCCAGTGAAAAGCATATCGATTGGCTAATTCACTCTGTAGTGAAGGCGCATGAGCAATTACCGGAAATCACCTTTGATATCTATGGCACCGGTGGTGAGGAAGCTATGTTGCGGAAGCTGATTGCGGATCTGCAAGCAGAAGATTATATTCGACTGATGGGGCATCATCATATGGCGGATATTTACAAGAATTATTCTGCTTATCTAGCAGCATCGACAAGTGAAGGTTTTGGTCTGACTCTGTTGGAAGCAGTAGGTTCTGGCCTGCCTATCATTGGCTTTGATGTTCGTTATGGCAATCCGACCTTTATCCGCGATGGAGAAAATGGCTACCTGATTCCCAAGGCTCGTCCAGATGATCTAGATGCCATGACGACAGAGTATGCGGAAAAGATTGTTCAGCTATTAACTCAACACTCTCAAGAAGATTTGTCCCGTGTATCCTATGAGGTAGCTGAGCCTTACCTTGATGAGCATATTGCCCAGCGCTGGTCTGACCTAGTTCGATCGGCTCAGACCAACTAAGTAGGATTCAGAAAGAAAGGCATAACCACTATGATTTGTTTGTTTGACCGCTATGATCAAGCAAGTTTTGATTTATTACGTTCATTAAAAGCAACAGGACTTGATTGTCCTGTTGTTGTTGTGCAAGACGATGGCTATCTTTCACCAGATGTCGAGTCTCCTTACAGTTATTTTACGGGAGATTTGGATACACCAGAAGGCCGTCCAATTTATTTTAATCTTGTCCCCAAACCGCACCTATGGGAGATTCGCTCCAGCAATGTAAATGGGGAAATCTTGGATATGGGCAAGAAGCGTGCCAATATTTTCTATCGCCAACCAACGCATGAAAGACGTGTTCGGGCTGTCGAATGGCTGGATACAGAGGGGCAGGTTCGAGCAGCAGATATCTACAATCGCAAAGGACGCCTTTTCGCACAAATAACCTACGATCAGACACAACGTCCGACCCATACTCGCTATTTTGACCAGAATGATGTCGTGGTGATTATGGAAAATCATCTGACTGGTGATATCATCTTGACACTTGAAGGAAAGCGTCACATCTTTAAATCCAAACAAGAATTTGTCGTCTTTTATCTGCAATATCGTGGATATGATACAGATCGTATTATTTATAATTCTCTAGCAACCCCCTTCTTGGTGGCCTACGCTCTTCGTCCTAAAAATGGTCGTGCAGAAGATGTTCTTTTCTGGCAGGAGCCTATCGGAGAAGCCTTACCTGGAAATATGAAAGTAGCTATGAAAATGCCTCATCGCAATATCCGCATCGCCGTTCAGGACAGGCAGGTATATGAGAAAATTCAAAGCTTGGCAACACCAGAAGAAAAAGTCTATTTCCACAATATTGGTTATATTTATGATTACCAGCGTCTTAATAATATGAATCCAGAAGCCTTGATTTTGACCAATAGTGATCAGCTTGAGCAAATAGAGCAGCTCTTGACTCAGCTACCAAATGTACATTTCCATATTGGAGCCATCACAGAAATGTCTGGCCATTTGATGGGGCTCAATCGTTATCCGAATGTTTCGCTTTATCCAAATATTCGTCCGGCCAAGGTTGCAGAGCTTTTTGAGAGATGTGACTTGTATCTGGATATCAATATCAGCGATGAAATCCTTAATGCTTGTCGCACAGCTTTTGAGAATAACATGCTGATTCTCAGTTTTACAAACACTTGTCATAGCCGTCGATATATTGCGGATGATCACATTTATGCGCCAGAAAATGTCTCAGGCATGGTGGGTAAGATTCAGGGAGTCCTCTCTCTTCCGTCTGAAATGGAGGCTGCTCTTGCTAAGCAAAAACAGGTGGCGAATCAGGCTGATCTGGAAGCCTACAAGGCAATTTTATAAGCTAAGAAGACAAGGGCTTGCTTTCGATGAAAGCAAATTCCTTTCTATCAACAGAAAAGGAGGAGCAGATGTCTAACAAGGATAATGGCATTTTACAAGAACATATACGAGAACAGCTAGATAATCGAAAGAAACCCCTAAAAAGGGAGAAGCAAGAATTTAGTATGATTGCAGTTCTAGGTGGCGTTCTTTTTCTGATCACCCTCTTGGTCACAATCATCATGCAGTTGGGACACTTTTTCTAGGATTTTTTCTGGATGGAGGAGGTCTCTGGAAAAGATGAACCTTGACGAGCAAATCGTCAAGGTTTTTTTGCCTCTATCTAATTGAACTAGTGTGAAAGGGGGAGTAGGGGGTTCGAAAGATAATAAAACGCTTTCAACAATTTGAAACTTAAAAGCGGATTTTCTGAAAAAATTAGCTATTTTCATTTGTTATTTCACATATAATTACTTGAAAAGGGGAATCCGTTTTGGTAAAATGATGAGTGGTATATACTGGATAAAAACGGCTGGTATATCCCAGATGGAATCTGCTTTTTCTGAGTCAAAGGGATAAAAACTGAAACTGACTGCAACTTTTATTAACTCTGGTTTTGGGAGGCAGCGCAATCTACACTTTGTTAATGGTCATGAGATTAACAAAGGGTCGCAATTGGATAAAAGAAAGGAATCGAATGTTTCGAAGTAAAAAATTTAACAAAGATTTCGAGATCGTAGATGAGAAAAAGCGTTATAAGCTTTACAAGTCGGGCAAAAACTGGGTAAAAGCCTCGAACTCTCAATTGGATCTCTTCCGTATCGGTGGGATGGGCGAAGTTGTCTCTAGTACCCTGTCAGACACTGAAGAACTTGATCACGCACACCTTAGTTTTAACACGCTAGCGGGTATAGGGGGAATCCTGGCCGCGGGGGCTGCAGGATTTGTGATGACTCAAGAGCAAACTGTTTATGCGGATGAAACATCTGAGTATACAGAAAAGGATAAAACAGTCATCGCAGCTGAACCGAAAGCGGCTGAAACAACTGAAACAAGTGCCAACTCAATCATCGCTCAAGCGCAAGCAGAAGTAAAGAAAGCTCAAGCAGAACAAGCATCTGCAACAGCTTCTGTATCAGTCAGTCAATCTGTTGAGGATCAAGCGAGTGCGAGTCAGTCAGTTTCAGTCAGTCAATCTGCCTCAGCAAGTCAGTCAGTTTCAGTCAGTCAATCTGCCTCAGCAAGTCAATCAGCATCAGCTCCTACATCAGTCTCAGCAAGTGCAAAAGCATCTGCATCAGTAAGCTCTACACCATCAGCGTCAGCGAGCGTTCAAGCTTCAACTTCACTAGTTGAGAGCACTAGTGCAACGAGTGGATCAGAAGTACAAGCATCTGTCTCAACTTCTACATCGCTCAACCTTAAGGTCAACCCTGCGGCAAGTCTTGTATCAGGTAGTGCTAACCAAAGTTTGGCAAGTGCAGCTCTTAGCACAAGCCAAGCAGCAACAACAAGCAACAACATCGCAGCTGGTGTTGTAGCAGATAAGAACCAAGCCCAAGGTAAGGATACAACCAAGCAAGCTGAGAAAAACCAAAAGGTTGACAATACTGTAGCGACTGCACCAAAGACAGGGTATTCTGGATTTAGAGCAAATCCGATCGATACTGGATCAAAAGAACCTTTCTTTCTAAATACCGATCCATATAGCATCAACTCTCCAGAAACAAGTGGTCGTTTAAATAGACAACGGGTCTTTCTGGGACGAGCAGGTGTTCCTTTCTCGGTAACATATTACATGCATAAGTCTCAATTTGATGCGGACGAATATCCTTACGGTTCATATAAGGATAGTGAGTTTGCAGGACTTTCTGCAAGAACAACTCTAGAGACTCGAAACTGGCAAGAAGCACAAGAGAAATATAATATTACCTCGGAAACAGGTCGTGTGGAAGTGGCTCCTGGACGTTATATTCCATATGTAACTTTCAAGAGTGATAATCCAAAAGCATTTAATAGTAGTGTCAATCTGGATGTGACCTTTGATGGACGTAGCTTTCCTCAAACCAGCATATTCATGAACCTTACTACTACTCAGTTTAAGGGACCTGCTGTAACGTATGATGCTGAGGGGAAAAAAGAAGCATTGGCTCCTCTTGCAAAATATAAAGTAGGCGATAGAGTTAATGAAACTTTATATTTCCATAATGATAAACAGTATAGATATGAGCAAGATGCTAAAAATTCTATGGTTTTGTACACTGGTAATGGTGGTACAACCAAATATAGTGGTTTGAGGTATGTTCCAGGGGTGGAAAGGCGTGCTGATTTCACCTATGTTCCAAAACTCACTATTACAGGGACGGTTTTAACTGAAAATCCTAATATGCTCGTCAGACATACTAATGGATCGGGAGGTAAGGATGCTGATTTCTTTACCTATCTAGGCCGTCCAGAAGAAGTTGTAACTGAGGCTGCGCAGGAGTCAATTATCAACAAGAGCAAAGACTCACTAATTCCTTCCCCTGAACCACTAGTTCCTGAGATTGAAGTCGGTAAACGAGTTAATGAAACTTTATATGTTCATGATGGTAATAACAAAGGAGATAAGTCTGTTGGTTCTTGGCAAAGTTCTTACCTTGCGGATCAAGCAGTTGAACTGATTCATGGTAAGAAAGAACTAGAAGCTCTTGGATTAACAGTTACTACTAAAAGCAATGAACCAGGGGCTGGTAAAACTGGCTATATCCCATCTATCCAAATTTCTGGAACGCCTACTGGAACAGGATCTGTAACACTCAAATATAAGATCACTGACGAAGCGGGACAGCTTAACTTTAAGGACATTCAAGTAAATGTTAAAGAAAGCGGATCCCTTAGCCAATCAGTTTCAGCTTCTGTATCTGCAAGTCAAAGTGCTTCAGCTTCAGTAAGTTCAAGTCAAAGTGCTTCAGCGAGTGCTTCACTTAGCGCCGGTCAATCTCACTCAGCAAGCTTGAGTGCTAGTCAGAGTGCATCACTTAGCGCAAGTCGCTCAGCTTCGGCTTCTGTAAGCTCAAGCCAATCAGCTTCAGCATCTGTATCAGCAAGCCAAAGTGC
>NZ_JAPVZT010000012.1:0-81711 GCF_041432495.1 Streptococcus sp. 27098_8_73
CAAGAGAGCTGGATTATTAGCTGAACCATTATCTGACCAAGGTGCCTTATCAGAATATTTGAGCAAGAGACGCGTCAACATACCATCTCCACCGAAAGCTTCATACGGGATGACTTGGTTAACACCCGCCAAGAATGGACCAGGAACATTTGCTTTTTCTAGGTAGCTAGCTGGAACGTCGATATGGTCTTTAATATTTTTAGTGACTGAATCTTTGACTGCTTCTTTTGAAACAAGGCCGTTCAAGTTAACAGTTACATTTTTTGTAGCTACGAGATTGGTTAAATCTGCTTTGCCATCTTTGGCACCATAGACCTTGACAGTCGCTTGGTAAGCATATGTTCCATTAGTGCGAAGTTGGTCAAGAAGAGCTTGTCCGTCTTTACCTGTCGTGTTGCCGTTCAAATCTACTTCGTAGAAGTATTGACCTTTGGCCAAGCCTTCAAGCGGTAAGAGAGCTGGATTATTTGCTGTGCCATTGTCTGACCAAGGTGCCTTGTCAGAAGATTTGAGCAAGAGGCGCGTCAACATGCCGTCGCCACCGAAAGCTTCATACGGGATGACTTGGTTAACACCCGCCAAGAATGGACCAGGAACATTCGCTTTTTCTAGGTAGCTGGCTGGAACGTCTACTGTATCTTTAGTATTCTCAGCAACGCCTTTTTTAACTTCCTCTGGAGTTGTTACTGATTGAGGAGCAGTCGCTTCACGATCTTGTTTTGAAACTGCATCATGAGTTGCTACTGGCTTAGCTTCTTCTTCTTTTGGTTTGTTAACTTCCGACATAACCTTTTCTTCTTTTGGTTCGTTAACTTCCGACATAGCCTCTTCTTCTTTTGGTTTTGCAACTTCTTCCTTAGGAGCTAGGCTAGACTTGTCTGAAGAATTAGTTTCATCAACTACTTCCTTTGGAGCTGACTGATTTTCAGGAAGAGTTGAATCCACTCCTTCTTTTAAAACTGTCTCTGGCAACTCATTCTTTTCTAGTGATGATGAATCTGTTTGAAGAACTTCAATCGGAGTCGTAGTGAGAACATCTGCATGTACAGTGTTTGGTTGACCAACTAGCAAAAAGAAACCACTGGCAACTACGACGGAAGCCACACCCACGCTTAAACGACGGATTGACCAGCGAGTATACTTTTGATTTGGATTGAATTTCATAGGATTCTCCTTTAGATTTTTTTGATGAATCTAGTATAATCTCCTAAGATTAAATAGGGATAAGAAAGAGTTAAAATTTCTCTTAAATCTATCTTATAAAATGCTTATATTGTCTTATTATTCATAAGAAACAACTTGAGTTTCTTCACCGAACATTCCCAGTCTTAAACTTAAATCACCTACTACAATTGACAATGAGTCAAAAAAATCCACCACACTGTGGTGAATTTTCTTCTTATGCTTCAAATTCAAATGCTTCAGTTTTTTGCTTGTTTGGCAAAAGGAGGGAAAGCAAGATCCCAACCAGAGCCGGCAGCAACCAAGGTAGAGAAGCTTGAGCAAATGGCAGAGCATTAACCAGATTGAGAATAGCAGTTAGCTTGAATTGTCGTCCCAAAATGCTAGCAAAAGCAATCAGCGTCACTACTGCGATGGTCAACTGCATCCCTGGTTTAGAAAGTGGTAAAAAGCGATTAACCATGACAATCATCACAATCGTAATGGTAATAGGATAAAGAATTTCCAGAGCTGGAACTGAATACTGAATAATAGCATTCAAACCAAGATTTGCAATAGCGAAACCAACTAGCGTAAAAATAGTCGCATACACTTTATAAGATACTTTCGGGAAGGTATTGTGGAAAAATTCGCCAGTTGAGACGATAAGTCCAGCTGTTGTTGTAAAACAAGTCACCGTTACCATAATCGCTAGAAAAATTTGAGCCATCGGCCCAAAGATAGCCTGAGTCGCAGAAGACAAAACAGAGGCCCCTACGTTTGCACCTTTCGGCAAATTCGCTAGATTAAGTGGGAAGTGATTTCCAAGAAAGGCAAGGCCAATATAAAGAACGCTAAAGCCAAGTGCCACAAGAATACCCACGACCCAAATAGTAGAAATATATTCCTTTTTATTCTTGAAACCGAGCTGATTGAGCGTTGTCACGGCAACCACACTAAAAGCAACTGAAGCCAAGGCATCCAGAGTATTGTAGCCTTGAAGAAAGCCTGCTCCGAAAGCTGAAGCAGCATATTCCGCTGTTGCTCCTTGAGGAGCGGTGGAACCATATTTGGCAGCGCCTAATACAACTAAAACTACAATCAATAGGGCAAAGATTGGCGTTAAATAACGACCAATACTATCAAGGATTTTCGATGGATTAAGTGCAATCAGATAGGCAAAGGCAAAATAAACCAGCGTAAACCCAAAAAGCCAAATGGCATGAGAACCTGCAGGCAACATGGGCTCAATCCCGACAGAAAATGCAGTGGTCGCCGTCCGAGGAATGGCAAAGAAGGGACCAATTGCAAGATAAAGGGCTACCAAGTAAACTACCGCAAACCAAGGGGCAATCTTTTTCGAAATTTCATCAATATAGCCCTTGGGATTCAAAGTACCTATAATCAAGGTTAGAATAGCAATACCGACGCCCGATAGGACAAAGCCTCCAATAGCTGGCCAGAAATTTTGACCAGATTCCAAACCCAATTGAGGTGGAAAAATCAGGTTACCGGCTCCGAAAAACATTCCAAACAAAAGCAAACCGGTCAAGGATCCTTTTTTTATCATCGTCATCTCCAGTCTTTTTAAGATTTTTCCATTATACCGATAAACACCACTCATTGCAAGGATTTTGAAATAAAAATCGCCTTTTCTCAACCCTAAGAAAATCGCTAAACATAATACGATTTATTACGAATTATTTTTATTTAATTTCGATTTATATCATATTGTCGATTCCTTTTTTATTAGATGGACTTATGCTATACTAGTTATAAGTTCATTTGCGAGGTTTTAATATGTTACTTCATCTAATCTGGCTCATTCCTGCTGCTATCTTTACTTTTTTAGTCTATCGGGAACCTAGAAGTTTATTCAATGCTTATCTCCTGACCTTCACTCTTATGATGATGGGCATTGTTTTAGCTGGGCTTACGATTGTTAGTCTTGAGCGATTTATTGGTTATACACCAGCTATGATTAGCTTTTATATCCTGCTTTTAGCAGTCCCCTTTAGTATTTTTGCTTCTACTGCTTATTTGATTTTCAACGGTCGTCAAATGTTGCAGCTAGAGGGACTCAGACTAGCCAATCTCCTATCGCTTCTCTACGGCCTAGCGATCGTAGGACTTGGTTTACTGCATTTTTTCGCTCCTCGGTCATTTCTTGCAATTTTGATTTCCTTCGCTGATTTGCTACTATTTTACGGAACCTTTCTCTATCTTTCCTATATCATCTACGCATTCTTTTTAAATATTTTTCCAGTCAAGAAAGAGCCTCAGACTATTATTATCCTCGGTGCAGGATTGTTTGGAGATAAGGTGCCTCCCCTGCTGGCTCAGCGCTTGGATAAAGGGATAGCCATCTATGAGAAATTTAATCGGAGACCAGTTATCATTGTCTCTGGCGGTCAGGGAGACGACGAGTGGATTTCCGAAGCAGAGGCTATGGCAGGTTATTTGATGGAAAAAGGAGTCCCAGCTGACAGTATTTTCCTCGAAAATAAATCTCGCACTACGCTTGAAAATCTCATATTCAGCAAGCAGCTCATGCTGGCTCATGGATTGGAGCAAGATCGAGTTCTCCTAGTCACAAATTCTTTCCACGCGCTACGTGCTGGCATCTATATGAAACAAGTCGGTCTCAAAGGCCGCAGTATTGGTTCTCGCACGGCCTTCTATTTTCTTCCTTCCGCATGGATCCGAGAAACCGCTGGCTTAATCCGTATCTACTGGAAATGGCATGCGTTTATCATCGGAATTCTGCTACTTCCCTTCCTTTTCTCCTTATTCCACACATATTTTTCATTGTAAAAAGCCCTTGAAAAAGGTATAATGATGATAAGAAAAAAATGGAGGTCCGTCTAAGATGAAATTTACCATTGATAAAAGTTTAGCAGAACTTGGTATCACAAGTGTCGTCCTTGGCATTGCTAGAAATGTCGATCCTCAAGCACCTTTATCAGAGGCTTTTCTCCAGAAACAGAAAGAAGCAGAGAACTGGGCCTTGAACTGCAATCTAGCCGAAATCACTGATCATCCAACTATCCAAGGCTACTGTGATTTGCTGAAAAAAGTAGGGCGCAGTGTTAAAAAGAACCCGCCAACAGTGCCAGCTTTAATCCGCAATATCCAACACCGCGGCTCCATTCCAAGGATCAACAGCATCATTGATATTTATAATGTGGAATCCTTGCATTCTTTCCTAGCTATCGGCGGGCACGACCTTGATAAAATCGGTGATGAGATTAAATTTACTGTCAGTCAGAAGGACGATATTTTCCTTCCTATCTTATCCAAGGAAAAGCACGTAGCTCCGACCGACTATGTCTATCGAGATGAAAAAGGCATCCTTGCTTGGCTTGATGTCCGTGACAGCGACCTCTATAAATTTGATAATAGCACCAAAAATGCCATTTTCATTATCCAAGGAAATGCCCACACGTCCGTTCAAATGCGACTAGAAGCCCTTGAACGCATTCAACAGGATTTAGCAGCAGCCATGCCAAATCTCGAATTTGAAACCCATGTCATTCAAGTAGAAGATCTTTAAGCAACTTTTCACTCGACAAGTTTTTGAAGTAAAACTCCACCATTATAAATCAAAAAGGAAACTCAGCTGAGTTTCCTCTTTTTGTATGTCTAGTCTTCTTTCTTATCTGAAAATTGGCTCATATACAAGTCATGATAGAATCCTTTGTCGGCCAGCAGCGACTCGTGATTGCCCTGCTCAATGATTTGTCCATCCTTGAGCACCAAAATCTTGTCTGCTTCTTGGATAGTAGACAAGCGGTGAGCAATGACAAAGCTCGTCCGCCCCTGCATCAGAGTTTTCATGGCCTTCTGAATCAACAGTTCCAAACGAGTGTCCACTGAGGATGTCGCCTCGTCCAAAATCAGAATCTTAGGATCGGCCAAGAGCGCCCGCGCAATCGTCAGAAGTTGCTTTTGTCCCAGCGAAATATTGCTAGACTCCTGATTCATTTCCATATTGTAGCCACCTGGCAAGGTACGGATAAAGTGGTCCACGTTGGCTGATTTGGCGGCTTCCACAATCTCCTCATCGGTAGCATCAAGGTTGCCAAAGCGAAGATTCTCCTTGATAGTCCCCTCATAAAGCCAAGCGTCCTGCAGAACCATACCAAATTGCTTACGGTAGTCTTGACGGGACAGCTGACGAATATCGTGACCGTCCACGCTGATAGAGCCCTTGGTCACATCGTAGAAACGCATGAGAAGATTGATCAAGGTCGTCTTACCAGCTCCAGTCGGCCCAACAATAGCGACCATTTCACCTGGCTGAACTTCCAGATTAAAATTGCGAATCAGCGGCTTGTCTGCTACATATTGGAAGTCTACATCTTTGAAGCTGACTTGACCAGTCAAGTCCTTATCTAGCCGGACGGTATTATCCATGACTTCATCTGGCTCATCCAAAATCTGGAAAATCCGATCCAGCGAAGACTTAGCGCTCTGGAGCTGTCCTGCCAGCTGGGTGAGGTTTTGAATAGGCTGATTGACCTGCCAGACGTACTGGACAAAGGCTTGCATATTCCCGATGGTCAGCTGACCAGAAATAACCTGTAAACCACCCAAGAGAGCAACGATAAGATAGGTCAAATCTGAAATCCCATTAAGAACAGGCATCATGAGTCCTGAGATAAAGCTGGCTTTAAAGCCGACTTCCTGTAAATTTTGAGTAATAGCTCGAAAATCCTCAGCCGAGGTCTCTTCCCGACCATAAAGTTTGAGGACATTAAAACCAGACAGATTTTCCTGAACGAAGCCATTCATAGCGCCCAAAACATCCGCCTGCTGCTTAAAGTAAGGCTGAGATTTTTTAAGAATAAATCTAGCTCCCAAATAAGTCAGAGGAATGCTGACGATAACAATCAAGGCCAGCTGGATATTCAGATAAAGAACCATCCCAATGACCAAAATAAGGGTCATGACGGCATTGACCACCTGCAAAAAACTTTGTTGAAGTGCATTTGAGACGGTCTCCACATCACTGGTGAAGCGCCCAATCAGATCACCGAACTGGTGCTTGTCAAAGTAGGAAACAGGAATCCGATTGATTTTACGACTGAGCTCATTGCGCATATCGCGAACGGTGCTCTGCACAGCATTGGTCATAAAATAGTTAGAGAAATAGGCACCAATCTCATAAAAGAGGGCACGAATAAAGTAAAGCAGCATGATCCAAGCCACATAGCTGCTATTGATGGCTGCACCGGGTACTCCCTTGGCCATATCCAGCAGATTTTGTGTCAGCTCTGTGATGGCAAGTCCTAGGACAAAAGGCTCTAGGACACTCATGACCACACTGACAATCTTGAGGAAGACTGCAAGAAGCACAGCTGCTTTATAGGCTTTTAGATAGCCCCATAAACGGACAAAACTATTTTCTTTCATCTCTTCCTCCTATTCTTCTGTTAGTGATTTGCTATTGAGCTGGGAATTGGCAATTTCGCGATAGATGGCATTATTTTCCATCAGCTCCTCATGTCGGCCTCGACCCACGATCTCACCCTTGTCTAAGACAATGATTTGATCCGCATCCATGATGGTTCCGACCCGCTGAGCCACAATGAGAACCGTTGCATCCTGCGTCACTTCCTTGAGTCGGCGGCGCAAAGTCGCATCTGTCTTGTAGTCCAGAGCCGAGAAGGAATCATCAAAGATATAAATATCTGGCTCCTTAACAACCGCACGCGCAATGGACAGACGTTGCTTTTGACCACCAGAAAGATTGCTGCCACCTTCAGCCAAATGCGTCTCGAAGCGCTCTTCTCTGCTCTCGATAAAATCGCGAGCTTGAGCCACATCTGCTGCTTGATTGAGCTCCTCAGAGCTAGCATCTTCCTTACCATAGCGGATATTTTCAGCGATCGTCCCGGTAAATAGCAGAGCTTTCTGCGGAATAAAGCCAATCTTCTGACGGAGGGCCTTTAGATTATAGGCGCGGACATCCACACCATCCACCAAAATCTTGCCCAAGGTCACATCATAGAAACGCGGAATCAACTGAACCAAGGAAGACTTCCCAGAGCCTGTTGAGCCGATAAAGGCGATCGTTTCCCCCGGCTTGGCCTTAAAAGAAATATTATGCAGGACAGGATTTTCCGTCTCACCTGGATAGGCAAAGGTTACATTGTCAAATTCCAGATAGCCTTGAGTCGCAGTTTCCGTGATCCCATTCTCATTTGGATCGATGGAAATCGGCATATCCATGACTTCCTTCAGCCGCTCACTAGAAACCGCCGTCCGTGGATACATGGTAAAGAGACTGGACAGGAGCAGGAAGGACAGAAGGGCATGAAAACTGTACTCGATAAAGGCAACCAAATCCCCGATTTTCAGCTCGCCGCTGCCCAGTGGTTTTAGGGCAAACCAGACAATGGCCACAATCATAGCAATGATAATCTGCACAAAGAGAGGCTCCGTCAAACCGGTCAGTTTAAAGAGACGGTTGGAATTCTCCGCATAGATTTCATTCTCATTAGCGAAGCGCTCTTCCTGAAATTCCTCACGGGCAAAGGCTCGAATGACCCGCAGACCGGTCAGATTTTCCCGAGCATACTGGTTAATCTTGTCCAGCGTCTTCTGCTGCTTTTCAGACAGGGGACGCGTCTTGACCGCCACATACCAAACTACGATTGCCAAAAAAGGCACTGAAATCGCTACAATCCAAGCCATGGACGGACTGGTCAGGAAAATCATGAGGATAGACGACAGCATCATGATAGGCGTGATAGCTCCCATCTTGAGCGTTTGCTCCGCAAACTGCATAAGGACAAAGGCATCACTGGTAATCCGCGTCACTAGCGAAGAAACGCCAATCTGCTCGTACTCATGATGGGAATACTCCTGCAGCTTGTCATAGAGATCATTCCGCATATCCCGCACCATGCTGGTCGTTAATTTTCCAGCGGCGTAGGAAAGGACGATCCGCCCCAAAATCCCAAGGATAATAACCAGTAACATGATAAAGCCCCAGAAATACAGGCGTTCCTGATTGCCTTGGTTAATCCCCTCGTCAATCATGCGCGCCAAAACCGTTGGCAGCCCTAGATTGACCACTACAAAAAAGATGGCCGACACAAAATCCAGTACCAACCACTTGGGGTAGCGTTTCAAATAAGACCAAATGTAAAGCATAATCCCTCCATTTTTATAACAATAAAAAAGCACTGAAGAGTACTTTTAGACAGAAAAGAGCGCGCAAATGCACGCCTTATTAAAAATATTATAGCAGAAATATGAAAAAGCGTAAAGAGTTACCAGCATATCTTTTCTTCGAGTTTATATTTTATTTTAAAAAAGCATTACTTACTCCGATTTGTTAAAACTTAAATAATTACAAAAAAGCCAAGTCAAAAGACTTGGCTTTTTTAAAATTGGATACCTTATTACTTAAGAGTAACAATTTGCAAATCCTATTTTCTCCCAGTATTAGTGGGTTAATTCCTCAAGTTTCAACTTTGGCAGGAATTTGGTAGGTAAATTGATAATCCAAGATTATCTAAACTGTTTGTGATCTCTTCTGAAATTGTTGAATCACCTGAATAATACCAGTGACTATATGTATTCAACGTGGTTGACTTATCAACATGTCCTAATCGATATGAAACATATAAGGTATCCTTATGCAATACATTTATAAGGTAGGATGCGTGACTATGTCTTAACCCCTTCCCCGTAATTTCTGGTACACCAGTAACCCTAGCATGCCTTTTTATTATTCTAGAGATTGTAGACTTACACAAGGGCTCACCAAAACGTGATATTACATAATCTTTATCATCATTCTTGATTTGAACTTCTCGCCATTTTTTAAGTATTATAATCGTAAAATCATCTAAATCAATTTTACGATTCCCTGCTACTGTCTTTGTTTGTTGTTTAGCATACCATACACCGTTTTTATCTTTCTCAATTGTCGAATGAACATGAATCCATTTACGTTCAAAATCAATATCTTCCCATTTAAGAGCAATACCCTCACTTACTCTTAAACCAGTCATAAAATATAACCAGATCGTCATGTAATTATGAAGTCCCTCATACTCACTAATATCAAAAGAGTTTATTACCTTCTTAAATTCATCAAATGTCCAAAATTTTGTATCAGGGTGCATTCCTCTAGGATTATCTAATCCTTTAAAAGGAACTCTATCAATATAACCCAATCTTTCTGCATAACCCAGACATGCTTTAAATCTAGACCACATATTTTTAGCATAGTTACTAGAATACTTGTCTATAATAGCTAAGCGAAATCTTTCACAGTCAATAGTACTAATATCTGATAATTTTTTACTACCAAATTGTTTAATAAATAACTGATGATGTGGTAAAGCAGTCTGATAAGTTACAAATTGAACTTTTTGTTGATAATATTTTAAATAAATCTCTTCCATAAACTCTCTAAAAGTTAGAAAACTATTATTAATAGTAGAGTTCGCAAATTCATGTTTTAAACGAACTATTTCATCGTATGCTTCTTTAAAAGAACTAAACGGTAAGCCCTGCTGATTTTTCCTTCCTTTCCTCTGAATTCTTTTCCCAGTTATTGGATCAACTCCTAATTCAACTTGAAAATAAATTTTTCCTTTTGAATCTTTGTATACACCTTTATATTTCTTTGTCTTTGATATAACCATTTTTCTCACCTTCTATATCTGAAAAAGAAATACCAATTAAATTTTCTACAATATTTTTAGGAGCAATGCCTAACCTTTTATTATCGAAAGGTGAACATCCTAATTGTACCGCATTCTTATCATTTTTTCTAGCTTCTTCAAACTTTTTTACAGCAATCTTTTTTGCTTGTCTAATAATATTCCTCGATGTGTGCTCTGGAAAACCAATCGCTACTAAATCTTTATAGTTTACTGTTTCCATGATTTTATTACTTCCTTTCTTAGATATTTTACCTCCATGGCATGACTGATGAAGTCATCATAAGAATTTCACTTACTGCTCTTTTACGGTGGCAGCCTGAACGGTCAGAAGTATCATTGTATATCATTTGTATCATGGCATATAAAGTATCGCTCTATTTTATTGATGGTTTTAAAATCGCTCTTATCATGGCGAGCCATGCAAATCTGCTCCACAAATGAGGAAAGTACCATTTTGGACTATTCAATTGTCAAAGAACAAATAAAAAATCTCCTCATTTTCACACTCTATGAAATTGAGGAGATTATTTTCTAAAGCGAATTTTATCAGGAAAATCTGTCAATCCCAATAGGTAGTCTGTACTGACATCGTAAAAGTTTGAGAGAGTTACTAATACATCTGCTGTTAACGTATGCTCACCTCGTTCAATTTTAGCATAAGCTGAGTCTGTAAACGAAAGTGTTTTAGCTACTTGTTTTTGGGTCAAATCGTGATCTTCCCTCAAATCTCTCAAACGTCTGTACATCTAGCTTTCTCCTGAGAAAAGTATAATATATAAAACTAAGAAATCATTCAAAGTGTCCAAATTGGACATTTTGAACTAAAATTAATTTATTAAGCACTTCTCATAAGCATACAAAAATATTTAATGAAAGCCTAGAAGAATTCATGGGTATAAGTACTCGAAAAAGCTGCTTGAGTTGACTCAAACAGCTTGAAAGGATTAAATACTATGTTACACTTGATTCTACAAATAGACTTTAGAATTTCTTTAACATTAGTAGAATAAAGAAAAATAGATAAGTCATCATAGGAACAATAGCTATTTTATACGGTTTTAATAATTTTAAAAATTCCCCGAACGTGACTTCTGAATGTTTTTGACTATTCATTTTTCAACCTCTTTTTGACTTTCAAATATATTAATAGTAGTAAAATCAAATTCCACAATAATAATATGATATGACTAGCAGATATTGCTGATATTTTAAAACTTTCAGAAATAGTTTCATAATAAATGTATGGTAAAGCCCCAGGAAGTACACGTTCAATATAGGGTATAACTAATATCGGAAATAGCAGTAAAGTAGCTAACGCTGTCATCGAACTCTTATTGGGAGAGTTTATCTTCGGATTACTTACTTGAATTATTTGAACAAGAGATTAAGCTAATTACTGATAAAAAGACTAATACTCAATTTTCAAACAACCTACCAACCCCTATCTATTTAACACTTAATCTAAATTTATTCCTACGAGCTATCCTAAATATTATCAATAATGCGATGGACCATTCAAAAAGCAATTATCCAGTAATAAGAGTAGACTACAAATTAATAGATAATAAATTTTACATTTCCATATGGAATAGTGATTCTTCATTTTCGGAGAATTTACTCGAGAAATACGGGTCACTATTCTATCAAGACAAACAGGCAACAAATTCAGAGCAAGGAAGTCATTTCGGAATTGGTTTAGCATTTGTTAAGCGGATAGTGAAAATTCATGGAGGACAGGTAAATTTGAGTAATTTTGAGAACGGTGCTCTTGTCACTATTTGTATGCCAGTCTAGCCTTTAGTTTTCAAATATTTTTATGCCAATATGTTAATTATAGAGATTAGTCAATCAAAATATTCTCTTGAAATTTTGGATTAGCCTTATTAGTAGTAATATTTAACATTTTTACAAATTCTTCCAATCTTCTAGCAAGTCCCTCGTACTCATAAAGATAATGCTCTAGCTCCTCTTGCGATATGAGTATTTCGTGATTTACTTTTTCTAATGATGCTGATTCTGTTAAGTTCAATTTTGAAAATTCATATCTCGCTAATTTTCGACCACTAAGTTCTTCACTCTTCAAATTGATAAGCACTTCCGCCATCTTGTTTAAGGTGGCAATTTTTTCATTGATTTGATTTAGTTTTATATCAATCTCTGCTATTTCTTTGACTAACTCGTCTTTAATGTCTTGGTATTTCTTATCTGCTTCAGTTAATTCAATGAAGAGGTTAATCTCAGTTATCTTTTCCTGTAGACTCTTAACTGTAGGTCTTCTATATGGTATTACTCGACTATCGTTGGTTAGCTGTCTAATCAAGGTTCGTCCTTTTATATACTGATTCTTATCCGAATGCTCTTTGTTATAGACAAAGTATGAGGTTGTCTCACGGATATAGACTTTATATTTTGTCTGATTCTCTTCTTCAAGAATATCTAATTGATAGTTGGGAATGAAAATAAGACCGCTCTGTTTGACACCGAAAGACACCTTGATATAGACGCCCTTATCAACTAGCTTCTCTATTTGGTGCTCTGCAAGTTCCACTTCAAATTCATGAACGGCATCTCGTTTTTCCTTAAATGTCTCAAAGGCTTCTTCAATCTCTTCAGTGGATACCTTATCCTTATCTCGTTCTTCTTGAAAAGCATGGTATTGTTCCGGTAGATTCTCTAATCCTTCTGAAATGCTGACTTCTTTATTTTTAAAATAATCTTGAAAAAAATTGACATCATATAATTTCTTATCACTTATTTTTTTATGACCTAAACTTATCTTTTGACTATCTTCTTCCAAGATAAAGGTTACATTTTTTTGTTTTAAATAAATGGTTAGATTTAATTCTTTTGCTTTTGTCAGTAACTCTTCTAAAGAATTAACGAGGGGCAACAGAAATTCTAATCGACTTTCAATCTCTTGCTTGGCAAAATGTGTACGAAAAAAGTCTTCATCATATAAATCTCGTTTGCTGAGTTGACGGCCTCGAATTGGTTTTGTCATTGCTCTATCCATTATTATGAAGCGACTATGCTTCTGACTAAGATCAATTTGAACATGTAATTGCTCTGCTTTTCCTAAAAAATCGTTAAAGGACTTCGACTGCTGCATCAAAAAATAAAGGCGTTGCTTCAATTCAAATTTATGACTAGACTGCCTATATTTTTGGTAATCACAGTACGAGTAACGTTTCTCAATAATTTTCGCTCCTGCCATTTTAGAAATACGGTCTGAAATCATACGGAGATTTCGTTCCAAGGCATAATTCCATATTAACTTTTTATCTGAATTACTGTCTATGGCATTGATTAGGATATGGTTGTGGATATGATCTTTGTCTGTATGAGTTGCTACGATAAACTTAAAGCGACCTCCTGTCAATTCCATCATAGTCTCGTAACCAATTCGATTGATTTCTTTCGGTGTTAAATTATCCTCAGGAGAAAATGATTGAATGAGGTGATGAGCATGAATAGTTTGCTGGTGTTTTTCTTGTCGATCATTTCTGGATTCGTACAACTTGTCGTTATTAGTAAAGTTAACATTGTACATTTCTACCATTTCTGCATGGATAGGAAAGTCTAAGTAATTACTCATGCCAAAATCAGATACTAATTTTAGATTATCTGTTTTATCTGGATCGAGGATATACTTAATCAAACGTCTGCGATATTTTTTACCGTGAGTCGCAAAATGCTTAGTGACTACCATGAAACTCCTTCAGTCTTTTCACTTCCACTTGAAATTCTTTGTCCACTTCCTTAATTAACTCTCCAACTCCTTTACTCAAGTCTTGTAATTGTTCCTGGGAAATCAGATGGCTTTGATTAACAGCACGCGCAATTTGATTGATATTATTTCCAATCCTTCTCAATTCAAAAACCAACCGATCATATGTGTCGGTGTTAATTATGACAAAGGACATGTTCGGATTCAATAACACTCTTCTAGCATAGACTGAAAAATTTTGACAATTGCTCTTCGCAATTCGCTCATTCAATTGATGTAATTCAGAATCAGTTAGAAAAACTTTTTTGAGATTGGTACGATAGCGATAAACCATAGCAGTCTCCTAGCCCGTATACTTTTCACAGAATTCACGACTGAGTGGCTGAGCTTGATTGACTTCTACAATTAATTCTTGAACACAAGTCAATAAGATTGAGACGTGTTCTTGAGTCACTTGATGATTCTCTCTTGCAATAATCAAAACCTCATGTACATCTCGACTAATCTGTTCTAACTTCTGAGAGTTCCAAAGAGATAACCAACTTTCAAAAATTCTATCCTGATAATTCTTTTTCAATAAATTCTGACGAAGAAATTCTGAGAAACTATCCATTTTTTGTTCCCTCATCATTTCTTTTATCTGTTTTTCTTCTTGTCTCGTGATTCTAAATTGCTTTCGGATTGACTTAATTTCTTGTCCCATTCTGATATCCCTTCAACATTCTACTTGTCTGACAGTGTAAGTCTACCTCACATTGTCAGTACGCTTCCTAAAGTCCTCACTCGCTTCTTGTTCGGTCTTTGCGAGCTCAGATATTGTGTCCACAATATCCCAAAAATCATATCGTCAGCCTATCAAAACCTTCTAGTTTTGACAGCCAACGATAAAATAGCTTGGTGACTTCGCCCCCAAACCCCCATAGAGAATCAAAAATTGATTTTCTATGAATGATATTAGGATAACAGGGAAGATTTGAAAAAGGTATCACAGCTAATATAGTTATGATTGACTTTCTCTGATTCTATGATAAAATTTCTGTAAACTAATATTTGGAGAAATAAAAATGCTGAGTCTAGATCAAATACATTTACTATTGAATACTCCCGAAGATGAGTTTCATGATTTTAAACAAAAATGGCATCATTCAAAAACTGAATTGGTGCGTGATATCTTAAATTTTGTCAATACATCACATCACGAAGATTGTTATATCATCTTTGGAATTGATAATATCACTTTAGATATAATCGGTGTACACAATGATGATGATAATAGAAGAAATGAAGAAGATCTAACAGATTTACTACATAAACTCTTTATATCAACAAATAATCAAATTAAAATTAGCATACAAACTGAAACTATAGACAACAAAGAAATTGACATCTTAATTATTCATGATACAGATAAGGTTCCTGTATTTTTAACAAAAGATTATAAGCCTAAGAAAGATACTGCATTACCAAAAGGATTAATATATGCTAGAAATGGCTCTATAAATACTCCTAAAGACTCCTCTGCTCCTTTTGAGTTAATAAATAAGTTGTTTCAAAAGTTTAATCATACCGACTTAAATATCAAAGAGCAGTATTTTCATGTTTTAAAAGACTATAAAAATTGGTTCTTCATTGAAAATGAAGACGGAAGATTTTTTATTTATAATCCTAATCCCGATTTTTATATTAAACTTACCGACGATGATGCAAATCGTTTCAAAACTATGTCTTATAGTTTAAATCAATACCAGACTAATATTGATTGGCAATTAGTACAACTTCGATATCGTCATCTTACAATTGACGAATGTATGGCTATATATTTGGATCAAGGTAATTGTCTAGTCCCCTCTCCTGATTTAGAAAGTTTTAAAATAGATTCTCACGAGAATATTTATTATCATTGTCTATACAAAAATACTTTAAAGTACCAATTGCTGAAAGTATTTTCTTCAATACCTGGTCTCGAAAAATATCCTTTAACTAGATTTAAAGACAGTATCGTAATTTATGATACAAAAATAGAACTGAAAAAGACTCACAGCTTAATAAAAAGTAAATTCACACCAGAAAAGATAATAGAACAACTTGAAGTCTCAGAAAAAGATTTCGATTATTACTATAAAAAAGCGAGACAAAAAAATCCTGATTATAATATCCAAGAAAATAAGATAAATTTAACTGAATTGAACTTAGTTAAGTTATTGAAAAGTTTTCAAAAAAATATATCTTGATAACCTACTGTAACAGTTTTAACTACTTAAAAAGACAAAACAAGGTATAGCAATTAGTTTATCTAAAAAGCTAATTGCTATACCTTAATCATTATTAATAACATCGACTAAACTAGATTGAGTTAGTAATGAATATATCTCATTAATATTTCTAGTATTTTGTGGCCAATTATTTCTCAATTTACAGTATGTGAATATTAGGTAACTTTTTGCTCTTGAAAGTGCGACGAAGAATGTACTTTTATCTTCTTCTGGTTGATTATTAAAATTCCAGAATGCAGAGTCCTCTAACCCTAGAAAATAGACTGCCTCGTATTCTAACCCTTTACTTTTATGGATAGTCATAATTGAAATTGAGTTTTCACCCTTGAAGTTAGATACTATATTTATCCAGTCATCTTGTGTTTGAGAATATTCTTTGTATAATAACTTTGAAAATTTCTTGACAATAATATCTAGATCACTTTTTCCATTGTATATTGAAAAAGTGGAAATAATTCTTATATCACCTATTTTTTCAATAATACACTCAATTAAATTTAGCATGCTATCTTCATTAGGAATAAAATTTGAAATTAGGGAAGTAATATCACTAATTATATTATCAATCTCCTTGTAGGATTTTGCCAAAATTAATTCACCAGTAAATTCATCTATTCCATTGATATTTCCATAAAAATTACTAATATTTTCCCAAATTAAAGGATCTCGTTTTCCTTGACTGCATGATATTAAATCTAATAATAGGTTACAAGTAGGGTCTTTTAAAAGCTCTTGATATTCATTTTCAATTCTTGCTTTAATCCCTTTACTGTTTAATGTAGTTATCAATTTTGAACTATAATCATCAACCTTCTGTTTTGCTAGAATACAAATTTTTGATGGTCGTATACCTCCTTGAATTTTTGATTCTATATCATTTGCAATTAACTCAGCTTCTAAACTTTCATTTTCAAATTCAAATAATGTTATTTCACCCTCTTGAAATTCTGGATAATTATTTGTCTGAATAGAACTGTGATTACTATTTAATATCTGATGAACCTCTTTTTGAAATTCTACAAGTTTAGGTACAGAGCGGTGATTCATCAACAATTGATATTCATTTGACTTAAAGTCTCGAATATAGTCTGGAAAAATATCAGGCTTTGCACCTGCCCATCTCATAATGGCTTGCTTATTATCTCCAACTGCTGTTAATTTACAAGACGAACCTAAAAAACAAGTTTTTAATAAATTATACTGGGCATGTGTAGTATCCTGAAATTCATCTAGAAATACAAAATCGTATGTCATTTGAAGTGCTTTACGGATGTATTCGTTATTAGCTATTATTTGAGTACTCAACTTTGTTATTTGCCTATACAAGAGTACCGGCTTATTATCTTGTGTTCCTTTTAGTAAATCCTTTTTTAATTTGTGAGTATTCCCGTCATTAAGTATAATATTTTCGACAAAATTTCTTATATCCGACATTCTCCATCCATTAATTCCATTTATAGAGAGTATTTCTTTTATAGTATCCCAATCTTCAATCAAATAATCTTTTGATGGTCGTATAGCCTCAGGTAGAACATCTCTAAATTGGTCTAAAATTCTCTTTTCAAAAGCCGAATAGGTTAAAGAGGTAAAACGAGAAGCATATTCATCACCATAATGTTTCTTAACTCTTTCTTTCAAATTTGATGCAGCATCCGTTTTGAAACTTAATGCTAGAATTTTTTTCGGAGAAACGCATTTATTTGTAGAGAATAGATAGTCTAACTTTTGAGCTAGTAATTCAGTTTTCCCCGCGCCTGGTCCAGCAATGACTAAACAGTTAGTCACATCTTTGACGGCTCCTAATGCAGCCTCTTCTAAAATGATATCTCCTTTAGGAAACCACTCCTCACTCTTTACCATGTTCAATATCTCCAAGTAATTCTTCAGCACGTTTAACCATTTTTTCAAATACAGAGGGTAGATTTCTTGTTAATTCATCATCACTAATAGATGATAAAAATTGCATATGAGTTGTTGGCTTTCCTCTACCTAAAAAGAAATATTGATACCAAATCATTAATTCTTTCTCTTCTCTAGTAAAACTATCCCCTGGTCCACTCTTATCCTTTAAAGTAGCTATCTTTGCTTCTTCTATACGTTTTTCGAGACCTTCTAACTGCAATTTATCAATACAATCCAAATCAGTTAATTTTACTTTTTTACTATTTCCATCTGAATCAGCATATGAAACGACTGGTCCTTCTTTCAAAGATAATGTACCCAGATAATGTTCCTTATAATGTTGTAACATCAAGAAATCAATATCAAGAGGTGCAGAAAAGAATATATTGAATTTTTCTAAATGATTTATCCAAGATAACAATGGTTGTGAGAAGATATCACATATCTGCCAAGAACTAATTCTAGCAATGTCTTCATCTTTCAATATTCTACCATCTTTCAATTTCACTAAATCACTACGCTCAATACCTATTTCTAGTAACTGTTGGATAACATATTTTACTCTTCCCCAACCACCTCCGTATCTTTCATTATCAAAGTCTAGTAAAGTAATATGAGGTATTTTTAGAGAATTTAATAATTTCCAAAAATAGTTAACATGTCTTCCTCCTAAAGGCACAATTGAAATCTGAGAGCTATCTATCTCATTCCCAAGTAAATCAAAAAACTTTGGTAATAGCAGTTCCTCACTATCACCTTCACCTAGAACTACTAACTTGGCAAAATATAGTTCAGGATATGCTTGAATTGCTCCTTTAATATATTTATAAGATTCATCAGTATCTTGAGGTAGTTTTATATCAGAAACAATGGTTTGAAGAACTCTGTCATTACTTTCAATTCTTAAATACCTCAATTCTTCTGGTTCAATTCTTTTTACAATAGCTGGGGAATGTGACGTTAAAATTACTTGAGAGTTGTCATTATTACTCAACTGTTTAAACCTTTTCACCAGTTTACCAATGTGATGTGGAGCAATATGATTTTCTGGCTCCTCTATTGCTAAGATAGTTAGTATTGGAGGTATCAGCTTAAATCTTGGATTATCAGGATTTTCTTCACGATCTTTTGTAATCTCTAACTCAATATCAAGTATTGAATCAACAAGTGAAAAATAAAAAATAGATCTCAGTCCATCTCCTAAATCTGAAACTGTAAATGCTTCTTCAGTAGTCGTTGGTGAAAATTTTAAGGCAATCTGTCTGAGGGCTGCCGCCATCTCAGAAGAATTAATAGTTAACTCTGCCTGAGAAAAACGGTTATCTTCATGATATAGTTCCCATGATTTCTGAATCTCTTGGTTGATTTGAGTTAATGCTCCATTTTCAGATAAAAAAGTATTATTCAACTCATCAATTTTATCTGTAATTTCATTTGTCTCATCCTCGGTCCAATTTATACTATTTACAAGTCTACTTAACATACTACCAGAAGCATTCCCCAGCTCCTTCTCAGGTGTCCTTGAAGCTGGCACATACAGAACTCTGATTTTATCTAAATCTTTTCTTGGTGCACGATGCTTATCTTCTTCTTTAAACTCCTCTTCACCAGATGAAATATAATAGATTTGAGTATCAATACTTCCTTCAATTGTTCCATCATCTTCCCAAGAAGATTCTAACCTGATTCGTAGAAATGGTTTGGCACCATCTTGAGAAACTGTAAAGTGTTCGAAAAACGATGGAATTGATGGACTATAGAGAGTTCTATAAAGTTCATCAAACTCAAAAATAGTTTCTATAAAGAGGTTTCTAATATTTTCTCCGGGCCTTGAACCTTTTGGAAGGTGAAAATCACTTTTTCTAATTATTCTATCATTTTGTTTGTCCGAAAACAGCTTACTCAATGCTTGTAATACAGTTGTTTTTCCCGAACTATTATTCCCAATCAGTACCGTTTGATTGTTTAATTCAATAATTTGACTTTCACCGAATGATCTAAAATTATTAATAATTACTTTTGTTAACTTCATTTCTTATCTCCATTACCTGAAACTAATTCACACAACCGTTCCTGTCCCACCTTCAACATCTCTTCCTCGACCTTACTCTATTACCCCAAAAGGCATCATTGAAGAGTGACAGAAGCTTAACCTTGATCTATTTTTGAAGCATAGACTCATCTTCTATGAATCCTTGGCAAATAGTGTCTATAAATTCTGTTGAAATGGTACTTGTTCCATTTTTATAACAGCTAAGGGCTATTGCGTAAAATTTATACAATTCGAGCAAATCTGTTTTTATCAGGCCATGTGTCTTTCGTAGAATTTTATATTGTTATCAATTATAGTATGCTCCTTTTACTTGATAACACCATTATAACATTTAAAAATAAAAAAATAGGTTCTAAATTAATAGAAAGTATAATTCTAAAATTAGAATTTTCGTGATAATCCTATGAAATGTTACTTTTCTAATAAACCTGTACTTATTTCCTTCAAACTACACAACTCTCTAGTTGTTGTAAGTTTGTAATTGACTCAAAAGTATTCGATATAATTTCAAAACAGTATTTTACTTTATAGTTGACCAATAACATTTAATTCTAACTAAAAGAATCATTATACAAATCAAGCTACTAAAGAGGACTTTATGGTATACTAGTGATAATAAATTGTTATCGGTAGGAGATGTTTTATGTATTACGGTCGCGATACTGAAATAGAAGAATTAAAACAGCATTTTAAATTTTCCAGTAATGATAAAAATAGTTTATATATTATTAATGGTTTAAGTGGTAGTGGTAAAACCGAGTTAATCAAAGAGGTTTGTCAACAAGTTTACAGTCATGATAAAGAAGTCTTTATTCTCTACATTGATGTTATAAATGATGGGTTTGAAAGTAATAAATTTTTTGAAAATCTACTAAAAGGAGCCTATGTCCCAACACAATTCAGAAGAAATCTATGCTTATCAATACCTCAAAAATATTCGTTTTCAAATTATTTAAGAAAACAAAAACTAACAAATCTAACTCTGAAACATAGTTTTAGGTTAATCAGATCGTTTATTGCGTTCGATACAACTTACAAAAAAGTAATTGATTATCCTTGGGAAGAAGTTATTGCTGAAATAAAGGAGGGAATATTTGAAAATGATTTATATTTAAGATATTTCAGTCATACTTCAAAAAAAATCCGTCTTAATATTATTATTGATAATTATCAATTTTTATCTGAAGATATAAAAATAAAATTTGAAGATGACTTTAATACACTTCAAAGCGGAATCTCTTTAACTATTATAAACCGAACAAATGATAAGTTAAAATCGATTGATAAACTAGATACATTGGACAATTATACTCCTACTGTATTAAATTTATCGTATCTTACTGAGGATGAGTGTAAATTACTAATAAGAAATAAAATTGCTTTACTTGATAATATCAAATTGAATCAAATCTGGCAGATAACACAAGGTAATTATAAAGATATTGAATTAATTATTAACAGACTTATTGATAATCCAAATTCAGAATTATTTAATATTTCTGATATATATGACAAACTTCCAGATATTCAAAAAAATATACTTATCATATCATCGATTTTTCCTGCTGGTATGAGAAAAGATATAGTTTTTAACTACATTAAATCTATATTAGACGAAAATACTGAAGTAGCTGATTCTCTAAAATCCCTTATTGATGCAGGTTTTGTATATATTAATGGAGATACAAATGATAAAATCAAAATTTCACACGAATCAATTGTAAATGGTATTTTAAATCACACAAATGCTTCTGATCTTCAATTAGTAACCAACAATCTAAAAATATATTTAGAGCAAACTATCCTATCTATAGGAGTTGGTGGAGAGTTAGCCTATTTAATTCACTGCTTAATAAATATATGTAATATTGAAGAGTTGCGGCAAAATGTAGAATATATCAAACAGTTACTTGAAATCGAATACAGGAAAAATTCATATTTTTACATTGTATCTTTGAGTAAGAAGATACTTCATTTAATAGAATTGTTACCCGAAAAATACTTACATTATATATTGAACTCGTACCAGTGGATTTCTGATTTTAATGGAGGTTTAGCTATTTTAAACAGTCTTCAAAAAGATAATTATTCAAAAGATTTACAGCTATACTATCCTAGATTTCAAATTCAAAAATATGAATTTGAGGAGGCGCTAAAATCACTGGAAAAGTTAGAAAATTGCTCTGGAACATTACTCTACAAGCTAAATGCTTATGGTCATTTAGGTAAAGATCGAGAGGCAATTAAACTCCTTAATGAAAGCATGAATTCTGTAGAAAAAGACGACTTCTATTATATTATTTTACGAAATTCTGCTCATTATTTCCCAACTAAAGAAGCTACCGAAAATCTCAAACTAGCATTGGACTATTTTCAACGTAATGAATATCAAATACCTGTTGCAACAGTATATAATAATTTAGGTGTTGTTAATATATGGGACGGAGAATATGATGTAGCTTTAGAGAATCTAAATAAGGCCACAAAAATACTAAAAAAATATGATTCAAATGAAATTTTTGAACCATATTGTAATAAATCAATTATTTTTTTGATGAATAAAAATTATCAACAATCTCTGAAATTTATAAATAAATCACTTCAAGAATGTCCTAAAGCTTTGACCTTAGATATTAGGATGCTCAAGTTAAACAAATTAATTATTGAATTGATTTCTGAAAGAATCTCTTTTACAGAATTTCAAAATTCACTAAGAAACTTTGAGGAAGAAATTCCACTCATTGACGATCCTTGGTATAAATTTCAAATAGTATACAATTTACAACAGTTTGATGATATTCCTTTTGTTTGTGAAAAAACTTATATTGATGATTATCAAGACGGACTCACTAAATACTATCTGTTGATTCCTTACAAAAAATATAATTTCTGTATAGGTCTTTCTCCTAATTGGAGATATTAATTTGTTCATGGTACTTACGAATGAGATCTAAATATATGGAATAATCATATTGTTTATATTTTAATAAATTAGCTACTAGTTTAGCTAATTTTTTAATATCATCATCAGTATAGGATAAATTTGTAATTCCGATTGTTCCTAATCTTATTCCTGAAGTCGTCATTGGTCCGTGTGTATCATTTGGAATTTGATTTCGGTTAACTAATATTTTATGTTGAAAAAGTAGATTCTCTGCATCCTTACCACTCAAGTTTAGATTCAGTAGATTAACTAAAATTATATGAGTCTTTGAGTTTTTATAAACAACATCAACCCCCTCTTTACTTAATTGTTTTATAAACAATAAAGTATTTTTTATAACCTGTTGTGCATAATCTTGAATATCTATTGATAATAATTTGATTAAACAGATACATTTCGCAAATAATGCATTTTGTGTAGGACCTCCCTGTGTTCTAGGAAAAATTGAATTAGTTATTTTTTCTTCAAATATAGAACGATACAGTAGTACCCCTCCTTGAGGCCCACGTAAACATTTATCCATTGTAAAAGTAACGAAATCTACATATGGAAAAATCGACTTATGTAGCTTTGCCATAATATATAAAACACTATGGCAAATATCCGCTAAAATGAGGGTATTGGGGCTAACCTCTTTTATAATTTCATAAATTTGTTGATAATTAAATTCATTTCCATACGATGAAGCACCAATAATAATCAATTTAGGTTTATATTTATCTAATAATTCCTTTAATTCGATATAATCAATATTTAAGTTATGATCTAAGTGATAATATTTTACAGTACCTTTGCCTGTATAAGTGTGTGAAATATGTCCTCCGTCTTTTGGAGATAACGATAAAATATAATCGTCACTTTCTAAAACACAATTATAGACTATTTGGTTAGCCTGAGTTCCTGAATGTGGTTGCATATTAACTCTATAATCACCAGGATTTAAATCAAAAAGTTGAAGACACAATTCCTCTGAATATATTTCAATATTATCCAATGAAGTACAATGAGGAAAAAAGCGTTTTTCAACAGCTCCCTCTGTGGGCAGAGTAGCGAGAGGGAAACTTTGAATTTCTAATACTTCGGTGAATGGATAGCTAATACATGCAGCAAGATTTATTAGGCTATTCTGTTCTTGGTTATATGAATCAAGAATTTTATTTAACTTCTGATAGATTTCACCTTCAAATTTATTAATTTTATACACTGACTTCTCCTACCGATAACAATTTATTATCACTATACAAAGCACTCAAATAGGTTTATAATAGCATGATTATTGATAAAGGAGATTTTTATGGATTATAAACTTATTTCTACTTACTTAGATTATTGCAAAACTCATAAGCGTTTGAGTTCACACACGATTCGCGCTTATAAGAATGATCTTATGCAATTTTATAACTCAGACTATGATAATGTCGAATCCTATATAGAACAGTTGACACAATCTAACATAAAAACGAATACATTAAGAAGAAAAATTGCTTGTATGAAGGTGTTTTATAACTATCTAAAATACCAGAACATAATTGAAGAGAATCCCTTCAATCAATTGCGCTTTCAATTTAGAACTGAAAAAGTATTGCCTAAAACGATTCCGTATGGCATTCTGAAAAGCATTTTCATATATTTAGAACAGAAAGTAATTCTATCTAAAACTGATTATCAAAAACAACACGCTGAAAGAAATCTACTGATTATTTCACTTTTACTTTCAACAGGCATCAGAATTTCTGAACTTTGCCACATTCATCTCAAAGACATTAATCTTTCCAATAAGACACTCCATATTATAGGAAAGGGTAATAAAGAACGTATCTTATTTTTAGGAGATCAAAAAACATTAAATTTATTAGAAACATATATAAATAAAACAAAAAATGAATCAAATGATTTCTTGTTTCCAGGGAAACATTCACTTAAACCATTGTCAGAGCAAAGTGTACGTTTAGTTATAAAGAGAATCGTTGAACAAAATAACTTTTCTAGAACTATTACACCGCATATGTTTAGACATAGCTTTGCGACAATGCTTCTAGATAGTGATGTAGATATTCGATATATTCAACAAATTCTTGGACACAGTTCTATATCAATCACACAAATCTATACTCACGTATCTCATTCAAAACAAAAAGAAATACTTAGTTCTTTTAATCCCATATCAGTAATTCATTCTGAAATCGAGTAAGAGACATTTCCAAAGTCTACAGTTCAGTTCACTTCATCTTAAATTAATTTTTGTAGTTCTACTTTAGTTAAGACTTTATTCAAATAAAAGAAAATTTTATAAAACTATTCACTTCCTTCCGTCTTTCCTAAATCTCTCTAAATTCTTCTCCAATTGTTCCTTATGAAGTTGATTCTTAGCTTCCTTTAATGTGTCATCCAAAGTTTCTTCTCTATAAATTGCTTCTGTTTTTAGCTGTTCTGATTCTTGATCTAGAGTGAAAATGATATCTAACAGTCGATCTATTTTTTCAAGATCTTGGACAGACATATCAGATAGTCTATGAATTAGCTTTTTAAATACATCACTATTGTCTTGATTTTTCTTAAAAAAAGTTGTAAACATCTATAGCCTCTCAAAAAAAGCAGCCTCTTAAGACTGCTTAGTGTAATTCGGAAATCGCATCATAAATTGACTGCAATTTCTTATTGTCTTTATTCTTTGTATCAATCAACGTATATAGCTCTTCAATTTTCTTTTGACTACTTTCAATATCGCTATTGTTATCCGCAATCAGTCTTTTTAGATGTTGCTGATAACTTGTAGTAATATCTGTCTCTTTTCCTGTTCTAACCTCTGTAACTTTAGGTTTAGAACTAGGATTTGATTCCGTCACAGGTGCTTGTTTTCGCTTTTGAAAAGCTGCTTCATAATTTACATCATTACCTCCTTTATGATTTCCAAATAAGGCCGCAATTTTATCTGGATCTTCTTGATTTTCTGATTTACTTTCTAATGGTTGATTAAAATCCCAATTTTTTGTCATTCACTCATTTCATCCTTTCTAAATTCAGAATCATCGAATTGTCTTTCTTTACCAAAGGCATGGTCAAGAGCTTCTTCAAAACTCATGTGACTGATGCTTTGACGCCTTTTGAACGTCGCAAACATCGCTGTCTCCAGTTGTTCTTTGTAAGCAGCGAGTTTTTCTTTCTCTCTTGCTACCTTGCTTTCTTGCCTAGTGACTTTTTCTTCTAAGCGTTCAATAATGGTCATATACGATCCTCCTTCATTCTAATATTAGCTAAAACATCTTGATTTTGTTATCACAATTCTAAACATTGAGATGATTGTCTTACTGGTGGATTTCCAAATGTCTCTTTTACAGTCTCAAGCATAAATTGTAAATCTGATTTCTTTTCTCTAAGAATATCGTTCCAGTCTATTTTTTCTTTCCCAAATTCATTATTAGGTAAATCCAGTAAAACAGGCAATCCTGCTTGAGATAACTTATCAGAAAAATCTTTTCCTGCATCATCACAATCTACCGCCAGTGTCAATAAATCAGGATGATTATCAAAATAGGTAGTGGTATCACGAATTGTATTGATCAAAGGCAATAACTTTGAAGGTGTTACTGTATCTAAAAATTCCAACTTCTGATTTTCTTCAGCTATCAGTCGTAAAGTTTGATAAGCGATAACAGACCTTTTTAATCCTTCCATAGATACCAAACGAACATCAGATAGACTTTGTTGATGCAGTTCGTAATAGCTCATTAAGTCAATGAACGATTCACAAAAGACCAGTCTATTTGGTTTACCAATATCAAAGGATATTCCAATATGTCCATGGCTTCCTTTTAGAATCGTTTTCAGCCTCTCTCTAGGAAGAGAGTGATTCTTATAAATACCTTGTAAGCTTGCTGCCTGCAGCTTGTGACGATGATCAAAGCTTTTAAAAACAATAACAGGTTCAACAGTTTCATTTGTTTTCCAACTAGCTTGTGCTATCAAACCTTGTTGAATCATCTTTTCTATGATTTCGTCTGAGATTCCTCTACATTCTGTTAAATAATATCTGGCCAGACTACAGTTAGAATCTTCTATTCTCTTTAAAGGATAATAAAATGGTCTCTCCCTATTTTCTTGAACAGCTTCTTTTTGAAAAGGTTCTTCAGAAAAAAAAGCTAGAGCTTCTTTAAAGGAAATTCCCTTAACAAGTCGAACAAAATCAATGACATCACCTTGAATATCTCTTGAAAACCATTTAAAAGTATTGGTAGTTGAAAAAATCCGAAATGAATCGTGTTCAGGATGCTCATAAACACTGTTCGAAACTTGTTTAAAGGAGATACCTAAACGACTTGCTACATCAAGAATTGAGATTTGCTTACATTCCTCTATATTCATAAAACATCATCATTTTGTCGTAGTATTTGGCAGTGATGGAACAGATGAGGATTCTTCCAAAGTTTTGGGAGTGGCCTTATCCAAATCATCCAATCCAGATTTCCAAACCTGTACTTGATTGACCAATAACTTACCTGGTAGTTTCGAATAAGACAACTTAACCGTTCTGGTTTCTGTCTGATTGGTCTTTGATTGGTTGGCATTCTTTAAATCAGATACATAGGTTACATTATAAGAGACCATGGCAATGGCTTGATTCGTAGTCTGATTGACAAAGATATCAGCTTTTTCAAAATGATAATCCAAAATATAGTCCTTATACACTTGGTTCATGGCATCGTTTTGACTTGTTAATTCTTGAGAATAAGCCGATTCAGTCATATAAGGTTGAATACGTGTATTATTTTCTCCGAGCTTTTCTTTCGTATAGTACTGAGTCAAAAATTCTTTTACAGTATCCGATGACAAAATGCTGGCTTTATCTTCTGCTTGTTTATCCTCTACAAGTTTAGCTGCAGCCAATTCAATCTCTTTACGACTTTGTTTAGCAGTCGAGTGTTGACCAACAGTATATCCCATCATGAGAATAAAGCTAGTTGCAGCCACTGCTCCAACACTAATTAAGGCTTTAGTTTTGACTTTATTTAACATCTTAGACCTTCTTTCTATAAAAACTAGGTCAAGAATAGCAGATAAATCTTGAAAAAAGTATCACAGAAGTAAAAATGCCACCCGAAGGTGGCCAATATATATTACAAATTTAGTAATCCGTCTGATAAAGTTTTTTATACAAACCATTTTTCATATTCAATAGTTCTGTATGACTTCCTTGTTCTACAATTTCTCCTTTATCCATTACAAAAATCTGGTTAGAATCGATAATGGTAGAAAGTCGATGTGCAATAACAATAATTGTAATATTTTGTTCTTTAAATTTCTGCATAATCTCTTTTTCATTAACATTATCTAGATAACTTGTGGCTTCATCTAAAAGTATTATTTTGGGTTTCTTAACTAGCGCTCTTGCTAAAATAATTCTCTGACGTTGCCCTCCTGACAGATTCATTCCCATTTCTGAAACTAAAGTATTATACCCCATGGGCATTTCCATAATTTCATCATGGATATTAACTAACTTACAAATTTTTGTCATTTCTTCCTCTGAGACTGAGATATCTCCAGCAATATTCTCATATATGGTTTTATTAAATAAAGTCATGTCTTGTGGGACAATGCCAATTTGTTGACGAAGATACTGTTTATCCAACAAATTATAATCTAAGTCATCAAATAAAATACTACCTGAGGAGGCTGGAAATAAACCTATTAATAATTTGGAAAGTGTACTTTTACCTGATCCAGAAGAGCCAACAATTGCTACCTTCTCACCCTTCTTTATTTCAATAGACACATTAGAAAGTACTTTTTTACTATCTCTAGTATATGAAAATGAAACATTTTTAAGTGTAATTTCCCCATTTAAGTCGTGTTTCACTACACCATTTATCTCAGTTTCTTCACCTAAAATCTCTAAAATCCGAGATAAAAATGTTTTGCTATTGTAGAATGCTACAATAGTATCAAAAATACTATTAATCTTACCAAATAATAGAGATGACAAAGAATATACTGCAAAAATCCCACCTAACTTATTACCTAAATGATTATCTGGCAACAACATAATAAATAATAGGATAAATGGAGATATAAAAGTGATAATTGAAAATAACGAATTAACAACACTTGAGAACAATTCACTGGCTCTATATCTATAAAGATACTTATCTAAATAACCTTTCCATTGTTTAAACGTTCGAACTTCAAATCCTTCCATTTTTATTCCCATCATAGAATAAATCATTTCGATTTGTTTATTTTGGAGATCATTCTGAGCTATCACAAAAGATTTACTTTTTTGTTCCAAATTTTTTCTAGTCAATAGAAGCAACAACAAATTTATTACCACTAACATAAGAGCGATAATCGCCACGAAAAAATCAATATATAGAAAGTAAAACAAAATACAAATTACAAAACCAATATCTAATATTCCTAGTACAACCTGATTTGTAAATAATTGCCGAATTCTACCCAAACCATTTATAGAATAAATTAAATCACCACTACTTCTAGTAGAGAAAAATTTATATGGTAATTGAAACAAACGACCAATTACACTATTATTCAGTCTTTTATCTATATCGTTTGTCAGATTAATAGAAAGATATCTCTGACCGAGCATTATAATAAAGTATAGTAATGTAAAAATAATAAAATTGAGCGCTAAAATTGCTGGATTAAACTGATTGCCACCTGTGGCTTGATTTAATAGCCGTTGCGTCCATATAGGCAGAATAAAGCTAACCGCATAACTTACAAAAGTTAGAAATAACAGAGGTACAAAATAATGCCAAGATTGCCAAAGTTGCGCATAAATCTCTCCGTAATTCTCTTTTGATTTTTGTTTTATTACTCTATCACTACTAGAAATACTAATTAAAAATTCTGAGAAACCGGCTGAGAACTCATTTAAATCATATCTTAGTTTTCCGAGTTCAGGATCAATTACCCAAACAAATTTAGAAGTTACTTTTTCTACAACAACAAAATGCTTACTCTCCCACAATGCAATGGCTGGAACTTTTATCTGTTTATATACATCTGGTCTATCTTTTGGAAAACGGAATGATTTCACTTTAAATCCCATATTTTCTAACAGTTCAATTAAATTTTGAAAACTAGTTCCATCCCTCCCTGTTTCTTTTAGATTTCTCAGATCTTTAACGGAAATTTCGTGATTATAATAACTTGACACCATCGCAACACAGCATAATCCACACTCTGTTTTTTGGTGTTGTTCGATAAACGGGATGTTTCTTTTCATATCTAACCCCCATTAATTTAAAAGTAGTATATCATTTAATCTAGTCCTACTTTTTCTATCATTAGCCATCAATATTCCCATTTCTCCTGTCAAAATCCCCCAATCATCACATTCATAAGTTTCTTTATCCCAAAGATATGAGATACTTTCAGTAGCTATTCTATTTTCTATATCAACAGAATAGCCTAAAATAGAATCTAAAATGACTAGGTTCCCGATACTTCCATGACAGATTGAATTATCTAAAGTAGGATCTTGATTTAAAATTTTATTGGAATAATCTTGAACTTCGGTCTTTAAAAATTTGTCAGGAAATTCATTAGTTTCTAAATAGTTCTTAGCATTAACGATTCCCACAATACCATTACACCATGAATAATACTTGGCATTTTTTCTTAAAGGAAAACCTTTTTTTCCACATAGTAACGAACGCTCTTTGTCAAGATATTCTTTTATACAAGAAATAATGGAAGTTTTTACATCAGATTTGCATGTGTTAGATAAAGAATATCTATAAAGTTGCGTAATAATGCCATAATTACCATGAGCATATCCAGGATCATTTTCAATCCAAAAGCCATCTTTTTTATATTTTTCTAGTATTTTTTGAACTATACCTTCAGACAAATTCTGAGTCAACTCAGTTACCCGAGAACTATCGAGCATTGTTTTCTGGATTTTTATCAGTACTCCTAAAATTCCTGCTAAACCACCTATTATATCTAAATTATCAATATTTCGTAGATGTCTAAATGTTGACGACAATGTTTCATATATAATCTCTTCGATATCTTCATCAAATAGAGTACCTTCTTCTCTCAACACACACAATGTATATAAGTATCCATATACACCAGTAAAAGCACCTAACTGGTGTACAGGGAAATTCCCTTGTAATTCTTTTATATAGTTATTGGTATAATTGATAACCCCAGGTAAAAGCGTCCGTAATCTAGTATCATCTATGCTTGTTATCCCCAAAATCATACCAGAAGTTCCACTGTATAGACTACAATCCATTGGATATATCTCATAGCTTTTATTCATAGCCACCATCGCTAACCAACTAGTCTCATTATTAAATTTAAATTTAGCTGATGAAATCCGATTGATTATTTTTGAAGTAATAGTTTCAGTATTCATGTGTTCTTCAGATACTCTAGATTTCTTTGGAAATAACTCGCTCCCCATAAAAGCCATATTTATAATTCGTTTTTGTCTGAGTAAATTATCATCTGATAAACTAGTTATTCTATTTAAAACCTTATTAACGATACTATGTCCGTCTAAAGCACAAATATATCGACCTAGTCCATTATGAATTTCATTGCTACTTGTATTCGCATAAAATATTGGAACATCACCTTTTCTAAGCTGGCAAACCTCATCTTTCATCATAACATTATCAAAAAGATTAGCAACATCACCATATTCAAATAAACGAAGCAAATACATTTCAAAATCATATTTATTTTTTAACAATTCTGGGTGATGGCTTGTTTCAAGAAATTGTACATAAATATTGGTATTTCGATAAATATATCTCGTCTCACAATTTTCAAAATATTTAACGATCATCCTAGAAACTATATTTCTATTTTGTAAAACAATTTTGTAAATAGTTTCAAATCCTCTTTGAACTTCGTTGAGGTAACTAGAACACGATACGTTTTTTCCTTTATATCTTACTGTGCTAGGGAAATCCCCGACTATTTTAAATACTTTTTCAATTCTAATTTCATCAGTCCCAACATTAGCCAGTTGATGGGATAAATAAGGTGATTCTCGCCTTTCACCTGAATTTAATGCTCCAATTTCCATTCCTTTGTCATTATTTACTGAATAAAGGTTCATTGGTAATATTCCCACACTATAAACTGAGTTAGTTACAAAATTATAAATATTTTGTGCATTTGAAGTGATATTTACAGGCTCACTGAAATGCAATATCGTCTCATTATCAATAAGATAAGGATGTTCTTGACAAGCTAAAATGTTTTCACCATGATAATCTTTAGCACCAAAAATATGTAAAAATGCTAAAAGTTTTCCCATATTTGTATAATAAGCTTCTACCTCCTGAAGTGAATTGCATTCTTTCTCTTCTATAAACTCTACAAAGCTATAAGAATCTTTACTCAGTGTTTTAGGGACGAATAATAATTCTGAAAGTCCAAAACGATGAGCAAATTCTTTAGAGAATAAGTTTAAATTAACATCGATAAACATATTTCTTGGTTTGTAAACTAGCTTTTTCTTAGTATTTAATTTAAGAATACAAACACTCTTACCATTAGAGTGAGTATCGCCAGCATTAAAATCAATACTCGATAATTTTAAATTCTTATAATTAAAATAACTTTCTAGGTCAATTAGGTTCTCTTCAAAATGGAGAATAATTTGTTCAATATAGTCTAAGACGTTAGAAATCTTCTTATCTAATAACTCAAACAAGACGGGATACTTTTTATAAAACTCCAATATATAATCTCTGTCCTTTAATAAAGTATTGATAAAATAATTGTATCTATTTTTACTATCTTCACCTTCTAAACGAGACGCTCTCCTTAAATCATTAATCTCTAAGACAACCGTTCTATAGCTCATATTCATACAAATTTCAAAAAATACTGATTCAATATCTAGAATAAATTCATTTGTATTGGTTATACATTGCGTTTTATTTAAAAAGCTAGATAATCGCTCTAAGTATTTAAAACAAATTGGTTTAAATAAATCTAGCCAATGAATACTTACTCTGAGCTTTTCCTGAGGGTTATATTCATCATATAAGATTGTTCCTAACTCTCGCTCAATATAATCTTTTCCACACTGCTCGTACTGAAGAAATTTTTCTTCCCAATCTTGTAGACTATCTCCAGAGGTAGTCTTTAAAAATTCATCTAACTGCTCATCATCTTCGATATTATTAAATAAACTTAACCATTTTTCAGATACAATAGACATAATGATCTCCTCCTTAATTACTAATAGATTATCAAATTTACCGTTTATTAGAATGAGTAATATGTGCAATTTTTGTAAATAAATTAAAAAAGCTGCATCTTCTGCAACTTTTTAATCTGGTGGAAAATAGCCCAACTGCTCAGCTATGTGAATCGCCTCCTGCCTGTTAGTCACTCCCAATTTTGAAAAGATATTGGCCAAGTGATTGGAAACTGTACGTTTACTCACATAGACCTTGTCACAGACATCATCAATGGTCAAGCCATTTCTAACCAGTTCTAGTATCTCGATTTCTCGTGGTGTTAGCACCTCTACCATCACTTCATCTGAAAAGACCTTACCACCTAGATAAATCTTTTCCAATTTTTTAACCAACTCATCTGGGTTCATACTTTTGTCCAGAAATCCATAAGCTCCCATAGCTTTAGCTCGGTGTTCATACATTTTTTTACTGTAACCTGTCAAAATCACAACCTTACTAGAACAACTATTGTCGATAATCTCTTGTGCCAAGGTCAGCCCATCATCTTGATACAGACTCGTCAGGTTGATGTCAATCAAAATAATGTCGTAGTCATTAAAAGCAATCTCCGAAATAGTCGAAAAATTATCCACTAACTGGACCTTTTTAATGTTTTCCGATAACTCTAAAATCATCTTGATACTTTGACTAAATAATTTATGATCATCAATTAACAAAATTCTCATAACACAACTCCTTATCAATCGGGAGAGTAATTTCTACACGAAATCTCTTATTATTTTCAAAAATCTGCATCTGACCACCTAAAACACTAATTTTATTAAACATATTTTTCAAGCCATAACCTAAGGATTTTTCTGTTTGAAGGCAGTCATTTTCAGAAATTATAAAAATAGCGTCATCATGCACATCAATCTTCAAAGAAATCGTTCCACCACTAGCGTACTTAACGGCATTGGTCGCCAATTCCTCAACCAGACGATAGACAATTTTATCGTAAGGAGATAAAAGCCTAAAGTGGACAGGAAACTGTGTGACGACTTCATTTTCTGCGTGATAGCGCTTGACAATTCGATTAATCAGCCCTTGATACTGGATGTCTAACTGCTCGTCTGTTTCTACCATTGGCTGATAATAATCCATCCGCTCACGAATCCGCTGAACCAACTCCTCTGTCACCAGATTGATCTGTTCACCAAAAACTTGATTGCTACTATATTTATTGAAATTTTTTATTGCAATCACATTTTGCAGGATTTCATTGTGAAGAAATTCGGAGAACTGTTGTTCTGTGTCTTCATTTGCCAGCAGATTTTTCACCATACGGTTACGCTTTAAAAAGAGAACTTTTACATAATCCCTAGCATCTAGCATTTCAGCAGAACGAAAGAGGCGAATCAATTCTTCCGAACAAATCCCGAACAATAGTAACATGATATTCAAGACCAAAAAGCTCGTGTTTAAATCTAGACGAAAGATGATGAAAATACCTACTAACAAAAACATAACTAGTAAAAATAAGTGTGAAAAAGCTTTTATATAGGACAATTTTAACTCTGATACCTTTTTTTGAAGAGAGCTGATAATAGTTTTGAAGTGTAAAAAAACTAAGATGCCAACAATTTCCAGATACCAGGCTAGGTTCATCACTCCTGAGCCCGTCGTATTGATATACAAAAAGAAATAAGAAAGAGGCAATATTAAAGCTAATATCCACAAATTTCGTCTCTGATACTTGAGTTTACTTTTCAACTCTTCATGATATAAAATAAATAAAATCAAGGGAACAAGGTTTAAAAAGAAAGACGCAAACAAGGACAGAAAGAGAAAAATTGAAGGACTTAACAGATACGAACTAACTGTGATTAGTGTCAACACAAAGGACACACTCATCAGTTCTTCTCCTATTTTCTCTCCCAGAAAGAGAATAGACAGAGAACTATACACCAATAAAAAAGAGTTGAGCGGATGAAGGATATCAAAAAAGTGCAACAGGGTGCTCGTAACTCCTTGATTAAATATGGATTGCCAGCTAATGAGAAACATCATCAGGAGCAACCAGAGTTTCAACTCACTATAACGAAAGGTCACAATATTACAAATATAACTAAATGCAATTAAAGCAATAATCAGCAATAAAACCATCTGTAAGGAAAAATCTGTCGAAAAGTCCAGAGGAACCCTATAATAAATATAAATCATCAAAGTTAGATGATTAAAAATCGTCAACCACCACAATAAAAGTGAGTTTTTCGAGATCAATTTGACAAACTGTTTCATATGTATCCACTTCCTGAACTACTTTAATATCATTATAACACAATACCAGAATTGTCGGATAGGCAACTCTGGTATTTGACTTAATTTTCAATAATTTGCCAACTTACTCTGTAAGTCACTAGCAGGTAAAGGACAAAGAGTAAAACCGCTACTCCCAGATAGGTGATATCAATAGAAATGCTGGTATTAGCGAAATTCTCAAAATAGCCCAAAAGAGCTGTACTCAAGGCAAGTGCTAGCGGACCTGCGATAACCAGCGGAACCAAGAAATAACTTAGAATCTGTTGCAAAAGAATAGAGCGATTTTGCTTTCTCTTATTCCCAAGAAGGTATAAGATTTGATAATCATTGACACTATCCAAAGAACTTGTAGAAGTTTGAAGTGACAAGATACTGAGGGAAATAATGATAAAAATAACACTGACAAAAATCATGACAAAGACGATGACGCCCATAAATCCAAGATAAATCTCAAAAATTCTTCCTTTCGTTTGATAGGTGAACGGATTCAACTCTGTACCATCACGAGTGAAGTAGTATTTTTCAATCCACTGACTCAAGAATGTTTCTACTTTCCGCTTGTCAATATTTTCTTTGAAATTGGCAACATAGGTCATGTGGTCTTCCGTCAGTCCAATTACTACCTTATCGGGTACAATCAAGGTTCCTGTGTCATTTGTACCTACTGAAGATAAAAAGTAAACTGTTTCAAGTGGCTTGGAAGATGCAAGATTGAGAGAATGACCATTAATCGTGAGGTTTTTGGTCGTTGATAGAAAGTCCTGAATCTGCTTGGCAGTTCCTTTATAGTTGGCATTGACCAGAAATTGGTTATCTGCCAAGTCAACCGCTTTTTTCCCTTGCAGTTTGCGGAGATGATTGTAGGCAGAAATTCCTAAAATCGGTACTTTTGATTCAGGAAGTTCCTTATCATGCGCCCAAAGATTGCTAGTATCAATCAAATCTTTATAGGTTAAATCACTAGAATAGATAGGATAGCTGTACTCCTCTTTGATGAGGTTAAAGTCAAATCCATCTGCTTTCAATCTGTCTTTTACAGATTCCTGAGAAAACTGGAACTCTTGACCACGATAAAGATTGACAGATACGTCATAAGGTGAGTATTTGTTCAGCTCTCGGTTCATAGTCGTATAGGCACTACCACTAAAAACTAGTAAGCTGAGAGCCAGTGTCCAGGTCAAGGATAAGACAGCCAACGTGACCGAATTACTGTCAGCTTGTTTTGAAAATTGACGAATTTTAAAACTGTTTAGTCTGTTATAGTAGGTTTGAGGCAGTTTTCTAAGGGAAAACAAGATAAAATGGCTCAAGGTATTGTAAAATAAAATCACAAAAATCACGAAGACAGATACAAGTAAGATACCCCAGCTTTTCAAGAGTGATAGATGGTGATAGTCTGAAAAATAGAGAGCACCAAAACCGATAACAGCTGTCGAAAGAATAAAGAGAAGTGCTTGAAGAACTGGCTTGCCTTTTGCCAAGACAGATTTCTTGACCCCATTTTCTTGAATGAGTGCAATGATATTTTGCTTTCTAAAGGTAAGAATGTCCATGACACCAACAATAAAACTAGTTACCAAATAGGAATAAACTAGTAAGATGATAGACTTTATATCAAAGAAAACCAAATTACCAAAGTAATTCGCCATGAAAAACTCAGAAGCCACCTTAGCTAGAACAACCAACAAGACCAGCCCAAGCAAGAAACCTAGAATCAAGGAAAAGATATTGACCAGCATGGTTTCAAAGAACAGGGTACGGATAATCTGCTTCTTCTTCATTCCCAGCGTTGCATAAAGTCCCAGCTCTTTCTTGCGCCGTCCCAGGACAAAGTTTGTAGAATAAACGACGAGAAAGGCAATCGCCGATAGAATCAGATAGGAAAGCAAGCCCATGTACTGGCTCATCACCGTCGTTAACATTTCCTTTGCTCCTGATAAACTTTGCATCACTGGATGGCTTGGTAAAGCATTAAAAGCGTAGAGCAAGCTATAAATCAAGGTCAGACTGAAAAAATAGATGGTATAGGTCTGTAAATTTCGAAATACATTTCGTAAAATCAATTTTGGATACATACTCTCCTCCTCCTATCTGGTACGGCTGTAAATCTCTTGCAAATACTGTTCATTAGATAAGCTGTTACGTTCCAAATCATCCATAATCTTTCCATCGCTAAGTAGCACCATCCGTGAAGAGTACTTGGCTGCGGCAGGGTCATGCGTAACCAGTAAAATGGTAATACCAAAACTTTTATTGATTTCCTGCAAAAGTGCCATCAGTTTTTCAGAATTGGCAGAGTCCAAGGCTCCTGTCGGCTCATCTGCGATGATCAGTTTAGAATCATCAATCAAGGCTCTAGCAGTTGCCACACGTTGTCGTTGACCACCTGATAACTGATTAGGAAACTTATCTTTTAAGTTTTGGATGGCCAACTTATCCAAAATTTCCTCAATCTTATCCTGATGTTTTTTGATATTTTTCCCCTGAATTTGAAGAGGTAGAACGATATTTTCATAGACCGTCAAGTTTTCCACCAAGTTGTAAGCTTGGAAAATATAGGAAATGTTTTTAGCACGATAGTCAGCTAGTTCATTTTCCTTGGCATGGATGATGTCAAAATCTTCAAATCGAATCTCACCTGATGTTGGTTTATCAATCGTTGAAATACAGTTGAGGAGTGTCGTTTTTCCACTACCACTGGCCCCCATAATTGCCAGAAATTCACCTTTTTCAACGGACAAGTTCACATCTGATAAAGCATGAACGATATTATCCCCTTGACCAAATGTTTTCGTTAATGCTGTCACGATAAGCTGTTTCATCATTTCATTCCTCCGTTTCTTTTTTACACTCTCATTATACGGTTTCTTTCAAGGTTTGCCATGAGTATTTTGTGCAATATATTTACGCTATAAAAAAAGCCGATACTTTTTAGGTATCGGTCGATATTGATTATTTTCGATTGTTTCTTTTTTTCATAAAGTAAACAATCCCTATGACAATAACTCCTAAGACCACTACAGGTGCATAGAAGTCTAGTGTTCCAATAATTCCTTCCATTTTATCCTCCTCTCAAAGAATGGAGGTAGTTTTATCCACAGCGCACGTTTGGCGAAGTACATTCATAAGAATATGTAAACCACCAACCACAGCGACCCTGTACTGTTAATCTAACAGCCGTACGCCACCCTGCAGCAGATTTACCATTCAACTCTTGGCTATTAATTTCATAATCCAAAGAATCAATCTCAAAGTTGTCTTGTTTCATTTGTATTTCTCCTTGTAAATATAACACTAAATCAAAGTGTTGTCAATGTTTTGTAATAAAATACTAGAATTTACCTTTTGTTTTATCTAACAACGAACATTATTTGTCGTACACTCATAGGAACAGGTGAAACACAATCCACAGCGACCTGCTAGTGTCATTTTAAAAGCTGTGTACCACCAGCCAGATCCTGAGGTACCATTGAGTTCCTGATTGTCAATTTCAAATTCAAGCGTATCAATCTCAGTATTTACTTTTTTACTTTTCATAATTTTACTCCGTAAATTTCTTTCGTTCCGTTTATATTTTCCATAAACCTTGTATATAGTCCTTCAGTCTACTCTCAAACCAAAGGACTATAACAAGTTTCAAATTGAAAAATGAATCCTATAGAAACAAATCTACATCAAACTTTTTAGTAGTGAGAAAAACTAGCCACACTTCACATTATTTGATGTACATTCATAAGATCCTGTAAACCAACGTCCACAACGTCCTGCTAATGTAAGTTGAACAGCTGTAAACCAACCAGAACCTGATTTACCAGAAAGCTCTTGGTTTTTTACTTCAAAATCAAGTGTATCAATTTCTTTATGATTGTTATTTTTTCTCATTTTCTTCTACTCCTACTCACTATGGTTTAAACCTAGTTCTATACTCTCCAAAGAAAATGAAAATTTAAGTAAAAGAATCATTAAAAACAGTTTAATTTCTACAAAGTTATATTAACTTAAAATTTCATTTTCAAATTGATGAGTATCGAAATCTAGGCTATCCGCATTTCACATTGTTCGTTGTGCATTCGAAAGAGCCTGTGAACCAGCGTCCACAACGTCCCGCCAATGTAAGTTGAACAGCTGTAAACCAACCAGAACCTGATTTACCGGAAAGTTCTTGGTTTTCAACCTCGAAACTTAGTGAATCAATCTCTGGACGACTTGTATTTTTAGGCATAAGGTTACCTCCTTCCTTCTTTTAGATGATCATCTTTACAGTAACTAGTATAAACTCTAGTATTGGCTAAGTAATGAGTAAATCGTGCAAGTTTCTTATTTTCGAGAAAAATTTTTATAGTGCCCAATTAAAAAGTAGCTGAACAATCTCTTGCTCAGCTACTTTTTAATCTTCTTGTCCAACTAATGATTTTCAAAACACCACATACAAGCAAGGCTAGATTAAATACCACATAAAATCCTGTAAAACTGATCAGACCATTCTGGGATAAATCTTCCATATAAAGGGTCGGTTCAGTAAAGAACAGATAAATTCCATAGACCTCTATGAAAATAAGAAAACTGACAAAACCAATAAGGAAAAGTCCACTTGCAATAAGAAAGAGTCTCCATAAAAGAATGAGAATTCCTCCTACTGCTAAAAAAATTACTGGGATAAGGAGTAAATCTTTCATGACTTTCTCCTTTCTAGTCAATCAACTGACGATAATGGGTGGCAAGAGAATAATCAAACTCTTCTAATTTTTGAACTAAGGCCAAATACTCCTCTTTCTCATAATCTTCAAAGTCCTCGCCTCGATGATTCTGAAGAGCGATTTCCAATTGACTAGTGAGTTCTTGTTTAGAAAAACTGTAATCCCCTGTCACTTCCTCATAATGTTCCTTTAGCTCCTTGTAGGCTTGGTATTCTTCAGGTGTTTGAAATCCCTGTACCAAGGCCTCTTCCAATTGATAATAGGTATCTTCCATCATAATCGTCACCTCGTTTCTTTCTATCTTTATTTTACCGCGCTTTTCTTTTATTGTCCGCTATTTATATATATTTTTTAATCCAATTCAAAAGAAAGTTGTTCTTGCTTTTCTTTTTCGTGGAATTGTCTTAAGGCCTGATCAATAATATCTAAATCCGTTTCTGTTTCAATCAATGGCGCGAGTACATTGTATTCGGCCTTTTTAGTTTGATAATCCTCTTCCTTTGGAAAATTTTTCTCAATTTCAACTTTAGCAGTAGTCCATTTATCCTTTAATTCATCCAATAAGTTCTGAGTTTTCACTTGGTCCTCTTTAATGTGATCAATCGTATGTTGGAGCCTTTGAATTGTCCCCAAAGGAGAATACAAATCTAAACTGACAGAATACAGATTTTCTCCTACAATCTTAACAGAGAAAGTTTCAGGAAGAGGTTGATTTGTTGGAAGACTAAGCATTTTAATGTCAAATCCTCGATAACTGGCTAGGGTACGAAATTCTTTGCTGTCTGATTGATTATGACGGATAAGACGGTGTAGGGATTCCCCTGCTTCAGCTCGTTGATCAAAAAATTGCTTGCCTACTGCCATAGAAAATGCTTGGTCTTTCGACATTTCAGACTGTTGAATGTCGCCTTCATACTTGCTTAATCGTTTCTCAAGAATGGGCATATTTTCTTCACAGTAGGAGATTGTATGACGATAGTGATCTTTGCTGCGTTGAAAGGCGCGTCTTTGATTTTCTAATAGGGTTAGATCATTCTCTAGTTCCATCTTATATTTGAGATAAGGATTACCTGTTGCTAGTGCCTTAAAATCAGAAGCTGTCATGGTCTGCTCATCAATGTCTTCTGCAGCACGAATCGGCTCCTTAGAAGTCATAATCTGCTTAATATAACGGAGTTTGTTCTCCTGAGTTGCCCATAGATAATTATCAAATGAACCTTTTGTAATGTAGTGGTAAATATCCACTTCCTTGTTTTCATTTCCCTGTCGGATAATACGTCCATTGCGTTGCTGAATGTCACTTGGTCTCCACGGTACATCCAGGTGATGAACTGCTTTCATCTTGCTCTGAACATTTAAACCTGTTCCTCCTTTTTCAGTTGAGGCAAGGAGAATCCGCACCTCTCCTGCATTAACCTTTCGAGATAAACTATTCTTCTTTTCATCACTATTGGCATCATGTACAAAGGCAATTTCTTTACTAGGGATTCCTCTATCAACTAATAAAGCCTTCATTTCAGAATAAACATCAAAGCCATTATCTTTTTTCTTAGGTGTGCCAATATCTGAAAAAATCATCTGAGTAGCCTTATTTTCCATTCCTTCACGATAAATTCTCTCAACATTATCCACTACCTGAAGCAGTTTATGATTGTCTGCTAGACTATAACTAGAGTCCAATAAACGCATATCAATTGCTAGTTTTCGTGCCTCACCCGTAATTTTTAACATGTTATCCTGGCTCGGATCAACTGTTCCACATTTGACCGCATCTGACCTCATAACCAATTCTTCTAAATAGAGTTTCTGATTTTCAGTTAACTCACTCTCAATAGGAATAATATGGGCTTCTGGGACAGGTAAATCCAACATATCTTGTGTTTGAATGTCGGCTGTTTCTTTATAGATTTTCATCAACTCAGGAAGATTGACAAATTTTTTAAATCGCTTCTTAGGTTGGTACTTATCCCCTGTAGGAGCTAATTCCATAGAGTTTTGAATTTCTCCAAAAGCACCTACCCAAGAGTCAAAATAATCAACTTGATAGCGTTTTAAGATATCTGGTTGAATGTAGTTCATCATAGTGTAGAGCTCACTAATAGAATTGGAAACTGGTGTTCCTGTCGCAAAGACAATGTTTTTAAAATCATGTTCTTCCTGAATCTGTCGAACCTTCATTTCCATATCCACATTCTTCTTAGACGTTGTATTGGTAATCCCTGCTACATTTCCAAGTCCAGTAATCGGACGTATATTTTTAAAGTGATGTGCTTCATCCACAAAAAGAAAATCAATTCCTAAGTTTTCAAAATCAATAAAGCTATCACGATTGAAGCGTTGGAGTTCTTCCAATTGTCTCTCTAAACCACTAATTGATTGTTCCGCTTCTTTAACGGTATACTTATTTTCAGAATGTGTTTTAATCTCTCGTAGTTCATTGAGTTTATCCTCAATATAGTTCATCTGTCTTTCCTTACTGACAGGGATTTTTTCAAATTGAGAATCCCCAATGACAATGGCATCGTAATCTCCTGTAATAATACGTGACACAAATTGTTTTCTTCTCGCCTTCACAAAATCTTTCTTAGTGGTCACAAAGACCTTTTTAGTAGGGAAAAATTTCATGATTTCTTGACCAAATTGAGCAGACAAACTAGAGGGCACTACATACAAGGGCTTATGAACCATCCCCAACTCCCTTAATTTAAACCCAGCACCAAGCATGGTCAAGGTCTTTCCTGAACCTACCTCGTGAGCTAATAAGGCTCTTTTTTCTTCTACGATTCTTTGAATGGCATTCTCTTGGTGAGGACGAAGACTAATGTTTTGAGCCAAGCCATCAATAACTAAATGGCTACCGTCATACTCTCGACTAACCGTTCGATTATAAAGACGATTGTAGCTTTCCTCAATGATTTGTTGGACTTCTGGATACCGTGAGACAAATTCTTGAAAGAGCTCTTGTAAATGCTGCTCTTTTGCTCTTAGAACAGAGGTTTTTTCCAAATCTGTGATAGTCTTTTTCTTTTCCCCTTCCGTAACAGTCATAGTAATCGTCGGTTGGTTCGAATTAAGTAAATTCTCAAAGATCTTTCTTCCTGTATCATAACGTGACCCACTAACTCCAAGACTACTATCTTTGGCACTTGGATATTGATAAGCAAATGATGTCCTTAAGTGAACCTGGCCATCGACAGGATTCACTTCAATGACTTGTTCAACATCTGGCGAAGACAATTCAAATTCATGATTGGTAAAACATTCAAAGGCAAATTTACCATAAACGGATTGAGGAATCCAACGTGAGCCTATATTAAACTCAATATCTGCCAGATGAATCCGTGGAGGACGGACAGATTCTAACAAATCTAAAGCATGGCTCCAATCACATTCTTGATTGTTTTCCTCTACTAACAGTTGAACTACTTCTATCTTATTGAGAATGTCTCCTGATAAAAACTGGTTCTTAGAAAGATATTTTCTTTCTCCTCTTAAATAGCTTTCTGGATCCATTAAAACCTGATCCCCTAACTCATCTAAAATAGCTGCTTGGCTATGTTCAGGGTAAATTGATACCATATAGTCTAAATCAACCCCTCTACCATCCGATAAACTGGAGTTTAAGGCATCTAAAGCCGTTGATACTCTTGTAATCACTCTCTCGGGCCTAACCAATGCTTTCTCAAAGGCTAAAGATTTTTTATATTTTACTTTCTGACTTTTAGAATCAATGTATTCATCTTCTAAACTAGCTAGTAAGGAATACTTATCGTCACTATCAAATAAGTTCCGATTAACGGAGGCATTCAAGTATCCAAATTGACTTACAAAATGGTCATAGTCACGATTGAGTTTACTAAGTAATACCTGAAAATCAGACCGACTATAATCTGGATGGCGTTGAATTTCAATTAAGGCCTGATAGGTCTCTCTTAGATCAACCATTCCCCTAATGCGACTAATGTCCTTATCCGATAAGGGACTTTCATAAAAGACAGTTTTTTTGAACAGTCCCTTATATTTCCCTCTTTTGCTCGCTTCTTCTGACTTGTATACATCTAGTGCTTCCTCATCTGTCAAATGAAGTTGCACGAATCGATCTATTTTATGTTCAGACAAAGAACTGTCCCAGGCTTTAAATTCTCCCTTCTCGTCTACATAATAACTAATTTCGTCTACTTTTGAACTTTTCCGAATGCCATGCGTATCTCGATAATAAATTTGATTTCCCTCATATCCAAAAGAATAGAGCGCTAAGTCCTCACGTATACGACTTGGGATAGAATTATCCACTTCTTCTTGGATAAATACAGGTGCTTTCAAAGAATTGTCAATTTGTTTATGTGCTTCCACATTCTCTAATGCTTTCATTATATCAGTAGATAATGTTTCTGATACCCCCTTAACATTGAGGGTTCCTCCATTAAAATTACGTACCTCATATTCACCCAAAACTTGTGTATTGTATTTCCCATCAAAATAAGGATTGATCCAGACACGCTTATCCTCCTCAAATGGAATAGAGCCACTAAAAACAAGTTCCTCCTCATTAAGATTCTTTGCTTGATCCTTTTGAAAGAAGAGGAGGTCTGTGGTTACTCGAGTACCCGCAATCTTTTTAAAAGCCGTATCCGGCAAACGTACTCCCCCTAAAAAATGAGTGTTGGTTTTAATCTCTTGTAAGACATTATCTGTCCGCTTATCCATTGTCCCGATAGATGAGATGATCGACACTTGTCCTCCGTCTCTTACTAAATCAAGTGAGTGTTTGACAAAGTAATCATGAATCATATAAGGTTTATCATAGTTTTTATCGGCAATGCGAAAATTTCCAAAGGGAACATTCGTTAAGACTAAATCAAAACTATTATTTTGATAGGGAACTTCCTCAAATCCTCGCACTTCAATATGGGTATTGGGGTGGAGTTGTTTTGCGATTGCGCCTGTCACACTGTCTAATTCAACCCCATAGAGTTCTGATTTCTCTCGTATACTTCTAGGCATAGCTGCAAAAAAATTTCCAGTCCCCATAGAAGGATCTAGTATCCTTCCTCCTTCAAAACCATCATCCAGTAATTTTTGCCAAATCTGGCGAATAATCATTGGGTCTGTATAATAGGCTGTGAGGGAACTTTGTTTCATGGTGGAGTATTCTGACTTACTTACTAAACTCTTGAGAGTTAAACGCTCTGATTCATACTTTGGATTGAGTTCATCAAAAAATTCATTGGCAAGACCACCCCATCCAACATACTTGGCTAGTAGTTCTTGTTCTTCTGGACTTGCTTGTCGTCCCTCTTTTTCTAATCTTTTAACAAGATCAATTGCGGCGATATTCGTTTCAATTTTTTCTCGATTTGTCTTAGGGTAAAAGTCCTCTAAATCATCTGGAAAAACAAAATCTTGAACGGGGACATCCGTCTCTTCCATATCTGAAATAAGCGTTTCTGTTTCCTTATCCTTATCTTTTTCCTTTTCCTTTTCATTTTCATTTTCATTTTCTTCTTCCAGATAGGAAAACAAATCTATTTCCTGACTTTCACTTGATGAATCAATCTCAATCTCTGAATCTTCTTTTTCAAGTTCTACGAAAGACAATACTTGTTCAATCTCTTCCAAACTGTTCAAGTATAAGATAGGATTCTCTTCAAATAACTGGTTGGAATCATTGAATAACTCTAATCGAACTAAGTCATTTAAGTGTGCATTTTCAATCGAAACCAACTGAAATACTTGTCCTTTATAACTTACTTGTGAACCGATTGGATATTCCCTCAAAGCTTCTTCTACAATTTTATCGACATTAGAAAAGGAGTTAGTTTCTTCCGTTTCCTGCTCAATATCACTTGAAGGAGATAAAACTTCCTCTACTTGATTAGACTTTTCGCTTTTAGCTTTTACTTCATCAAAATGAGTAATTATCTTCAGCTTTTGTGTCAGTGGGAGTTGTGTGTAGTTTTCTTCATGATGGACAAGATCCGTAACGGTATCTAAAGTAGCCATCAATTCTGAACCTAAATAGGCTAGAACATCTCCCTCTTTTTCTTCAAAATGAATCTCAAGAACCTCCTTTTTTAGTTCTTTGGAATCAACAATTAGAAGAAACTCCTCTATATCTCTACTAATGCGGTCAGATAGATTATTCGCAACCCGATAGACATTGACTAAATTGACATCCTGATTCTGATGAAATACAAGCTCACTCAATGGTGTTAGCTTCTCTTTTTCAGATTGGATGTAAAATCGAGTGAAAAGATTATAGGTTGCGACTTCTAGCACCAAGTTTTTCTCAAAATTACTTAATTGAGATAATCTACTTAGACCTGCTTGTCCAAAATTTCTTGTGTAACTTTCTAAATCTTGGTCATTATTTTCAGAACTGGCCTCTAGGAAAGAAATAATATCTTGATGAAACGAATAGACATGAGCTATCTCTTCTATCTTGCCCTCTTCAGTCAAAAAACTCTCTACCAAATCCTGCCATTTCTTATCAAAATGTTGCGCTTGATAACGAAGAAATAAGTCCATTTTCTCTCTATCTTTTGGAATTGTTCCACGAAACATAGCCAATAATTGTATTACTTCCATACTCGCTCCTTTCATCTATACGAAAATAGGAGAATCACATGATTCCCCTACAACTCTATCTCCATTTCAACCTCTTGAGGACTGGTTTCTAAATCACTAGATAAAAGAGAAACGGCATCCGTTCTCATGTAGTAAGTATATAAGTCTTCTAGGTCTTGTTGGTTTTCAATCCCTGTTTCAATACTAATCAGAGCCTGTATAAATTCCTTGTAGTGACTCTCCATCATATCTGAAATCTTTTGTTTCATTTCCATAAATACTGAGGACGGTTCAGTGATACTTGTTTGGCCTATGTCTTGTAAATCCTTTTTTAAGGGATTGGTTCCTTCTTCTATTTCCACTAAATCTGAACATCCATCACCATCAGAATCTGCGCTAAGAGGATTGGTTCCTAGCGCCAATTCTTGAGCATCAGTTAATCCATCTTGATCCGAATCACGTTGATAAATGGCTTCCATATACTTCCTTCTTTCCTAGTTAATCTTTTTTCACTCCAATCCTACCAAATAATCCTTGAAAGAAGTATCACAACAAAAAAAGAGAACGAGCCAAAACTGCGTTCTCCTTAAAATGATAAAAATATATTTTATGCCACAAAAGATATGTAAACTAATCTTTTAAATAATAAAAAAGTTCCGACGTTTGTAAATGTTTTGAGTAAATGGAAATTACTTTTTGACCTTTTGGAAATACTGTCTTTCTCTTCAAATCTAATAAAGACTGAGGAACAATTTTCCTAGATGTCTCTTTCAATGTTAATGCTAATATCTGTTTTCTTGTACGTAGAGCATAATCAAACTCCAAATACAAATAACGTCCTGAACCAGTTAGATGAACATGCTTTCCCAATAACTCCTCAATGGATCCTAAAACTTGTAACTTTTGCATCGTGGTTCCATCTTTTTTTATTTTCAACTCATCAATTATGACATGTCTTTTTAAACAATCGTCAAAGAAACTGCCTGCACCTTTTCTGTAATCAACACCACATAGGTGCATGAAATTAGTAGGTGAAAAATGAAGTTCAACACTTTCTATTTCAGTTTCATAATACATGATTTTGCCAACGAAGTGCTCTTTAAAAAAAGAAGCCGCAATTTGTAACTGAGTAAAAAAACGCTGAAGTTTTATTTTTTCGGTGTAATTTGGATTACGATAATCTCTAGAATTTGCCATATTTTCCTCACAAAAAAGGTGGTTTACAGAGTCTGTAAGCCACCTAGTCAGTCGGTTTATTCTGGTGTCTGCCACCGCTTGGCCCTTACGTCCAAGATTGCTATCGGATTTCGTTCTGGTGTCCGCCACCGCTTGGCCCTTATGTCCAAGATTACTATCAGATTGACCATGAGCCGACCACTCATCTACACTATTTATTTTACCTGAAAATGGCTAAAATTTCAAGTGTAAACTCTTCTATTTCGTAGTATAGGCAAAACTAATGGCGCTATCTGCTTGCGAGATTTTTCTAAAGGTATAGTTAGGATTGCCACCATAGTTTGTCTCAGACACAAGGAAAGAACCATCATCATATACTTTCTCGACAAAAGCCACATGACCGTAGATGGCTGGTGTGCCATGTGTACCTCCCACAAAAGAAACAATGGCACCTGCTCTTGGTGTAGAGCCAGTTTCCCCACCAAGACTTGAAGCTGTCGCAACCCAGTCCTGACCATTTCCCATGGTATTAATGATTGAAATCTTCTCTCCATTACTTCCTTTTAATTTTAAGCCTAATTGATTCATACGAGCCGCAACACCCCATGTACATTGTCCATAGGCATAGGCCATACCATCTCCACCACCAGGAACAGAATGCTCATACAAGTCCCCACGAACCCCTTCAAGGGATTGCGGGTCACTTTTTGCCTGTCCTCCATTTGTTTGGCTAAAGCCTTTTTCAATTTGGTAATACCATTCCGTTGCTCTGGTTTGTCTTTCCAGTAGTTTGTCACCAGAATTTCCCTCCCAATAGGTAAGGAAGAGTTGGGCCAGATTGGCTGCACTGCCCGTATTTCCAAAGAAATCCTTTAACCAACTTTGATAGTAAGGACTATCCCCGTGAAGCATAAAATCAAGTTGGAGGTCTAAATCATACCACTTCTTATTTTGGGTGCGTGCATAATTCAATAAAGCTGTATGACGTGTTGAACCATCTGCAGTATCCGTCCATTGCCCTAAACCCAAACCTCTATGAAGGATATTAGGATAAGCACCACTATAAATGGCTGGACCTCCAATTGCTAACCAGGTTTCATCATCCCATGAGGAATCGGTAGCGCCAACAGGAGGAGATAAATAATCTCCTTCAGCTCGTTTTGGATTAATAGAAGACTCTACAGACCAATTTCCTAAAATTGCCGCAATGGCTTGGGGACTTGCCCCTTGAGATTTTAAAAACTCATAAATATGTTTTGCTCGTTCAAACTCATCCCCACCAAACTGACCAATGGCAGGTAAGATAGTTGTCTGAAGTTGAATGACTTTTGGAAAATAAAATTGCGGATTGACATACACCAATTTTTCTTTCTTGTTTTTATACTTTTGATAAGAAACTTTCAAACCTGTATCGTCTGGTGTTTCACCAATAATATCACCCGTTAGGACTCTTCTCCCCTCAATCGCACGGCCATTATGAATAGAATACAAGGTCAATCGACTCTCATTCTCTCCTTTTCCGTTAGTGAGAATAACATTGTCGCCATCTAGAGATACAACTCCATCCATTGGTGCGACAATCGTTTGGTGAGCCTTCGCTTCTAGTAGAATGTACTCCTGAAGGGTAGGTTTTCCGTCTAAATCATAGTATCCATAACGATAAGTCATGGTTAGACTATCTTCGTTGCTTTTCCCCTCAAATGGATTGTCCAATTCCTGCATGGAAGCATACATACCCTCTTCTTTTAGTTCCTTTATTTCCTCTTGATCGTCTTTCGAGAGTTTATACTTAGGAGTTTCATAGAGGTCTTGCATGGATTTCAAATCTTCTCCATCGTTTAAATCATGCCACAAAGTAGATAGATAATCCTTGTAAGTTTCTGAACTAAACAAATGAACTGGTTTGTGTAACTCATAGTCATGGAATTTAAAGTTCATATACCCCATCACATCATCAATTTTTGTGTAATAGGTAATTCCTTTGTCATTTGTGCGAGTATGTTCTGCATCTTCCCAAGTTAGGTGGGTATAAGCTTTTGTTAATTCAAATTCATCTTGTTGAATCAAACTAGCAGATGAAAATCCTAAAAAGAAGCTCATTATAAGTAAAAGAAGAAAGACTATTCCTCCAACTATCCAGGTTACAGGATTTCCAGCCGCAAATGTAAAGAAGGAAAAGGCTGCTTTTAGTTTTTGATAGATATTTCGGACACTTGTAAGACCTTGTTTCTTTAATTTTCGAAACCGATTTTTAAAGGAACTTGGGTTATCTTTCGCTAGTTTCCATCCTTTTCCATCCTTAAAATGATGGTATCGCTCTTTTGTGTTGGTAAGTCTTTTCTTGGTAAAACGACCTGTTTCTTGTCCTGTTTTGACACTAGCTTTTCCAAGGTTATAAGAAAGCCGACTGTAGCGTTTTCCTTTTCTAATGGTCTCTTGTAGCGTGCGATAACCTTCTAAATCTTCATTTTCTGAAGCTAACTCTCCACCTTCACGGCCAAGGACATAAAGAAAAGTTTTGGCTTTCCTACTGACTTTTTTGGACTTATAGGCTTGTTTAGTAGATTTTAGATTCTCTTTTGCGGCCTTTACTTCTTTCTTAGATTTTAATTCTTCTAAACTCTTCCCTTGAAAGAAAAAATTAGATTTATGTTTCAATTCCTGACCGTAGAGAAATTTTTGATTGGTTTTTCTTTCTTTACGACTCTCTTTTCTTTCTTCTTTTGCTTGTACCTTGGCTTCTCTAAATTGCTCCTTGGCTATTTTCAATCGTTTCCTAGCATGAGGCAACCGTCTGTCTCTTAATTCTTTGCGATTCAAAAGAGATGGAGGACTATTTTGAAGAATATGGTTGTAGTCTTCATTTGCTTGTTTTACTCTCTCCTTTGAAGCTTCTCTCATCTCCTCTAGCTTCTGCTTCATCTCTTTTTTCCATGCTTTTTCATCCAGTACAGCGGAATCTTTTTTCTGTTTCTTCACCTCCTTCTTTCCTTGTTTCAAGAATTTCTTCTCATCTTTTAGACTTCTTCTAAATGCCTTTCGTGCACGTATGATTTCTCTTTTATCCTTCATTTTACTTCCCCTTAATTAGAAGCCATTTTATCAGGATCTGTACTCATGATATCAAACAATTGTGTACCTTGAGGAATCTTATTTTTAAAGGGTACGACAACTGAACCAGCTTTTATTAGTCCAGCCCCTTTTTCTGGATTGACTAGGTATTTTTCAAGTTCTTTTGACAAGCCTAAGAGTTGAACCAGTTCTTCTCGGTCATTTTTTGCTTGCTTGAGGAGAATCATAAATTCACTATTTGCAATAATCCGTCTACCATTTGGATCTAACAATAAGGTTTCGACATTTTGGGTTATCCCAGTCGGACTAGCTCCATATTTTCTGACACGACTCCACAATTTAAAGAAGAAATCACTAGCATATTTATCTAATAAGAGAAGCTGCATTTCATCAAAATAAATCCAGGTCTTCTTCCCTAATTTTTGGTTCCGAACAACACGATTCCATATCTGATCAAACACTACCATAAGGGCGATTTGTTTCAGCTCATCTCCTAACTTTTTAACGTTATAGATTAAGAAGTTAGATCCTGTCTGAATATTGGTCTTATGAGAAAAAATATCAAGAGAACCTTCGACATACAGTTCCATATCAAGTGCCAAGTTCTGCGCTTCTTCTTCTGGTTGTTGGCTCAAGACAAAGACCCATTCTTCCAAAGAAGGCTCTTTAAATGACTGATAGGTGAGTCTGGTAACTCTGTCGATAATCGATTTTTCTCTTCCATCCATTTTCCTATCCAATAACTTGCCGATAAAGGATAAAAGAAATTCTGATTTTACCTTTACAGGATCCTCATCCATATTTTCCTCAGACAAGTCAAGGACATTGAGATAAGTTTGGGAATCGGGCGCAATATCAATCATTTCTCCCCCAAAAGCCCGTCCAATAACACTGTACTCTGCTTCTGGATCCACGATGATAATTTCAGTATTTTCACCAGATTCCTTGATTTTGGTCGTGATAATTTCATGTTTGGTTGCCATCCCTTTCCCAGCTCCAGATGTTCCTAAAATCAGACCAGACGGTGTATTTAATAGACTGCGATCAATGGTAATAATATTGCTTGAGATTTGATTGATACCGTAATATTTCCCACTACGGTCTTGTAAATCTACTGAAGTCCAAGGTGAGTTCACTGCTATATTGGACGTTAATAAACTCCGTGATACTCCTTCTAAAAAATCACAACCAAATGGCAGCAAACTATTAAAAGCTGCTTCTTGCATATATGGAAGTTTATCAATCATTAGGTCATTTGAGCCGGCCACTTGTTGGATAGTGTCTAGGGCTTGTTTGAGTTCTTCTTCATCCTGACCAAAAACACCAATCAAGAAGACCGTTTGAAATAGTTTATCTCCTGTCTCGGTCATGGTTTTTAAGAGTTCCTCAGCTTCATCGATATTGCTTTCTAATACATGACCTACTTTTTCCAAATAGATACCTGTACGAGCTAGTTTTTGTTGTTCCCCAATCTTTTGGGATTCCATCAAGGTCTTCTTTGTTCGTAGTTTCTTCATAGCATCTGCCTTGGTCGAACTTTGAGCATGGAGGCTCACAATCAATTCCAAATCTCCTTGCATGAGGTCTCGAATAAACTGATCCCCTAATTCCATGCCGTAGTCTCTCACATAGACAATCTGCAATAAGCGGTCATTAATTTGTAGGTAATTCTTGTTTTTAAAATCTAAGAGATTAGGTGCTATGAAGTGACGAGTTGTCTGACCAGATCTCGTTAAATCACGGTAAGAAAAAGGAAGATGGTGTTCTCCTCTAAGCATATCTGCCAACAAGTTCACCCGTTCTTCTCCAGCCAAGGATTCAAATCGAGCTTCAATTTCTGAGAAACCACTCTTGAAATATTCTCCAATTTGGAACAAGGAACGATAGGCTTGTTTGGGATTAGTATCCTTTCTACCAAAGCTAATCAACTTCACAGCTGAAAAATTATTTTCGCCACTGTCTAAATTCTGATTCATCATCCGATTCAATTCTTTACGATAGCTATCGTACCCATCTTCTTTTTCCTCATACAAAACACTTTGTCTGAATTTTTCTAAATTCAATCTTTTATTAAAGATAGTTAATTGGAAGTTGGTTTGGTCATCTAGGGAGTTAATCAAATCAGAATACTTCTCAATGATTGCCCCCTTATCTTCTAAACCAACGGTCTGGTAATTGACATCACCAAGTAAATAGCTTTGTGAAAAATAATCTTCTTTTACCTGCATCAGACCATTTTGATACAGGGCTTGATAGGAAAGAGTATTAGCCGTAGAGGGTAACACTTCCTCTTTTTTCCCTTTAACTTCTTCCTTTTTATTAGTCATTGAAGTTTTTTGTTTCTTTAATGTATTTGATTTTCTTTTCATGTTCAGGTCCTTTCTTTCCTGTAATTGTGCGTAGGGGAACCGTTAGTTCAAAATGAAGACGGTATTTCAAATAATGTTCAAAATATAAATCATTGGGTTTATAGACTCCAAAAAGCATGAGGGGGATGGTAAAGGCAAACACAAAACCGTAAACAAACCAATCTCCAAATTGCCAGAAAAAGAGATTCAAGCCCAAAACAATAATTGTGACAATAAAGGCTGGTAAAACAAAGATGATTTGTCTTGTGGTGAAGCCTAACCAAGCCCTGTGTTGGTATTTTGAGATGTCTTTAAAGACACGTGTATTCATGACTTTCCTTTCTAAAAAGGCTAAGAAGCATTCACTTCCTAGCCTTTATCTAATTACATACCTAAGATTGAGCGAGCCGTACGTTGAGAACCAACGAGGGCAATAATCAGTAAGATAGCTTGTACCAAACTACCAAACATAATCGCAAGTGATTGCAGGACTCCTGCACCATTTGAAACAGCTATTTTCCCAGCAGATTCAAATAAAGGAACAAGAGAAACAATCAGAAAAATGAGAACCCCTTGTACCGCATAGACCATAATATTTTTTAAATAGCCAATACCAATAGACTTCCACTCATCACTTAAAAATGTTGGAATCGTAAGAGGGGCAAATGGAATCATAAGGTAGAGTTGAATAAATCGAATGGATACCAAAAGATTGACCATGGCTGCACTTACTATCCGAACTAGCCAAATTAGGAGGGCGAAAAAGCCCACAATCATCCGGCCAATAAATCCTGAACCTTTTAATCCAGAGATGGTATCATACTTTGCCCCACCGTGAGCCACAATCGAGGCCACTTGTTCAATGGCGTGACTCGCAATCCCGATGATAGCTTCTACGATAACGGTAGTATTGGTAATTACAACTGCGACCATAATGTAACTAATCAACATCGGCGCTAATGCTTCAAAGGTCATCGCTCCTCCTGAGTTAGCAATTTTCTTTGCCATCTTCGAAAATTCTAAGATGAGAACAACTGATAAAATCGCAACTCCAAGAGGCTGCATGACACTTTTAGTAATACTAGACATATAAGTCCAAACAGTTGGATTGTAGCTAGATAGAGATTTAATCAAATCTACCGTAGATTGTAAATCTACATTAAATCCTTCAAATAAATTTTCAGCTGATATTTTTTCAGATGCAAGGTAAACAAAGGGTGAGACTAAACTAAGATTCATGTCATTGTTGATCCTCCTAAATAGAAATCTGGGTTACAAAGGCTCCAGCAGCCCCTACCATAACTCCACCGACAATTTCAAGAATGGCATTCCGAACACCTGGTCCACCATCTTTAATGTTGGTTGCAAGGTTGACAATCCCCACAACAACGAGAAAGGCACCAACCGCAATCAATCCCTTCTGCAACAAAGACATAGCTTGTGCAAACATGGCACTTGCGTCTACTCCATAAACAAAACCTTTAAAATGCGTAATCATCTATTTCCTCTTTTCTATTTTTATTTTAAACTAGATTCAAAAGTTAAATCACGAATTCTAAGGCCTTCAAGATGATTTTCTTGTCTTTGATTCAAAGGATTGATTTGATAGTTCCACCACCGTTCATCGGTTTCTTGATTGGCTAGGTATTTCCAGTTTGGATGCTTAGTGGAATTGTATTTTTTGCTTTTAAAGACAGGCATATTGGCAATTCGAACCAAGCATTCATGCCGTTTCATATTTCCGACTTCATCAGGTGTCATTAAATCACGAGCAATCTTTTGATGAGAAAGGGATCCTGAACCTGTCTGGCCAAAGGAACGACTGGTATTTCGAACATCAATGGTTTGTTTACCGAGTAACCCACTCATAAATTTAAAGGTATCTTCATCATTACCACCTAAGTAGACTAAGCTATCACAATTTCCAAGAATAGTTTTCCAAGCTTCTTTTTCTTTATAGAGCCCTTGAAGTTGTGCAATATTTTGAAGAATGGGAACGAGACTCATATTACGAGAACGAACTGTTGAGGTTTGTTCAGCAAAATCTGGGATTTCTCCGATATTCGCGAACTCATCTAAATAGACTCTCACATGAAGAGGCAATTGACCCTTAAAATCAATATCTGCTTGTCTTGTTAAGGTTTGAAATACGGTTGAAAAAAAGAGGGCTGAAAGAAAGCGAAAGGTACTATCGTTATCTGGGATAACTAGGTAAACCATTGATTTTTCCTGGCCCCATGTCTTCATATCAAGGGTATCTCTTTTGGTCAAATCCATGACACTTTGAATATTGAAGAGGGCAAATTTAGCAGTGGTTACAGCTATAACAGAATCCAGAGTCTTATCCTTATAATTTTGAAAATCTGCCCAATTTCGCATGGTAAAATTTTCAGTCCCATACTTTTTAGAATAATTTTCAAATAGAATTTCTAAGACACTTTTTTCTTGATTTTCACCCTTGGATAAGTGTTTAATGAGTTTTGAGATTTCAGCAAAACTTGGATAACGCCCTCTTTTTTTTCGCTCTTCCACTTCTTTTTTTTGACGTTTCAACAAGTTTTGGTATTCTGTTTGACTCAAACGACTCTCTTCAATGTGCTGTTCTCTTGTTTTAGGTGGGTTATAGAAATCGACCAAGTAGGAGGCTAAAGCTCGTACCAAAGTCATAGAAGCTTCATCCCAAAATGGATCACTACGAGAGCCAGAGCCTTTGGTGTTATTGAAATAAACCGTCAGCATGCGATTCAAATCATTTTCTGTCTCTATATAGCGGAAAGGATTGAAGCCATCTGAGTTCTTCATATTGACTAAATCTAGCACCTTTACTTGGTAGCCATGTTCCAAAAAGAGTCTTCCTGTTTTCTCAGCTAAGTGATCTTTAGGATCCACGACAATATTTGAACTATTCATCTGAATCAGATTGGGTTTTACAAAGCGAAAGGTCTTCCCACTTCCTGAACCTCCGATCACCGCAATATTCTTATTTCTATCATATTGGGGTGATTTCTTATCTAATAATGTCAAACGAACATCTTGAGCTAAGATCGTATCATGAGAAAATTCTTTACCGTAAAAGAGCTTCTTTTCTTTTAGAGTTCCAAAACGGGCGCTCCCGTATTCTACTCCTTCTCGGTATTGTTTTTTGCAAGTCTCTAAATAGAGATAAACCAGCAACATCATCACAAAGCCTAGTAGAAAAAAAGCACTTGATTTTCCAGTAAAAGAAATATTCCATGGCGACTGAAGAACTTCATCTTGACCCTCCATCAGAAGATGAGTCCATTTATCTAATGTATTTCCAGTATAGGAATCATACAAAAGCGTCAAACGATGAAAAAGATAGCCTAGTAAGATACCTAACAGTGAGAATAGTAGGAATTTCTTTCCACTGTACATCATCTCACCATCTCTTTCTGTTTGACGGCTCCTTCTTGTCTAAAGGTAATTTGGGATTTAGCCTCATCAATTGCATCGTCTAATGACTTATCCATGGTAAAATCAGCTAATTTCTCTGGATTATTAACCATTTTTTCTAACAGATGGTCTAAATGATTGTCCAGAATCGAACGGTCTTTCGTGTAGAAATGTAGAGAATCCCCTTGCCAAGCGATGGCTAAAGGAATCTCTTCTTTTTCTAAAAAAGCTTTAAATTTCTCTATATCAATTGGTTTGTCTAAAAAATCTTTTTTCAGATTAATCGTATCAATCGAATAGGGAGATTGTAGCAATTCTTCTAATTTCTGCACCCCTATCTTATAGGCGGAATCCTGTGCTAAAGCCTGACGTCTAGACCATTCTAGAATCTTTAAAAGACTTTTTACAGTAAATAAAAGACTACGCTCAGCATATTGAACCGCCATTCGTTCCTGTTGTTCAGAGGACATCTGATACCTCCTTCTTAACAAATAGCAGCTTTCCTTCTTTATAACGATAAGCTATCAATTTCTGACGTTGCTTAATCGACTTGACAACCTGCAGTAGATCTCTCGAATAAGGTTCTCGAAGAGTAACTTCTACTGCATTCCCATCAACGATACCAACACGTTTAAATTCAATGTAGTCTTTTTTAAGATGTCCTAAGCCCATACCAAAAGGAAAGTGATGAATCAATTGGATGGTACAACCACCTTTATTTCCCATTTGTTTCAAATCATACAAGTTTACTACCTTCATGATTAACTCCTTTATCTAGTTTGTCGCATCGTTTAAGTCTGGTAACGATAAACTCCGTGTCTGTTAGAAAATTCTCACACACGTCTTGTGCCAGTTGCCCTTCACAGGGAGATACTCTCAGTCCCTACTTACACAGGCACGCTAATCAAGACGGAGTGGATTCAATTTTCAAAGAACAGGTAGCTTTATTATAGATAAGAGTAGTTGAAATTTTTATCACATTTTTTATTTTTCTGTAGAGCTAAATTCATACTAAACAAAGATTTTGAAATAAAAGACTAACGTTGTTACATAACGTTAGCATTTCATTTCCCTAAAACAAGCTAATTTGGTCTAAAAAAGCAGCAAACTATAAACTAGTAGGTTCCACACCAAATGTACACCCATACTTCCCCATAAGTCAGATTTATAGCGCACCATCCCTAAAAACATCCCAAGTGAAACATATAAACACCAAGCTAGTATGGTTCCTGGATGATGTGCTAAGGCAAATAAAACACTTGTCAAAGCAACTCTAATATCTATTTTACTGACCAAGTTCCATATAATTTCTCGATACAGAAATTCTTCAACCATACTCGCATTGATTAAGAACAATAAAAATGAAAACCAAGGAACTTGATGTTGAAGGCCAATTAAGTTTGCTTGGTTCGTGCTTCCTTGAGCATGAATCAGACTAAAACATAGGCTTGTAATCAGTAGGCTAACGAATCCAATACCAATCCACTTTATCCTAATTTTCATATTGACCTTGGCCACTTGTTTTCGTTGACCATACATCCATAAAAAAGAAATGAGTGACGCACAATAGAGAATCTGTAGTATAGTTAACTCACCGATACAAAGCAATTTAAGTAAGTATAGGGATAGCAATAGGACATTAACTTGTTGGAATATATAAACTGGAATTATTCTTTTCATAGTTACCTCCGAAATAAATCTTCATAATCTAAATCTAATACCTGCACAATCCTTTCTACCCATGGACTTTGAGGCATTCGTTGTTCCATCTTGTAGTGGCGTATCTTTTGATACAAACGATTCAATTCACTTGGATAGTGAAACTCTCCCGCAAACATTTTTCTGGTTAACTCAATCCAGCTGATATTTCTTTCAGCCAAAATAATGGACAAGTTCTCCCAAAATCGTTCTGCCATATTGCTTCTCCTTTAACTTGATAAATAATGTGTTTGTTCCATGTAAATCAATTGTTTCGTATCTCTAGGTAATAAAGCTCTAGCCTCCTCTAGATTCAGATTTGGATAAACTCGCTTATTTGAAACCGCAAGAGGAAGCCTGATGGTTAGTTCAGGATTTTTTAATATCATTTCAATGAAATCCGTTAATCTTAGATTGTCACGGTTCTTAAATCGTAATAAATTGGGAGATAAAAATTCAAAACAATCTGAAGAATAGCTCATCATCTCAATTAATTTATCCTTTGTCATTTCAGAAACTGAATGACAAGATACCTCGATGCCATAGTTTTGGAAGAAGTCTAAAAGAAGTTGATTTCTTTGGCTATTTTTACTTAGATAGAGATCAATCATGGGAGACCTCCCAAAGATTCGGTTCCATTTGATATTCTGATACGATTAAGGAATCTAATAAATTTGCGAAGTTAATCGGTTGCTTGTCTTCATCATAAGCTTTTACAGTTACTTGGGTTGTAAGTATTCCCTCTTTTCCCTCGGCTCGATAGCCTTGTCCATATAAAACAAAAACAAGATTTTGATGATCATCTACAAAGGCATCAACTCCATTCTTTATTTCTTGACTTTCAAGGAAGTCCATAATGTTTTGAAGATAGGATTCGTAAAATAGTGGGTAATTATGTTTTTTGTGGTAATCATCTAAAAATGTCACTTCAAACTCACATGGATAATTGGGCATCAAAAATAATTGTTCATCCAGCTGTTTGATCTCTGCATCATGTAATTCTATTTCTAATTCATCACAATCTAGTATTGATTCTTTATTTAATGCTTTCATCTTTTTCCTCTATTTCTTTTAATTTCTTTGCGATTGCGGCAATCACAGGAACGGTTACACTATTACCAGCTTGTTTATAGAGCTGACTATTACTAGAGACTTTTCTAGCAGCTTCAAAAGCCCAATCAGGAAAGCCCTGCAATCGAAAACACTCTTTAGGAGTGATTCGTCGTATTCTCAAACGGTAAAATTGTCCGTCTATTAATACACCAGCTACTTGGTAAACTTGTCTATCTTCTCCTTCATAGCTAGCCACTACTACTCCCATTTGACCACTAGTTGTCAAAGTATTGGCTATACCTTTTCCAACTCTACCACGACGATACTGAGAACTTGGTCTTTCTAAATTGATTGAATCCCCAATCTCTGCTTGAGCATATCCTTTTTTCGTTGCTTCTCGGACTTTTAAAAATTGGATTGGTTCTGGAATCAGTATTTTGGGAATTTTATCTCCCCCTTGCATCGTAGTCAGTGTTGGAGATAAGCCCTCACTTCCATAGACGCGACCGGTCTCCTTAAAGCTAGTTGGTAAATCTCCAACAACGACAATACCATGGCAATCCTGAGTATTTAAAGTAAACATCGTCTCTTGGTTTCCCTTAAAGCATCTACCATTTTGTCTGTTGTCTAATCTATCTGGTGTCATACAAGGAATCGCAATCTTAAATCCTTCTCCTTTACCACGAACTAAGGTTGGCGCAAGACCTTCTGTATAATAAACTTTACCGCTCATTCCACTTTTTGATGGATTCAAATTCCCTAATGTCTTTAAAATCTCAGAGTTAGTTGCTTGACCTTCTCGTCTGAAAGGAAATAAAAGTCTGGTACCTCTCTTTCTAGAATGTCCGATAATAAACACCCTTTCTCTGTTTTGGGGAACGCCAAAATCCTTACTGTTAAGCACCTGCCACTCAACATCAAACCCCAACTCATCAAACGTGGTAAGGATTGTGGTGAACGTCCGTCCCTTATCGTGATTGAGTAGGCCTTTAACATTTTCAAGAAAAAGAAAACGTGGTTGGATTTGTTTGGTCGCCCGAGCAATTTCAAAGAACAAAGTTCCTCTAGTATCTTCAAATCCCAATCGTCTTCCTGCGATTGAAAATGCTTGACAAGGGAATCCCCCACAGATGACATCGACTTTCCCTCTAAGTTTTTTAAATTCGTCATCTGAAACATCTCGTATGTCATGAAATTCGATTTCTCCTTCCGTTTGAAAAATGGACTTATAAGATTCTCTAGCAAATTTATCAATCTCACAAAATCCAATACACTCGTGTCCGACACTTTCCATTCCTAGTCGAAATCCACCGATACCAGAAAATAAATCAATAAATTTCATTTCTTGATTACTCCTTTCTGATCGACTACCAATGTCCAAAGAGTCACACCACTTGAAATTAAAATGAACATAACTAATATCCACTCGATTGGCGACATTTAACTACCTCCTTTTCTAACACGGTTATTCCAAACAGAATACAAACCGTTAAACACAAATTCAGCAAGCACTTCCGCACGTCTAACAAAGCGAACATTATCTAGAGCATACTGATAGATTCTCTCAAAATCAGTCATAGCAATTTCACTGGCTGTTTCAGAAAAACCTTCTCGTCTAAATTGATCTTGTACCAATCCCCAAATATAATCTCGATCATATTTTGTGACCTTTTCTACTTTTCTTTTCAAGATAGGTTGAGTATTCCTATCCTCCTCATCCTCAATAAATAAAAAATCAGTCTCACTATATTTAGTCTCACTAACTTCAGTCTCACTAGGGGCTGAATATGAGACGGGGGTCGTTTCATTTTCAACCTGCCCTAGTCTTTTTTTAACACTAGGCCTGTTTGAATTACCTACTGGGGTAGAAGATAATTCCCCTAAATAAATCTTATTAGCTAGTCTTCCTTTCTCACTTGAAGATTGTTGAACTTCATCAATTAAATCATATTCTTTAAGAGTTCTTTTGATGGACAGTAATTTTGACTTCGAACAACCTAATAGCTTCATCAGTTTAGAATTAGAAAATACTAAATAAACCGCTCCTTCTTCATCTATCCAACCACGACTAAGAGATAATTCTAAACGATCTTTTAAAATAGAATAAGCCACCTTTACCTCTAGTTTCATATCCATATATTTCTCATCCTCAAAAAGAATTTTAGGTAATTTATAATACCGTTCTGAAGTTTGGTATTGATTTGCGGTAATTCGTTTCATAGCGCTCCTCCAAGTTCTTTGAGTATTAAATCTCCACTTGATTCCAATCGAACCAAGCCACTTTTTTCTAATTCAGCCATAAGAGAGATGGCTTCAACAATGTCAATTCCCATTTCACGTACTAAAAATGAAATGACAATATAGCGTGATGATTGTAATTCTTTTGTCATTTTTCCTCCTGAAAATAAAAAAGGAGAACAATATTCAACTGTTCTCCAAAATAATTTTATTAAAAAGAAAAACCCTGCCAAATTAATTTTTGGTAGGGTTTTTGGTAGGAAACTAAATTAATTTATCAGTTTCTAAAATGTGTTCACGATTCTAAAAGGCTGATACTATAGTATTCCGAATTCTAATTGGTATATGCCTCTTATTTAAGAGTAACTGAAGCTCCAGCTTCTTCCAATTTAGCCTTGATTTCTTCAGCTTCTGCTGCTGCAACGCCTTCTTTAACAAGCGCTGGTGCACCATCAACAAGTTCTTTAGCTTCTTTAAGTCCAAGACCAGTGATTTCACGTACAACTTTGATAACGCCGACTTTCTTGTCGCCTGCAGCTGTCAATTCAACGTCGAATGAATCTTTAGCAGCTTCTTCAGCGCCACCAGCAGCAGCTACAGCAACAGGAGCAGCCGCAGTTACACCAAATTCTTCTTCGATAGCTTTTACAAGGTCGTTCAATTCAAGGATTGAAGCTTCTTTAATTTCAGCAATAATGTTTTCAATGTTCAATGCCATTGTTATTTCCTCCAAATAAGTTTTATATTTTATAATTTATTTCTAGCCGAGGGCTAGGCTGCGTAGCTTAGGATTAAGCTGCGTCTTCTTTGTTGTCTGCAACTGCTTTGACAGCAAGTGCAACGTTTCGAACTGGCGCTTGAAGTACAGAAAGGAGCATAGAAAGAAGTCCTTCGCGGTTTGGAAGAGTTGCAAGTGCAAGAATCTCTTCTTTTGATGCGACAGCGCCTTCGATAGCACCACCTTTGATTTCAAGTGCTTCTGCATTCTTAGCAAAATCGTTCAAGATTTTCGCTGGTGCGATAACATCTTCATTAGAAAATGCTACTGCAGATGGTCCAACAAATACTGATGCAAGATCTTCAAGACCAGCTTTTTCAGCTGCACGACGTAAGATTGAGTTTTTAATTACTTTGTACTCAACTTCGCTTCCACGAAGCTCACGACGAAGAACAGTATCTTGCTCAACTGTCAAACCACGAGCGTCCACAACAACGATTGATGCAGCAGCTTTCATTTTTTCAGCTACTACGTCAACTAATTCTGCTTTTTTAGCAATAATTGCTTCACTCATTTAGTGTTTCACCTCCGTAATTATTTTGCTTGGGGAATTTTTCTAAAAGAAAAACGCGCCCAAACCTAGACACGAAAGTACAATACGCTTCTTTTACATGATACGTTTTGTCCTCGGTAGGATCTTTATGAGTCGAGCTCCCCTACTGTCTTAGGCAGTTTTTTCAAACCATTGATAATTATAGCAAAAGAAAAAAAAGATTGCAAGCTTTTTGTGCAATCTTTTTACTTTTTTATGCATTTTTAGGAAAAGTCTTGTCAAGCAAGGCTTTACTAGCATCGTCAGCAGGCACCCAGCCATCAGTGAAAACTCGGTCTTTTATCCAAAGACGATTATAGAAAAAGGCCCAAAAGAAATTGTAGACATATCCTGCAAATCTTAAGAAATCATCTGGGATAAAGAGCGTTGCAATCACAGCAAATACAAATAGTGAACCAAGCATGATCCCAAAGTATTTCCAGTCTTTACGAAAAAGAGGAACGAAAAAGTTAAATAGCAAGGTTGTAATAGAGCACATAGGTGACAAAGTTTTAGTCTTGCTACCATCTGGTGATTGAATAGTAAGTTTATTCATAAAGATCTCCTTAAATAAAAAATTATTACTAAAGTTTAACAAAATTTTATATGTTTGTCAATTTGAATAAGTCTAGACGGGAATCAGATGGTCACTTCTTCAAAAAAAGAGGCTGGGACAAAAGTCCTAGCCTCTCAATTGTCTTTGGATTGTCGAGCAAGACGCAGTGGTTGAGTGGACTCTACCACGCTGATTTCATCAGCTTTTACAGCCCTACTCAACTGTGCGGAGGTGGGACGACGAAATCGAATTCTAACGAATTACCGATTTCTGTCCCACTCTCTTTAATCTACATAATGTTCTTCTTTTTTATTGAACCAAGCGTATGGCAGACCGATCAGAAGACCACCACCAATCAAGTTTCCTACGAAGGTCACAGCCCAGTGACGCAGGATATTTCCAATACCAAAATTTGCCACCTGTGATGCAGCCGAGCTAAATTTGACGATAGCAAAAGAAGCAAAGTTAGCTGCCAAGTGTTCATTTGTTAAGAAAACAAACATATAAATGGCTGAAATAACCAAGAAAAGCTTAGCTGTACTATCTTTCACCAAGACGAAGGAAAGAATCGCAATATTAACAAATACATTGGCTAGAATTCCCTCAAGTAAAATAAGTTCATTGGAACGGGCAAGCTTCATCTGCACAACACCAGCAATGAAACTTTCCTTGCTAAGTCCTGCATAAGCTGCCGAATTAGCAAAGAGCCAGCCAGCAATCAAAGCCCCAATCAAGTTAAAGAAAGTACAATAGAACAAAATAATCAGTGCTTTTTTCCAGTCAATCTTCTTCAAGAAAGTTCCCGCCGTCAGAAACATCATGTTGGAAGTCACCAGCTCAGCATTCAGAAAGACGATATAGGCCAATCCCCAAGCAAATATAAAAGGAAATAGAAAGCGACCTGTTCCTGGGACAATCTTATTTGTCAGGTCTGCTGCAATAGCTCCTGCTCCTGTACTGAAAGTCAGAAAGGCCCCCTGCAAAGATAGAGCGGACAGCATACTTCCCTTTGCTTGTGTCGAACAAGCCTTCTTTCTTACGGCAAGCTGCTTCTATTTTTGGAATAAATGTCGATTCGACCATAATAATTCTCCTCTAAGTTAAACTATGTACAGTATATCACAAACTTCTATTTTTGGAAAGCGTTTTCTGTAAGTGTTTTGCTAAATTTGAAATTGAATTTGGAAAACTACATTTTAAGTTCTTAGTTCGCCTGCTAGCTGCCTTATATCTTCTGGCCGAGTTCGACAGCAACCGCCAAAAAGCTGAACGCCCTGTTTCTTCCAAAGATGGCTGTAATCAGTTAAACAGAGCTGCTGCTCAGGATTGTCCTGCCAAGTATTCGTCACCCCATTATAGACCTCTCCAGAATTTGGATAGGCTAGTAAGGGCTTATCGCACACCTGTTTTAACTTTTCTAATAAAGGAGCAATCAAATGTGGAGCTGTGCAGTTAAAACCGACAGCCAATACTTGTGGACTCGACTGAGCCAAGCGCCCAACTTCTTCTATTAAGGTTCCATCCGAAATTGCTGATGCCGTTTGAGCAGTAAAAGATAAATGGGCTTCCACCTGCGGAAATTCTTCTGATAGTAAATGAACAAGCGCCTCGGTTTCTGCTCCGTTAGGAATCGTTTCAAGTGCCAATAAATCACAGCCCGCGTCCAGCAAGGCTTGAATGCGCGGACGATGAAAGTCTTTAAATTCCTCCTCACTCAAGTGATAGGCTCCTGTGTACTCCGATCCATCAGCCAGGTAAGCAGCATAAGGCCCCACCGATCCAGCTATCAAAGGATAAGAGCGCTGCTTCTGCTCATCTAGCGATAAGCTCCCCCAGACATTTTTAACAGCTACCTGTGCCAAAAGGACTGTCTCTTTGAAGATTTCATGAGCCTTGTCTAAACTCAACCCTTCTTCGACAAAAGCTGGAATGCTGGCCTGATAACTGGAAGTGGTGATAATGTTACTGCCCGCCCGAACATAGTCCTCATGCAGGTCTTGGATAATCTGAGGATTCTCAAGCAAGTACTTGGCTGACCAAAGCCGACCAGAAACATCATAGCCCTGCCTCTCCAGCTCTGTCCCCAAAGCACCATCTAGAATTATTATGTCTTGCTTTTCAAGTAAATCTTTAAACGCTCCCATTCTTGCTCCTCAAGCTTTTTCTAAAATAACAGCTTAGTCAGTTTTGCTAAAGATAAATAAGTCTGCTTATTTGAAATGATCGTCTACTTCATTAGCAAAACGCAAAAAAGAGATTATTATAATCTCTTTTTTCTTATCTAGTTATGTGATGCCCATGCTTGGTCTGTTTCCAGAACATCTTGAGTCGTGTATTGTCCACGGTAAGGATTGTAAACCATATTAGACGCTCCTGTCTGATAGCTAGGCGAATCAAACTGAGTCAGATTGTATGCTTCAATCAGATAGTTTAATTTTGCATAGTAATGACTATCCGTTGCATATACACCTGTCAAGGCAGCTGTCGCATCTTGATAAGTCGGGGCATTGCTTTTCCAAGCTCCCGCAAAATGACTTTGTCTCAAGACATAGACATAATCCTGAAGTGACTCAGCGTAACTTGAGTAAGAGCGGAATTGATCATTGATCGCGTAAGTATTGCCCTGACCATCTTCTTCTAAGGTCTCCATCGTCGCTGACTGACCACCATAAGCTCCTTTAATCCCGAACAGATTATAGTGAGGATAGCCTGATAGACCAGACTGGCCAGAACCACTCTCTAAAATAGCTTGTGCAATCATCACGGAAGCATACAGATCATTATCCTGGGCCAATTGGCGAGCTGGCTCACTGATTTGTGAAATGAAATATTCTGTTTGGTTCAATGGTTGCTGAACAGCATCATTTGCACTTGCTGGCTTGATTTGCTTTGACAAAGCCAGACCAAAGACAACGGTTGAAGCCATCACTGCCAAACCTGTCAAAAGTCTTTTTCTTTCTTTTGAAATTCTCTTCTTCACAGTCTTTCTCCTAAATACAATATCTATTCTACTATTGTAACATACTAAAAGCAAAATAACATTAGCAATAAATTACAAGTATATGACATTTTTTAGATCTTCCACGAATATAAGTTTTACAAGCCACGATTGTTCCATTCAAAACTTCCTCGTTCGACTTGCATAATGAGCCTTATCATTCAGATATATGCAGGCTGAGCTGAAGATGAAAATAACCTGACTCCAACCCATACGGAATCAGGCTATGATCTTAAACTCTGAAAATTCAACTATCATTCCGATACAATCTAACATCTAGATCTTGTCCAAAATCGCATCCCAAGCTTGATCAAGACCAGTTTTATCAACTGAAGAAAAGATGATAAAATCATCAGTTTTGTCAAAGTCCAGCTTTTTCTTAATGGCACTTTCATGCTTATTCCACTTACCGCGTGGAATTTTATCAGCCTTGGTAGCCACAACAATAACTGGAATTTCATAGTATTTGAGAAATTCATACATCTGCACATCATCCGCACTAGGATCATGGCGTAAGTCTACTAGACTCACGACCGCTCGCAGATTGTCCCGACTGGTCAAGTATTCCTCAATCATTTTGCCCCATTTAGCGCGCTCCGCTTTCGAAACCTTGGCATAACCATAGCCAGGAACGTCCACAAAACGGAGCTTATCATCAATGTTAAAAAAGTTCAACAGTTGCGTTTTACCAGGCTTACCTGAAGTCCGTGCTAGATTTTTGCGATTAAGAAGAGTATTGATAAAACTAGATTTACCAACATTGGAGCGACCAGCCAAGGCGATTTCTGGGATATCATCCTGAGGGTAATGCGACTTATTGGCTGCACTCAGTAAAATCTCAGCATTATGTGTATTGATTTCCATAAGCTTCCCCTAGGCAGTTTCCAAGATTGGCTTGTCTGTGCCGTCCACTGCTTCCTTCGTGATACGAACCAGTTTGACATTTTCCTGACTCGGCACTTCAAACATAACATCCATCATGGTTTCTTCAATAATTGAACGAAGTCCACGCGCACCTGTCTTGCGTTCGATGGCTTTTCTCGCAATGGCTTGCAGGGCTTCCTCGTCAAATTCAAGCTCAACATCATCATAAGAAAGCAAGGTTTGGTATTGCTTCACTAGCGCATTTCTCGGTTCATTCAAAATGCGAACCAAATCATCAACAGTCAGCTGCTCTAGGGCTGCAAAAACTGGCAAACGACCAATCAACTCAGGAATAATCCCAAATTTCTGAATATCATCAGCGACAATGGCCTGCATATAAGACGCACCTTCGTCAATGGCCTTATTATTTTGACCGAAACCGATAATCTTCTCACCAAGACGTTGTTTAACAATTTCTTCGATACCGTCAAAAGCACCACCAACGATAAAGAGAATGTTCTTGGTATCAACCTGAATCATTTCTTGCTGTGGATGCTTACGACCACCTTGAGGAGGCACGCTGGCTACCGTTCCTTCAATAATCTTCAGTAAAGCTTGCTGAACACCTTCACCTGAAACATCACGGGTGATAGAAACATTTTCGCTCTTCTTAGCAATCTTATCGATTTCATCCACATAAATGATGCCACGTTCTGCCCGTTCAATATTGAAGTCAGCTGCCTGTAAAAGCTTGAGCAAGATATTTTCTACATCTTCACCAACATAGCCAGCCTCAGTCAAGGCTGTCGCATCCGCGATAGCAAAAGGAACATTGAGGCTACGCGCCAAGGTCTGAGCCAGGAATGTTTTCCCAGATCCAGTTGGACCAATCATGAGGATGTTGGATTTTTGCAGCTCCACATCATCCTCTTCGCGACTATCATGAAAATTAATCCGCTTATAGTGATTGTAAACGGCAACAGCCAAAGCACGTTTTGCCCGATCCTGACCGATCACATAGTGGTTCAAGATATTGAGCAATTCTTGCGGTTTTGGTACTTCAGAAAGATCAGCTAAAACTTCCTCAGCTAATTCTTCTCGGATAATCTCCTGCGCCAACTCGACACATTCATTACAGATAAAGGCATTGTTGCCCGCAATAATTTTTTGGACTTCGTCCTGATTCTTTCCACAGAAAGAACAATACACCATCATCTCATTATTACGATTTGTAGGCATTGTTTACTCCCATTCTAAATTTCTAATTCAATTTTTTATTTACATTTTAAAAGAGGGTCATATAAAAAGCATGGATGGAATTAACAAGATTCGTAAAAGCATTTAACAAAAATAAAATAGCCAATCCATAACGTTTCTTACGACAAGTCTGAAGCGAACAGATCAGACAAATTGCACATAAAAAGGCCGTAAAAAAACCAAAAACACTTCTTTCCATTCCTATGAACCCTTTCTTTTGAGGATTTTTACGGTGAAATCATACTCATTTTTTTCATCTTTTGGTCGAAAACGACTGCTTACTTCATCAAACTGTGTCAAATCAAAGTCTGCTGGGAAATAAGTATCACCTTCTAAGCTAGCATGGATTTCTGTCTTAATCACCTCATCCAATTCATGCTCAAATAAAGAAAAGATTTGACCGCCACCGATAATATAGAGATTCTTCTCTTGCTCTTGGTACCATTTCAATACTGCTGAAAGCTCATGAAATACCAAAACACGCTCATCTTCAATCTGATAATCCCTATCGCGTGTTAAAATCAGAGTTTTTCTATTTGGCAGCACGCGCCGATGCATGCCATCAAAAGTCACCCGCCCCATTAAAATTGCATGTCCAGTCGTGATTTCCTTGAAATGTTTCAACTCAGCTGGTAAATGCCATGGCAAGCTTTGGTCTTTGCCAATCAGACCATTTTGATCCTGTGCCCAAATAGCCGCAATCTTTTTCGTCATTTCTCCATCCTTCGCATTGATATTTCTATTCTATCAAAATTTATTAAAAAAGACTTGTTTGGACTATCACTTCTATCTATTTATTTTTGTCAGCTGATCCAGATAAAAAATCGATAACCCAAAAGATTATCGACTATTCGTTTGCTAGGCAAATTACTCTTTCTTCATCTTTTTGATAAAGACAAATCCTACAACAGCAGCTACAAGGCCAAACAAGGAAACGTTCAAGAGCGTTGAGTCTGCCTTTTTAGGCTCAGCAGTGGTAGCCTCTTTTTTATCCGCTAGGGGATCAATATCACATCCCTCTCTTTTGACTGACTTACCTTCAGTTGAAGCATCAGCATTGCTTTGCTCGGTCCCTTTGTTTTTAGGGCCTTTTCCATGACAAAGCAAATCAATCGTATAGGATTTCTTTCCCTGATTTGCTCCATCCGAACCTTGGTCTACAAGCTGTAGAAAATCATCTTCCTCCACTGAAGAATCCGCAATTTGCTCAAGTTGGGACTCTGCCTGCTGGACTTCATCCGCACCCACAAGAGCCATCGGTGTCACAGAAACCGATAAGCCAAGCAAACATGAACAAATGCCCAGACTAAAGAGTTTTCTCCTGCTTCTATGTGTTAAAAAAATTGCTTCCATATCAATACCTCCGAGATAGGCACTAGCGAAACACATATATCTATTGTCATTATAGCACTTACAAAATATATTTCAATCATTTGCTCTTGAAAATTAAAAAACCTACTGACTGTCATTCAGTAGGAAAAATATAATCAAATCGCTAAATCGAATTTGAGCTGAGGTTTGACTGGATCGTAGTCTAAGAGCTCAAAATCCTCTACCTTGATATCAAAGAAATTGGTTCCATCCGGCACATTTAAAATGAGTCGTGGTTGACAATCGCTAGGCTCTCGGCGTAAGAGTTCCTCCGCCTGGTCGAACTGATTGTCATAGATGTGCAAGTTATTGATAAAGTAAAAGAACTTGCCGACCTTCCAACCGAAATGCTTGGCAATCATCATCTGCAGAGCCACATACTGCATAGCGTTGATGTGGTGAGCCACTAGCATATCATTTGAGCGCTGGGTCAGAGTCGCATCCAGACAAATGTCTCCATCTACACGCCGAACATCAAACATGGTCTGAAAAGCGCATGGTAGTAAACCGTCCGTTTCTTCAAATGCTTCATAATCCCAGAGAGAGATGATATTGCGGCGGTTCCAAGGATTGGCTTCCAGCTGTTGGAGAATTTTATGGATAATATTGTGCTTCTTGACAACGGCTCCGTAACGCTGGCCAATGGTGCCCGTATCACCAACTTCCCAGTCATTCCAATAGTGTACATTGTATTTGTCATTGAGCAATTCCAAGCTATTAGACTGGTCTTGATAGATCCAAAGGACTTCCTTGATGGCCGACTTGATGGCAATCGGTCGCAGAGTCGTGATTGGGAACTCTCCCTTGCTCAAATCGTATTCTGCGAAAGAACCAGTGATATATTTAGAGTTGGCGACATTTCCATCCTTGTAGCGCGGACGGGCATTCTCAGAAAAAACACCTTGCTCCATAATCTTTTTTATATTCTCTTTGAAAATCGTATCTGCTAGCGTCATGATTTCTCCTTCGTTCAGTGAACTTTTTCTAGTATAGCAAATTTTCCATAAAAATTCTCCTGCCAAGTTTAGCAGGAGAAAACTTTATTTGACCCATTCATCTGGATGATTGAGCTTATTCGCATCTTTTTCTGATAATCTCAAGGTGATATCTGACACAGCAGGGATATTTGAAAGGGTGACATAGGGGTAGTTTTTGTAGGTCGTGAATTTAACGCCACTTTTTCCCTTTCTCCCACTAATATCGTAGATGTAATTAACCTCTGCATCATCAGGTAAATCAACCCAGGCATCTTCATTATCTTCCTCAGATTCGACCTTATCCAGAATGTCTGCAAATTCATCCAAGGTTTTGGTGTTTCTTGTCTGATAAATCTGCTGATTCTGACTATTCAATATGGTCAGAAAACCTTCTGTCTTTGATTTGCAAGCGGATAAAATCAAAAGAAGAATGGGAAATAATATTAGAAAATATGCAACTTTTCTCTTCATTTTTAGCCCTCCTTATAGCTATGCTAAGAGAGGAAGTAGTTAGAACTATTGAAGTACCAGCGAAGCTGCTCCAATTACGCCAGCATCATTTCCAAGTGTAGCCAGCGCTAATTTAGTTGACGTACGTACTTGCGGGAAAGCATTTTCTTCATAAACTTTACGAACACCCTCAAGTAGGAACTCTCCTGCCGCTGACACTCCACCACCAATAACGATCGTTGATGGATTAAGTGTTGAACCGATATTGGCACAAGCAATTCCCAAGTAACGTGAGAAGTTACGATAAACGATCAAGGCAAGGTCGTCGCCTTCTTTTGCCAAATCAAATACAGTTTTAGCAGTTACTTCTTCTCCGTTATCGATCAAGCGTTTCAAAGTTGCGTCACCTTCATATTCATCAGCGTAACGACGAGTCAAGTTGACAATCCCTGTTGCTGAGGCAACTGTCTCAAGACAGCCTTTTTTACCACAGGTGCATGCGATTGGTTGATCGAAATCAACAGTGATATGGCCCAGCTCGCCTGCCGCACCTGCCACACCGTGGAGCAATTTACCTTCCGCAACGATACCGCCACCAACACCTGTACCAAGCGTCATAAAGACAACGTCTGGCTGGTTTTCACCAGCACCCATCCAACGCTCACCAAGCGCAGCTACGTTGGCATCATTATCAATGAAGAATGGAATGCCTGTCGCTTTTTCGATTTTCTCTTTTACCGGTTGAAGGGTCTTCCAGTTCAGGTTATAGGCACCGATAACAGTCCCTTTCTCACGATCAACCACACCCGGTGATCCCATGCCAATTCCGACAAAGTCCTCAGCTGATAGCTTTAGGAGCTCCAAACGATGCTGAATAGACTCAATCATATCGTCTACAATATGGCTTCCTTCATCCAAAATATTAGTTTTAATAGACCATTTTTCTTGGATTTCACCCTCTTGTGTTAAAATTGCAAATTTGATAGATGTACCACCAAGGTCAATCCCAATAATTTTTTTTGACATGATATTCTCCTCTGTATTCGTTCTCCCTCTTATTATAGCAGATTTTTTTAACGGTGAAAAGGTTTGCACGGTATTTTTTGTAAATCGCTGATTACTACACTTAAATTAGAGATTATGAATATTCTTTCATGTAGAAAAATAGCTTTTGAACAACAATAAATAAGTAATAAGATCAAGAAGAGTAAAGATTTCTTTTTCACAATTTCAGAGACTTCAGACTCTGCATTTTAGATTCCGAACATCAAAAAGGAGAAGACCAAAAGATCCTCTCCATAAATTGACTTATCATCAAACCACTACAGTTGACAAAGAGCCCTTTTATTCTTCCTTCTTCTTCATCAGGAATAATCCTGTCAATGCTAACAGAAGGCCGAGAAGGAAGGCTGAATCTGTTGCTGTGCCTGTACTTGGTAAGGTTGCTGACTTAGTGGCTGGACCTTGACTCGGACTAGCTCCTTTAGCTCCTTGCACTTGCTCCTGCATCTGCGGGGTTGCAGTTGACTTGTAAACAACCGCATAAACACCTAGCTGATCTGTCATGTACTCGACATAATGACCTTTTTGCTGGAAGGATACCGCATCAAGCTGATTAGCTACTGTCATAAAGAAGACATTTTCAACATCTTTATTAGATGCAACTGGAAGGCTGACAAAGACCTTGCCCTTAGGCTGAACAGCTTTGCCAAATTGGTCTTCTAGTCTAATGTCATAAGCATCGTAGAGCTTACCTTCTAGGCTTTGAGCTGCTACTTTCTTAACCTTCAAGGCCACAACTTGATCAAGCGTGGTCTTCATACCAATCACTTGAACCTTGGTAGCTTCATCCATCAAGATACGTAAGTTATTTTCTGGCTTAGATGGCTCTACAGGCTTCTCTGGTGTAGTTGGTTTGTTTGGTTTCTCTTCCCTGCTTCCAACTTCCACGATTTGATCTACTGGCACTTTAGAAACGAAGCTATCGCGAGTCACTCGACCAGTTTCTTGACCATTTTCGATGGTCACTTCGACAAGCGTGGTCTTCTCGCCGTTCTTGCCTTCTTGGACGACTTTTCGAGCGCCCTTAGGCAACTGTGGGTTTTCACGTTCGACAGTATTAAACGGTAAAGCTTCGGCCACGATATCAAGGCGTGGTTGCTCGACAACCAGATTCTTAACGCCTTCTGCTGGGGTGACTTGTTCAACTGGCTTGCCAACTTCCACAATCTGATCCACTGGGATTTTGGAAACGAAGCTATCACGAGTCACTCGACCGCTTTCCTTGCCATTCTCAATCGTCACTTCAACAAGCGTGGTCTTCTCACCATCCTTGCCTTCTTGGACAACTTTTCGGATGCCCTTAGGCAATTGTGGATTTTCGCGCTCAACGGTGTTGAACGGTAGAGCTTCAGTTACCACATCCAAGCGTGGCTGCTCGACAACCAGATTCTTAACGCCTTCTGCTGGTGTAACCTGCTCAGCTGGCTTGCCAACTTCCACAATCTTGTCGACTGGGGTTTTGGAAACGAAGCTGTCACGAGTCACACGGCCAGTTTCTTGGCCATTTTCGATTGTTACTTCAACCAGCGTGGTCTTTTCACCGGCCTTGCCTTCTTGGACAACTTTTCGGGTGCCCTTAGGTAATTGTGCGTTTTCACGTTCAACAGTATTAAACGGTAGAGCTTCAGTCACTACATCCAAGCGTGGCTGCTCGACAACAAGATTCTTAAGACCTTGATCTGGTGTTACTTGCTCAACTGGTTTGCCAACTTCCACAATCTGATCGATTGGGTCTTTAGAAACGAAGCTGTCACGAGTCACACGACCAGTTTCTTGACCATTCTCAATCGTCACTTCCACAAGCGTAGCCTTTTCGCCGGCCTTGCCTTCTTGGACAACTTTTCGGGTGCCTTTCGGCAATTGTGGATTTTCTCGTTCGACGGTATTAAACGGTAGAACTTCTGTCACAATATCCAAGCGTGGTTGCTCAACTACCGGAATCTTAACACCTTCGTCTGGAGTCGTTTTGTGAACTGGAGGTTTTGGTGTATCTGGATTGGGTGTCTCAGCAATCTCGGCATGATAGGTAGAGACTTCGTAAAACTCAGGGCGACCACCTTCCCACTTCAACTTAACATCTAATAAGTGGGCGCTGTTAGCGAGCTGGAAGGTTTGGAAACTTGTGGTAACCGCACCCAAGTTTTGCCATGCTGTTTGGCCATCTTTGGAAATGGTTCTTACCCAAACGTGCGCTGAGCTTCCTGATGGAATATCTGAAATCAGGCGAACGTGATTTGATTCTGTCTTTTCAGATAGATGGTAAATCAACTCACCGCTGTCTTGAGTCGCCTTGTAACTGTTGAGAATATTTCCATCTGCTATATTATTCTTTTCAGATGACTTGGTCTCTGTACCAGTACCTTCCACAGTTGGATTATTGACTGACTTAGTGTATTCTCCATCATTGATAACTAACTCTGTAAATCCAACAAAGCGATGACGATAAGGAGCTGTGTAGAGCACTCGGAGATATTTCGCCGCAGTTGCTTCTGGCAATTCTCCCTCAATATAGCGATTTCCAGGTCGCTGTGAATCATGTGTCCAGCCATCAGTTAAGGAGTCGTCACGTACTGGATTTTCCTGACCATCTCCCACTGAAACGACATCTTTCCAGGTCTTGCCATCTGCGCTAACTTGAATCTTTCCATCACGAAGATAGTTCTGTGTACCATCTTTAATGTAGGCACGAATCTTCTTGATTTGACGGGTTGCTCCAAGATTGAGCGTCATATGACCATCGGTTTGTGGATAATCAGAGAATTCAACATAATTGTTTAAATCACCATCAAAGAGCTGGTCTAGGTTTTTCGATTTACGAACATCTCCGCTACCATAGTTAGGATCAATACCCATGCTGGTAGACTCAATCGATGTTGGTTGAATTTCCTTAGTGGTCAAGAGCAAGGAAGTTGCTCCGATTGCCTGTCTCTGACCTGTCTTGTTTTCAATACGTACATAACGAACAAGCTGGTGGTCTTGTAACTCAGAGGCACTATACCACTCCACTCCATTTGGAGAATAGCGAAGCTGGAGTGCTTGATTAGCATTCTCACCCAGTTTCAAATCCTCAATTTCATGGAGACGATCTAGTTTCATTCCAAGATATTGGCCCGTATCTAAAGTTGTACCGGCTGGAATATGCATCTCGTAGCGACCCAATTTTTCATGGACTTGAGTAGCCTTGAGTTGCTCAACATTAGTATCTGTATACTGGTCTGTTCCAGTCTCTGACTCAACAGATAGGTTGCCAATTCGCCACCAGAAATTAGTCTTTTGCGTATTTCTAACACGTACATAACGGATATTCTGATTGGTTTCAACTTCTTTGCTTTGCTCACCTGTCAAGTTGGCTACTGTTGTCCAGTTTTGTCCGTCAGTAGAGACTTCGATGACACCAGCTGCTAGCTTATCTGTCACACCTTGTACCAAACGAATCTTCTTGACTGTTTGTTGAGAACCAAGATCCAACTGCACCCAAGCATCTACTGGCGTTGTATCTCTTTCTCCATTTGCCGTTGAAGAACTTGCCAACATTGCTTCTGTGCTATCACTATTGTCTGTCATCTTGGCAGCCGTTGTATTGAGTTTATAGACCAGATTTGGACTGATGGTAATGCTTCCAGCTTTCTTCTTGGCATTTTCAAGAGGACGGTTAACTGCGATTTCACGGACTGCAAACCAAGTATTGTCTCGGTCTTCTGTCGCCACCATCCGAACGCCCTTAGCCTTAATTTCAAGATTATCTAAGGTAATCTCCGACTCATTTCCGACATAGTTACCTTGAGGAAGGGCAGTCCACTCACCTGCTTCATTTAAGTATTCAATCTTGGCCTTGTTAAAGGTGTCTTTCGGATTGCTGACAGCTCCCATAGCAAAGCTCAATTTCTTGATAGAAACAGGCTTATTGAACTGAAGTCCAACATAATCGCCAGCGCTAATTCTAGTTGGATTTTTAAAGATAATCTGAGTCGACAAGTCTCCGTCTAAGACCTGAGCCAAATCTCCTTCACCACCTGTACGGTTAGTAATAAAGGTCGTTACAACTTTATCTGGATTCAGTTCTTTTTCGATTTCCTTAGCCAGATATTCTTTTAGGTTAAGGATAAATGGACGGATATGCTGCACGCCCAGCTCAGCATTTTCATAGTGGTCAACATACCAGAAGGAATGTTTCTTAGATTGCTCATAATCTTTTAAGCCCTTGTAGTAATTATTCCAAAGGCCGTCAGCATTTTTGCTACCAATAAATTCAGTAGCTGTCAAGAGAGCATCCAGAGCATTCATCTGGTCAATGGTATTGTCAAGCCAGTACTTAATCTGCTCACGCATCTGTTCATTTCCTGATGATTTATAGGTCTCAGCTGCAGCTTTTAGTTTAGCAAATTCTGCCTTCAACTCTTTGCGCTCAGCTGAGACATCTTGACCTGTTTTCAGCTTGTTCATGAAGTTTGTCAGTTTCGGAGCTAGCTCTACAGACTCTTCTAGCTTCACAACACGATTATCCATATGTTGGTTAATCATGTGCTTACCTAGCTCACGGAAGGCTGCAGATTCTTTGGTCTCTGTAAAACGACCTGTTTCTGCAAAGTTGAAAGCTATATCGTTAACAGCTTTGGCTTCCGCCTCATTCTTCCAGATATTCCAGCCGTACTCTGCAGCTGAGAAGAGAGCAATTTTAGATGGTTCTGATTGCTGCATTGGATTGAGCATGACCCCACCGATTAGGCTTGGATCCACACCAGGATGTAGGAATTTCTCACCACCACCCAATATAAGGTGTTGCTTAGAATTATCTGTACACGGCCAGTTAATCCAAAGTTGAACAGGACGATATGGTTGACCAGATGCCTCTATATTTTGCTTGAGTTGAGTCAAGAAGTTTTCAGAAACTTCACCCCAAATCTTGCCTCCTGTCAGAGTCATAATGCTACTTTTCGGAAGATTACGGTTTAGAGAACGCAGTTCGTCTTCTCGACCATTGCCCCAATACTGACTTGGAACAAAAATCATCTCTTTCTTCAAGCCTGGATAAGTCGCTTGTTTTTCAGTCAACCAATCGGTCATATCTTTCATCAAGCGGTTATAACTTTCATAACCACCATAAGGCTGAGCTGCATCATCTGCAAGGATACCAAACTCACGAACGCCGACGTCCAGCAACTGAGTAAATTTAGCTTTGATTGCATTCAAGTCTTCTTGGTAAACCGTCTCATTTTGGAAGCGAATTCGACTATTCATAAATGGATGAATGGTCCAGACATAGCGAGTCTTAGTTTCATTCCCTACTTTAGCAAGTTGGCGGATTTCTTCTAGTTTTTCTTTTGGATAAAGTTCTCTCCACTTACTGTTGTGATATGGATCATCTTTTGGTGCAAAAATATACTGGGTCAGTTTCAAATCACCACCGTAGCGCATCAAGGCCGCCCGATCTTTATTAGACCATGGATTACCATAATAGCCTTCGATAAAGCCACGATTCTTCATATCAGCATAATCTTCAACATTGACCTCACGCAGAACTGGAGCAGAGCTATCATTTAGCATATGCTTGAGTGTTGTTAGTCCATAGAAGACAGCATCTGTATCTTTGCCGACAATAGAAATTTGCTGACCTTTAACAACTAATGAATAAGCATCAATCTTATCAAATAGTCCTTGGTTAACAGACTCTGTTCTCTGAGCTTCTTCCGCTTTTGAGCCAGTCTGGTGAACTCCCAGATAGATATTGGTTGCGTCAGCTTCGGCCGTCTTACCAGTAGTATAGGAGATATTGCTATTTTGCAAAATAGATTTGAGTCGATTACGAGTGTAAATATCAACTTGCACACCGATTACCAAATGAACTTTCTTATCTAAACGTACCAAGCCATCACCATAAGTAACCTTGTGAGGAGTTGGGAAAATCTTATACTGTTTCTTAAGGTATTCTTGGCTTCTCAAAGCTGCTTCTACTACACTTGGATCTGCTGGTTTTTTAGCGATAAAAGTATCTCCCAATTCAACAGTTCCGTCGTCTTTCGGAGTTGGAGCTGGAGTTTCAGGTTTTGGATCTGGTTTTGGTGCTGGTGGTGTAGCAGGCTCATCTGATGTAGCTATTGGTTTCAAAAGATTGATTTCAGCTGCACTGGCATATCCTTCCACTCCCTGTAGAATCTTCAACTGGATTGTATCCGTTTCGACAGCTTCAAAGTTTGCAATCTTTTCAGCTGCATTATTATCCCAAGTACCTTCAGCTACCTTAACCAATTGATCAGCCTTTTTAGCATAAACTTCATATTTAGTCACAAGACCATTTCCGCCGCCTGGACGAGGAAGGTAAGTCAAAGCATTGACAGCTGTCGCTTGCTTCAAGGTCATAGTAACCGTATAAGACGGATCCTTCTTCGTCCAATGTGAATGCCAGAAGGTTGCAGGATTGCCATCAAAGGCTTTAGAAACAGCTCCTTCTGTAGCATTTCCTGGTAGCTGCTCACTACTTGCTTCCACACGGGCAATCTGATCCTGTGCAATCAAACGTGGATTGACAAATGGCTTATCAGATAAGCTGAGATTGTGCAAAGTACCTTCAAAACCTCCGATTTTTTCAAGAGGTAGGACAAGACTTGTGTGAGCCAATCTTGGATGAGCTGGATTGGCAATACGATTGATCTTTTCACCATTGACATAGAGCTCAGTTGACTGAGGTTTGGTGACAAAGACTAGCTCATAGCGTTTACCTTTTTCCAATGTCTTGTCAAACTGAATATGGTGTTGCTCAAACTTATAGGCTACTTTACCTGACTCATCAGACAAATAGAGCTTATTCCCCTCACTAGAAGCCAACTCCTGCACACCATCACCTGTAACCGTCACATCAACTTTTAAGACGTGACTTGGACCGACGTTACCAATGGCATTTTCAATCTTGCTTTCTTTATTGAAGACTAAACCTTTAGCATTTTGTGTGATGTTTTCTGCATCGTAACGCTTGATTGTCTTTGGATTGATTTCATAGGTCTCAGTATCATCAATCTTGTACTCTGGATTGCTACCGGGTGCATAAACATAGTCTGCGCGTGGTAAAGTTCTTCCTGCAAAATTGTTAGCAGCCCGGTTTGATCCCCAAGTCTTTTCAGCAGTAACTCTTGTTGCTTCAAAGAAGCGCTTGAAAATATCATAAGAAGTCATGCCTGTTTCGTGGAGATCAATATTATCATTCCAAACAGCATGTCCACCACCCAAGATGTGAGGGTTTGAAGCTGCTAATTGTGGACCATTTCCTGCTGTCGTAAAATCATTTGGCGTCCAGCGATTATATTGATACTCATAAGAAGAGTAATCACCGTATGCTCCTTGCTGGTTATTACCATTTGGCACACTGTAAGTCGGAACATCCGTAATATTGATAATTTTAGCACCAGCCTTCAAAGCCGCTTGTGGATGTTGCCAACCTAGACTCCAGATATCCACCTCGACACCCTTCAAATCAACTGGTGTTTGCCCACTCTTACGGCTAAGTGAACCCCAAATTCGTGGCGTATAGCCCTTACCTTTGATATAGGTGACCAAATCATTGACATAACGACGATAGTTTTCATTGTTGCCATAGTACTCATCTGTTCCGATGTGAATCGTCTTAACACCACGAAGCGGTGCATCCTTACCATCCAGCAATTTATCATAAACAGACTTGACAAAGCGCAATGTTTCATCATAATTCTTGTCCAAATCAAGCATCTCAACACGCTCTACATTGTGCTTATTCGGACTCAGCTGTCCTTTATACATCAAGTCTGGACGAACCTTCACAAATGATAAAGCATGCCCCGGTGTATCAATTTCTGGTACTAAGTTGATTCCTAACTCATCAGCCAAAGCGATGAGTCTTTGCATTTCATCCTTAGTATAGTGTTGCTTAGAAGTCAAGGGCATACCATTGTCACCGACAATATCTGTCTGTAAACGGAAACCTGTATCTGCATGATTGAGCACATATTCAATTTCCTGCTCCTTGGTCAGATGTTTACCTGCTAAATGCTCCTTGAGGAAAATATAGTTATCATTCAAATGCAACTGCAAGTCATTCATCTTGTAGTAAGCCATGTTTAGCATAATGTCCACAAGAGTATCATAAGGAATAAACTTACGACCAGTATCTAACATAAATCCTCGGTGGCTGAAACTTGGAAAGTCTCGAATTTCACCATTTTGGATATTTTCTTGACCCATTTGAAGTAGGGTTCGAGTAGCATAAAAAGCACCTTTATTGGTCTGCGCTTCAATGGTAAAGACATTATCACGAATCGTAATACCATAACCTTCTTCACCATAGCCCTTGTCCGTTACCTTTTTAAACTCAATACGATGCGCGGATGTACTGTCTCCCTTGGCAAGCTCTAATCCTCGAGAAACCAAGTCATTAGCATAGAAATTAGCTGCCTTGTCAAATCCCGAATCTCCAACAGATAGAACAGTGTCTTCCAAAATAGAAGAACGTCCTTCCTCACCATGCCATTGCTGAACAGTTGGAGCCACTGTTGGCTTGTCTCCAACTCCCTCGTCTGCATAACGACCAGGAACTCTAACTTCAAATTCCTTGGTAATGGTTTGGCCCTCATGCACTTGTTGCAAAGAAACTTTAACTGTCTGCTCTGTTAAAGGCTGGTGGATTTTATTATTCAGATCAATCACACCTGTTTTATTGCTACCAACTAAGCTAACTTTACCTGGTAATTCAGGTAAAACAAGTGAATGTCCATCTTGAGCCAAAGTCAGTGACTCTACTTGGTTAAGATTTGTTACCTTATCTGGTTCTGGAATGTTAGAATAAGCTCGTATTTCCTGAATACCGACATTGCGCCAGCGCATACTACCTTCAGTGTATTTTGTGATTTCCAACTTGAGATATTTGGCTTCAATTGGAGTATCAAGATTAACCCTTTCATCTAAGATAGGTTGACCATCTTTTTCATAAGCTAGTTTCCATTTACGAGTAGCTTCTTCTTCATTAATAGCTTCTGCTGTAGCATAATAAAGTTTCCATCCTTGCACATTTGGATCATTAGGCTGTCCCGCTCTCTGCCTACGATCCCAATCAATCTCAATTCGCTTGATTGATGTCACCTTATTTAAAGTCATGGTTAGATGAGGAGTTACTGCATTCCTATCTGTTGCCCAACGACTATTGTCGTCTCCATCTACAGCTTTATCGCCAGTATTAGATGTATTCTGCTCATGGTTGGACGCTCTCACCTGTGCATTCAATAAATGATTAACATCAGGAATATTTACCACTTCTTTCACTGGTGTAGTTGGTGCTGAAGGTGTAGTCAGTGTTGGTTGAGTCGGCTGTGGATTAGTTACTTCTGTGTTTGCAGACG